>JBAUTW010000427.1:0-1941 GCA_049582365.1 Burkholderiales bacterium | reverse complement strand
TGCCACTTCGACAGCCAGGTCGCGGGCGGCGGACGGCGCTATTACACCCCGGCGGTGAGCGGTCTCACGTTCCTGGTCAGGCGCGAAGGCAGCGGCAAGATCCACACGGCGACGATGCAGACCCTGGTCTACAAGGACAAGAGCTTCGTCGTATTCGCGCCTTACACCGCGCACTCGGTGACGAAGAAAGCCCGCGCCTGCGCCGACTGCCACGACAACGCCAACCTCAAGGCGTATTCCGTCAGCGGGAAAATGGCGGTCACGCACTGGGACGCGTCTGCGCGCAAGCTCAGGACCATCGGCGGCGTCGTGCCGGTGCCGCCGGACTGGCAGACCGCCCTGACCTTCGACCACGTCACCTACACCGGCGACCCCGCCAATCCGGTGACCGATCCCAATGCCTGGGCCTTCGCCAAGAGCGGCAATGACCTGCAGCAGATGCTGTTCGCCGAGCCCCTGACCGCCGAGCAGATCAAGAAATTGCAGACCGCCGAACCGTCCGTCGCGGAGCAGGTGCTGTCGCCGTTCAAGAGCACCGGTGGCGGCGGCTGCACCATCGGCGGCGACGGTTCCACGGACCCGACCCTGCCGGCGCTGCTGGCCGCTGCGCTGGCGGCGCTGAGCCTGCGTCGCCGTTCCGGACGCAAGGCCCGGTAAGTCCTTCGACCCGAGCGGTTCGGCAACCGTGATGAAGCGTGTCATGCGCATCTTCCGGAGGCTGGTCCCGGCTCTCGCCGCGCTCGTCCTCGCCTCCTGCGGATCCGGAGAGGGCGAGAACGCGACCCCCGTTGCCGGGCTCGTGACCGACGCGTCCGGCGTTCCCGTCGCGGGCGCGACCGTGTATGCCGTACCCGCGTCCGCCATCGATACGACTACGCCGATGACCGCGTCCTCCATCCGCGAGGGTACGACAGACGGCGTAGACGAGCCTCTCGAGGACGCGATCGACCGCGACGGCAGGCGATTCCCGAGCGCGCAGACGGACAAAGACGGGCACTTTTCGCTCGGCGCGCTATCCGGCGCCGAAGCCTACTTCGTCTACGCGGCGCCGGCGTCCGAGGACGAAGTCCTTCCGGGCGGAAGCCTGGCGCGGAAGGCACGGCCGCTGCGCGAGCTCGCCGCGGCGCCTCTCGCCATCAGGCTTTCCTCGCGCCCGCCGCGCGAGGCGAGCTACATCGGTTCCACGGCCTGCCTCTCCTGCCACGCCAAGCAGGACGGCTGGAAGCGCACGCCGCACGCGCTTGGCGTCACCGCGCTCGAGCAGCGCAGCGCGCTGCAAGACTTCGATCTCGCCTCGGTGGGCTGGCGCGCCGGCGTCCTCGCCGCGTTCCCCGAGAGCGGGACACGTACCGTCTACTTCACCCCGAACGCCGTCACGGATACCAACCACGAGGACGAAGAGCACGAGGACGCGGGCGATAGCGGGGAGGAGCACGGCGTGGACGACTATCTCGCGCACGAGACGGAGCCGCAGAACTGGGCGTTCAAGGCAGTCCTCTCGCGCGAGGCGGGCGTGCCGACGATGACCCTGGTCGACAACCCCGCGAGCGCCGTCGTCGCCCCGAGCAAGAAGTTTTCCGTCGCCCTCGTCATGGGCGGCCAGGGCACCACGCAGCGCTTCCTCGCGCGCGTCGCCGCGCCCGGCAATCCGGCCGTAACCGAGCACTTCGGGCTTCCGTTCAAGGTCCAGCTCGACGGCGACGAGGCCGCCGACACGGCGGACGGCACGCGCGGTTACTTCCGCGGCGACCACGCCGACCGCTGGGTCGCCGTCGACGCGAGCGGCGAGGTCACCGCATTCAAGCTGCCGGGCGCGAAGAATTCTTTCGAGGCTTCGTGCGCCGCGTGCCACGTGCTCGACTACCGCCTCGGCAAGGACCCGACCGGTTTCTTCACGGCGCAGGCGTTCGCCTCCGAGGAGGGCATTCCGTACGGCGCCTC
>JBAUTW010000426.1:0-1704 GCA_049582365.1 Burkholderiales bacterium | reverse complement strand
GCCTGGAACGAGATCGCCTGGTCGGCCTGGATCGAGCCGATCAGGCGGCCGGTGTCCTGCTCGGGGAAGAATCCCTTCGGCACGATCACGTACAGGTAGACGTTCAGCGCGACGGTCGCCGCCAGGGTCAGCATCACCAGGCGCGGGTGGCGCAGCGCCCAACCGAGGCTGGTCCGGTAGTGTCCCAGCACCCAGTCGAACACGCGCTCGCTCGCCAGGTACAGGCGCCCGGGGCGCGCTTCATGCCGCGCCTTGAGCACGCGCGCGCACATCATGGGCGTGAGCGTGAGCGAGACCAGGAGCGAAATGCCGATCGCGACCGACAGCGTGACCGCGAACTCGCGGAACAGCCGGCCGACGATGCCGCCCATGAGCAGGATCGGGGTGAACACCGCCACCAGCGACAGGCTCATCGACAGCACGGTGAAGCCGACCTCGCGCGCACTGCGCAGCGCGGCCTCGAACGGCGCCACCCCGCGCTCGATGTGGCGCGTGGCGTTCTCCAGCACCACGATCGCGTCGTCGACCACGAACCCGGTGGCGATGGCGAGCGCCATCAGCGACAGGTTGTCGAGGCTGTAGCCGCACAGGTACATCACGCCGAAGGTTCCCACCAGCGACACCGGCACCGCGATCGCCGGGATCAGCGTGGTGCGCAGGTTGCGCAGGAACGCGAACACCACCAGGATCACCAGGCCGATCGCGATCAGCAGCGTGAGCTCGACCTCGCGCAGCGAGGCGCTGATGGTCGAGGTGCGCTCCATCGCGACTTTGACGTCGATCGACTGCGGAATCGAGGCCTCGAGCTGCGGCAGCGCCTCGCGCACCAGCCGGGTGGTCTCGATGATATTGGCCCCGGCCTGCTTGTACAGGATCACCAGCACCGAGGGCTTGCCGTTGGAGAGCCCGGCGTTGCGCACGTCCTGCACCGAATCGACCACGTCGGCGACGTCGGACACGCGCACCGGGGCGCCGTTGCGCCAGGCGATCACCAGCGGCCGGTACTGGCTCGCCTGGGTGGACTGATCGTTGGCAGCGATCTGCCACTGGCGCCCGCCCTGCTCGACCACGCCCTTGGGCCGGTTGGCGTTGGCCGCCGTCAGGGTGGCGCGCACCTGCGTCAGGCTGATGCCGTAGTCGCTGAGCGCCTTCGGGTCGAGCTCGACGCGCACGGCGGGCAGCGAGCTGCCGCCGACCCGCGCTTCTCCGATGCCGTCGATCTGCGACAGTTTCTGCGCCAGGATGGTGGACGCGGCGTCGTACATCTGGCCCCGGTCCAGCGCGTCGGAGGTGAGCGCCAGGATCATGATCGGCGCGGCGGCCGGGTTGACCTTGTGGTAGGTCGGATTGCTCGGCAGGCCGGTGGGCAGCAGGCTGCGCGCGGCGTTGATCGCCGCCTGCACGTCGCGCGCGGCGCCGTTGATGTCGCGGTCGAGGTCGAACTGCAGGGTCACGCGGGTCGAGCCGATCGAGCTGGTCGAGGTGATCTCGGTCACCCCGGCGATGCGCCCGAGCGCGCGCTCGAGCGGCGTGGCGACCGTCGCCGCCATGGTCTCGGGGCTGGCGCCGGGCAGGTTGGCCTGCACCGAGATGGTCGGGAAGTCGACCTGCGGCAGCGGCGCCACCGGCAGCAGGTTGAAGGCGACGATGCCCGACAAGGCGAGCCCCGCGGTCAGCAGCGTGGTGGCCACCGGCCGGCGGATG
>JBAUTW010000425.1:0-3424 GCA_049582365.1 Burkholderiales bacterium | reverse complement strand
ACGGGCAGGTTGATCGGCGCGGGCGAGCCGGCCAGCACACGCCCCGATAGATCGTACTTGGAGCCATGACAGGGACAGTAGAAGCCGCCGGTCCAATCCGGGCCGACGGACCCCGGCTGCGGCCGGTACTCCGGAATGCAGCCCAGGTGAGTGCAGATTCCGACCAGCACGAGGTACTCCGGGCGCAGCGCGCGCACGCCGGTGTCGAGATGCAGTTCCATGCCCGGCGGTTGCTGCGGCACCTGCGATTTGGGATCCGAGAGGTCCAGCCTCGAGTGCTCGACCTGGCGCAACTCCGCCGGCGTGCGACGCAGGATCCACACCGGCTTCTCGCGCCACGACACGGTCGTCAGCTGGCCCGGCTCGAGCCTGCTCACGTTTGCCCGCACCGGCGCCCCCGCCGCCTTGGCGCGGGCGCTGGGCAGCAGCGAGCCGACGAAAGGCACCGCCGCGGCGGCGATCTCGATTGCTCCCACCGCCGAAGTGGCTGCGATCAGGCGGCGGCGCCTGAGGCTGACCGGGCGTGGTTTGTGTTCTTGGTCCATGCCAGGAGTGACACGGCGCCGCACCCTGAAGTTCAGTTCAGTTATGCTTGGCGAACCATGCCGACAACCTGCGACGCAAGCTGAGATGACGCTGACATTCCGCAAGCTGCATCCGCACTTCGCTGCAGAGGCGAGCCCGGTCGACCTGCGCCGGGTGAGCGACCGCGACACGCTCGAGGCGATCCGCGGCGCGATGGACGAATACCGCGTGCTGGTATTCCGCGCTCAGCAATTCAGCGACCGGGAGCAGATCGCATTCGCGCAGCGCTTCGACGGCGAGCTGCATGCCAAGACCGGCTCGGCGGCGCTGGGCGCCAACCGCTTCGGCAACGAGGCGCTGACCGACATCTCAAACGTGGCTGCCGACGGAAGCATCATGGCGCGCGAGGACCGCAAACGCCAGTACGCGCTTGGCAACCGCCTGTGGCACACCGACGCCTCGTTCCAGGATCCGCCGGGCCGCTACTCGATGCTGCATGCGCGCGTGGTGCCGGCGTCGGGGGCGGACACCGAGTTCGCCGACATGTGCGCAGCCTACGACGCGCTGGACGACGCGATGCGCGACAGGCTCGAAGGCCTGCGCGTGCACCACTCGATTGCCTACTCGCGCCAGACCCTCGGCTTCGAGTTCGCGCCCGACGAGGCCGAGCTGCTCAAGGGCGCGATTCATCCGCTGGTGCGGGTCAACCCACGCAGCGGGCGGCGCTCCCTCTATCTCGCCTCGCACGCTTCGCGCATCATCGACTGGCCGGTGCCGGAAGGGCGGCTGCTGCTGCGCGACCTCACCGAGCACGCCACCCAGCCGCAGTTCGTCTATCGCCACGTCTGGGGCGTGGGCGACCTGGTGATCTGGGACAACCGCGCCACCATGCACCGCGGCCGCCCGTTCGACGACGCCAAGGAGCGGCGCGAGCTGCGCCGCGTGACCACGCTCGATATCGACGCGCCCGCTGCGTGAAGGATCAGGAAGGCGAGTGGTAGGCTCGCAGCTCGATCACGTCCTTGGCGGTCAGCGATTGCGCGAAACCATCCGCGGACCAGATCTTTTGCACTATCTTCACGAACCGCTTTACCTCCGGCGCATACCAGATCGTCATTTCGAACTTGCCCGTCACCGACGCGCGCATGTGAAAGCTGGTGGACCTGTGCCCAACGACCGTCACGCGCAGCGCACGGAAGGTCCCCGCGGGGACGGTCACCTGCTCCCAGCCTTCCTCCGTCACCGTGGCAACGAATCCAGGATACCCCGAGCCGCCGCTCGGGTAGCCCTCCGGAGGACTGACGGACGCCAGCGTCTTGCCGTCGGTGGCGGCGAGTAGGTAAGGGGACATCTCGATCAGGCTGTCGTTCGAATCGAGCGGAAAGACCAGGAAACGCGAATCTCCCGCGTTGACCACCCGGTGCATATCCTGGGCGCCGGGGGCGCTGCTCGTCACCTGCTCTTCCACGACCCTGTCGTCCACGTTCTGCACCCGGATGGTGACGTCCATCTCCTGTCTGGAGTAGATTTCCTCGACGAACTTGTAGGTCCAGCTCGTGCCCGCGGCCGGCAGCCCGGGCGCGCCGACGGAGGCGAACTTCGTCGTACTACCGCGCTTGGCGAGGGCTGCCTTTGCGCGTGCGGGAATTTGCGCGATCCACTCCGCGGGCACCGCGAAGTTCACGTTCTGCAGTATGAAGACCGAGCCGAGCGTGGTGATTCCCACAAGCCGGGCCTCCGAATCGAACAGCCCGCCGCCGCTTGAACCGGGTGATGTCGGCGCGGTGATCTGAATGAGCTCGTCCACTCCATGCGCGGCGAATTTCCCATGCACGGGTCGAAGCCCCGAGATCAATCCGTCGCTGAGCGTCGTCTCGAACCCATCCGGATTGCCGATTGCGAACACGTGCTCTCCCACTTTCAGATCGGCCTTAAGGCGGATTGCCACGGGTGGCACGTCGAAATTCTCGACTTTGAGCAGGCACAAATCGCGCCACACGTCGGCATGCTCCAGCGTCGCGTCATAGAGAATATTCTTGCGGCGCACCCGCACGTACTTGGCCCTGGCAAGGACGTGGCAATTTGTGACCAGCTCGCCATGCGCTACAACCACCGCGCTGCCCTGTCCGTAGGGCCGCCCGGCGGCGTCGAAGGTCTGCACGACCCACACGCTGGGCGAAACCTTTTCGAAAACCTGCGCAGGGTCCATTGCCTGCGCCTGGCCCGAAACCGCGGCCGCGAGCACGCTGCAAAGAACCGCGTAAATCTGGAGCACGGAGAGGCGGGGTATCATTTCTGCATCAGGTCCCTGAGGTCATCGAGCTGCACCGGACCGGCAGCTGCTGGCGGCGAATCCGTTGGTGTGTCGACCTTGCCGCCAGGTGACGCAGCTGTTGCGCTCGCAAGCGGCTGGCAAAAATCCGAGTCTTCGTCCCATCCGTTCTTGAAGATTCTGTGCCGTGCCTCGATCGACGCGCTCCCGCCAAGTCCAAGCGGGTTCTTCTCGCCCACGTCCACGTAGCACCTCGACAGGTCCCGCGTCGATGAAAACGTCACTTCATAGCTCTTTTGCGCCTCCGGGGTGAACGACACGGTCACTTTGCAGGTGATTATGATGTTCGTCATTCTGCGCGTGCCGTAGCCAAAGGTGAGCGCGAGCTCCCGGTTCGCTCGGACCCTCATGTCCTTGGTACCGGAGGGAGGAATGGCTCCTGCGTTGCGGCGGCGCGAGCATCGAGCCGCATCCCCGTAGATCCACACGTACGAACCACCAGTGGTGGCGTTGCGGAAAGTCACGCTGGTTACCGGTCCGCTCGACGGCTCTTCGTATGGGTGTGCGCCGATTGCGCACCCGGCGCAAACGACCGCAAGCAGAGTTACCCCCGCAAATGCCTTCGAC
>JBAUTW010000424.1:0-1520 GCA_049582365.1 Burkholderiales bacterium | reverse complement strand
ATGCAATGTCGGGCGCACACATCGAATCGCACGCAGAGCACAACAAGGCCATCGCGCTGCTGATCGCGGTGCTCGCGCTGGTGCTGGCGTTTTCCGAGACGCTCGGCAAGTCGGCCCAGACCGAAGCGCTGGACGCCAACATCCAGGCCTCCAACCTGTGGTCGTTCTTCCAGGCCAAGACCGTCCGCCAGACCACGCTCAGGACCGCCGCCGAGCAGCTCGAGGCGCTCGCGCCGGGCGAAGCGGCGAAAAAGCAGATCGAGGCGTGGAAGCAGAGCGCCGATCGTTACCAGTCCGAGCCCGACACCGGCGAAGGCCGCAAGGAGCTCTCGGCGCGCGCGAAAATTGCGGAGCAGCGGCGCGACCGCGCCATGACCGCCTACCACCACTACGAGCTCGCCTCGGCCGCGGTGCAGATCGGGATCGTGCTCGCCTCGGCCTCGATCATCACCGCCATGCCGGTGCTGGCCTGGATCGCCGGCGCGCTGGGCGCGCTCGGCGCGGCGCTGTGCGTGGTCGGGTTCTGGTTCCCGGCCGCGCTGCACGTTCTCTAGCGGCGACGCGGCGCGATTGAAGGTCTCGGGCGCGCCGCTAGAACTCGATCTGGGTGCCCGGCTCGATGACGCGGTTGGGCGGCAGGCGCAGGTTGTCCGCCGCGGCGCGAGCGCCCGCGGGTCTCGTTCGCTATCCGCAGGTCAGTTGCCCGACCTTCACGTAACCGATTGCACCGGGGCCGGGTCGCCATCGAGCCGCGCATCGACGCGCTGCGGCGCGAATGCTATGCTCGCCGCAGGTCGTCTCGCCGTGACAATGCGCCGCGCTTCCAGCCTGCTTGCGATCCTCGGCCTGCTCCTCGGGCAGATCGGGGCGCAGCTGCACGACCTCTCGGACCTGAAGCACGACCTCGCCGTGGTCCGCTACGGCGAGAAGGCGCCGCCGCTGGGCCATTCGATCGAGGTCTGCGCCGCCTACACGGTGATCTGCCACAGCGTCGGCCACTCCGGAATCTGGCACGTCCTCGCGGCAGAGGCCCCCGCGGTCCTGCCGGTCCTGTTCGTCTTTTTCCTGCCGCGTGTGCTGCGGGTCGAGTTCGACCCGCGCGCACCGCCTGCGCCCGCCTCCCTCTAGCTAGCTGACGGCGTCCGTTCGCGGAGGCCCGTTCGCGCGCGTGCGCGCGATCCACAACCAGGGAGTCAGGGACATGTTTCGCTCGTATTTGAGAAATGCGATCTTTCTGCTCGCGTCGTTCGCCGTCATGAGGCTCGCCGCCGCGGCCGGCGTCGACCCGGGGCGGGTCGAGGGAACGGTGCGCGACGCCTTGCAGCGCCCCATCGCCGGCGCCTCGATCCGGCTCGAAACGCCCGACGGCAAGGCGGTGGCGCGCACCGTCAGCGGCAAGGACGGCGGCTTCGCGCTCGAGCGCGTGGCGCCGGGCGTGTATGCGGTGATCGGCGAGAAGGCGCCGCCGCTGGGCCATTCGATCGAGGTCTGCGCCGCCTACACGGTGATCTGCCACAGCG
>JBAUTW010000423.1:0-16262 GCA_049582365.1 Burkholderiales bacterium | reverse complement strand
GCACCAGGCCATGCGCTACGCGAGCCTCGGCGGCGGCAAGCGGGTGCGGCCGCTGCTCGCGTTCGCGGCCGGCGCGGTTTCGGACGCGAGCCCGGAGCGCCTCGAGATCGCCGCCTCGGCGGTCGAGATGATCCACGCCTATTCGCTGGCCCACGACGACCTGCCGTGCATGGACGACGACGTGCTCCGGCGCGGCAAGCCGACGCTGCACGTCGAGTACGACGAGGCGACCGCGCTGCTGGCCGGAGACGCGCTGCAGGCGCTTGCCTTCCAACTCCTGGCCGAGCACCGGCTGGCGGACGATCCGGCGGCCCAGCTGGCAATGGTGCGCGCCCTTGCCCTTGCCGCCGGATCGCGTGGCATGGCGGGCGGCCAGGCGATCGACCTGGAGTCGACCGGCAAGTCGCTCACGCCGCCCGAGCTGGAGCTGATGCATATCTGCAAGACCGGGGCCCTGATCCGCGCCGCGGTCGCGATCGGTGCCGCTTGCGGCCGGTCGCTGAGCGAGGCGCAGGGCGCCAAGCTCGACCACTACGCCAAGTGCGTCGGCCTCGCGTTCCAGGTGGTGGACGACGTGCTCGACGCCGAGGCGAGCACCGCGACGCTTGGCAAGACCGCCGGCAAGGATGCCAGGCAGGGCAAGCCGACTTACGTCTCGACCATGGGCGTCGGCGGTGCGCTCGAGTTCGCCGAGACGCTGCGGCGCGACGCCCACGTCGCGCTGGCGGATTTCGGCGCACGCGCGCGCCGGCTGGGTGAGCTGGCGGACTACATCGTGCTGAGGAAATTCTGATGACGGTTATTACCGGCGCGCCGGACGCGCTGCCCCGCGAGGACGGGCACGCGCGCGTGCAGGACTACAATCCGGCCATGTACGACCTGCTCAGGACCATCGACGATCCCGCCGCGCTGCGACAGCTCGAGCGCAAGCAGCTCAAGCAGCTGGCCGACGAGCTGCGCGCATTCGTGCTCGACTCGGTCTCCACCACCGGCGGCCACCTGTCGTCGAACCTGGGCACGGTCGAGCTCACGATCGCGCTGCACTACGTATTCGACACGCCGGAAGACCGCATCGTGTGGGATGTCGGGCACCAGACCTACCCGCACAAGATTCTTACCGGCCGGCGCGAGGCCATGGCCCGGCTCAGGCTGCTGGGCGGCATCTCCGGCTTCCCGCGCCGCAGCGAGTCGCCCTACGACACCTTCGGCACGGCGCACTCCTCGACCTCGATCTCGGCCGCACTCGGCATGGCGACCGCGGCCAAAATGAAGGGCGAGCAGCGGCGCGCGATCGCGGTCATCGGCGACGGCGCGATGTCGGCGGGAATGGCGTACGAGGCGATGAACAACGCCGGCGCCATGGACGTCGACCTGCTGGTAATCCTGAACGACAACGAGATGTCGATCTCGCCCCCCGTGGGCGCGCTCACGAACTACCTCGCGCGGCTGCTGTCGGGGCGCATCTACTCCACCGCCCGGCGGGCGAGCGAGCACCTGCTCAAGCGCGTGCCGGGGGTGTGGGAGCTCGCGCGCCGCGCCGAAGAGCACTTCAAGGGCATGGTGACGCCGTCCACGCTGTTCGAGGAATTCGGCTTCAACTACATCGGCCCGATCGACGGCCACGATCTCGATGCGCTGATCCCGACCCTGGCCAACATCGCCAAGCTGAAGGGGCCGCAGTTCCTGCACGTGGTGACGCGCAAGGGGCAAGGCTACAAGCTGGCCGAGGACGATCCGATCGCCTACCACGGCCCCGGCAAGTTCGATCCGGCCGAGGGGATCAAGAAGACTCCCGGCGGTCGGCCCAGCTACAGCCAGGTCTTCGGCGACTGGCTGTGCGACATGGCCGAGCTCGATCCGCGCCTGGTTGCGATCACGCCGGCGATGCGCGAGGGCTCCGGCATGGTGAAGTTCTCGGACATGTTTCCGCAGCGCTACTTCGACGTCGGCATCGCCGAGCAGCACGCGGTCACTTTCGCGGCGGGACTCGCCTGCGAGGGCGTCAAGCCGGTGGTGGCGATCTACTCGACCTTCCTGCAGCGCGGCTACGATCAGCTGATTCACGACGTGGCGATCCAGAACCTGCCGGTGGTATTTGCGCTCGATCGCGGCGGGCTGGTCGGTGGCGACGGCGCGACGCACAACGGCGCGTTCGACTACGCTTACCTGAGGACCGTGCCGAACCTGACGGTCATGGCGCCTTCCGACGAGGACGAATGCCGGCAGATGCTCTACACCGCCTTCACGCTCGATTCGCCGGCCGCGGTGCGCTACCCGCGCGGCAGCGGCCCGGGGGTCGAAGTGCGCAAGGCGATGAGCGCGCTGCCGCTCGGCAAGGCGGAGCTGCGGCGCGAAGGCCGGCGCGTGGCGATCCTCGCTTTCGGCAGCATGCTCAAGCCGGCGCTCGAGGCAGCCGCCGCGCTCGACGCGACGGTCGCCAACATGCGCTTCGTCAAGCCGCTCGACGTCGACCTGCTGCGCCAACTGGCCGAGAGCCACGACCTGCTGGTAGCGGTGGAAGAACACGCGGTGATGGGCGGTGCGGGCGGCGCGGTTTGCGAGGCGCTTGCCGCGCTCGGGATCGAGCGCAAGGTGTTGCTGCTCGGCCTGCCGGACCGTTTTATCGACCATGGCGATACGTCCAAGCTGCTTGCGTCGGTGGGACTGGACGCGGAAGGTATCGAAAAGGCGATCAGAATCGCAATATCCGAGTAAATTAGTCGGATGTTATAATTGCGCCCATGAAATCACGCGATCTGTACAACATTCCCGACGTCCAGGCGTCGCCCGACACGCGCAAGCTGGCGATCGACAAGGTCGGGATCAAGGCGATCCGCCACCCGATGCGCATCCAGGAGCGCTCCGGCAACGTGCAGCACACGGTGGCCATGTTCAACATGTACGTCGGGCTGCCGCATCACTTCAAGGGCACCCACATGTCGCGCTTCGTCGAGATCCTCGAGGCGCACGAGCGCGAGATCACGGTGGAAACCTTCCAGGTCATGCTGAAGGAGATGGTGGAGCGGCTCGAGGCCGCGGAAGGCCTGATCGAGATGAGCTTCCCGTACTTCATCGAAAAGGCGGCGCCGGTGTCCGAGGTGAAGAGCCTGATGGACTACGAGGTCACGTTCGTGGGCGAGATCCGCGACCGCAAGCAGACCTTCACCATGAAGGTTCTGGTGCCCGTGACAAGCCTGTGCCCCTGCTCGAAGAAGATCTCCGCCCGCGGCGCGCACAACCAGCGCTCGCACGTGACCGTGAGCGCGCGGCTGAACGATTTCGTCTGGATCGAGGAAATCGTCGACCTGGTCGAGAAGCAGGCCTCGAGCGAGCTGTACGGCCTGCTCAAACGGCCCGACGAGAAGTACGTCACCGAGCGCGCCTACGACAATCCGAAGTTCGTCGAGGACATGGTGCGCGACGTGGCGGCGGTGCTCAACCTCGACGAGCGCATCGAGTCCTACGTGGTCGAGTCGGAGAACTTCGAGTCGATCCACAACCACAGCGCCTACGCGCTCATCGAGCGCGACAAGTCCGGGCGCTGAGCGCGCGTGACAACCTACGCGGCCCAGCGCGAGCGCATGGTCGCGGAGGTCGAGGCGATGTACGCCGAGACCGCGGCCGAGACCGGCCTGGAGGCCATCTCGCCCGCGGTCCGCGCCGCGCTGGGCAAGGTCGAGCGCCACCGGCTGGTCCCGCCCCAGGAAGCGTCGCTCGCGTACGGCAACTTCCCGCTCGCGATCGGCGCCGGCCAGACCATCTCGCAGCCGTACATCGTCGCCCTGTCGACCGACCTGATCGAGCCGCGCCCCGGTCACGTCGTGCTCGAGGTCGGCACCGGCTCCGGCTACCAGGCGGCGATCCTGGCCGAGATCGTGGCCAAGGTGTATTCGATCGAGGTGGTGCCGGAGCTCGGCCGCAGCGCGGCCGAGCGACTGGCCGGCCTCGGCTATGCCAACGTCGAGGTGCGCGTCGGCGACGGCTACGGCGGCTGGCCGGAGAAGGCGCCGTTCGATGCGATCGTGGTGACGGCGGCGGCGCCGCAGGTTCCGCCGGCACTCGTCGACCAGCTCAGGCCCGGCGGCAGGATGGTGATCCCGCTCGGGGAGCGCTGGGGGGCGCAGGAACTGGCGCTGGTCAGCAAGCACGCGGACGGGCGCGTCGAGCGCAGAAGCGTGCTGCCGGTGCGCTTCGTGCCGCTGGTGCATGGTGCCTGAGCGGAAAGGCTCAGTAGCGCCGGGTAAGCACCATCGACTGGCCATCGCGCTGCATCTCCACCCGGTTCAGGAAGCTCATGCCGAGCAGGGCGAAGCTGAGCCCGCTCTGGAGCACCACCGCGTCCACGTTCTGCAGCCTGATGTCGCCCAGGCGGACCTCGTCAAGCTTGATCTTGTAGGCGACCGCCGGTCCGGCGGCGGTCTGCGTCAGGCCGCGCTGGCCCTTGCGATATTCGATGCCGAGCCGGTTGGCGGTGCTCGCCGGCAGTGCAATCAGGGTGGCGCCGGTGTCGACCAGGAAGCGAACCGAGCCGCCGTTGACCTGCCCTTGGGCGAAGAAGTGTCCGCTCGGGTCTGCGGCGAGTGTCACCTTCTGCCGCCCGTCGTCGCTCGCATTGCTGGCGTACTGGCCCAGCCTCAAGGTACGGCGCTTGCCCGCGACCTCGATCACCGCCTGCGCTTCGTCAGCCGAAACGACGCTCACGCCCTGCATGGTCCGGCCGATCCTGACCGCGGTCGGCGCGCCGCCGTCGATCACCAGCACCGCCGCCTTGCCGGGAAACACGCCTACCAGGCCGACGTCGGTCGCGCCGGCGGGAAGCGCTATCAGCAGGGCGGCGAGACCAATAAAATGGCGGCTTTGCAAAGGCAGCTCCGATGAGGCCGGTCGCGATCTTCAGGCATGCCCGTATCGAGGGGCCGGGGTATTTTGCCACCACTCTGGAGCGGCGCTCAATTCCTTCCCGGCTGGTCGCGCTGGACGCTGGCCAAGAGCTGCCGCGCGACGCACGTGCGTTCAGCGGCCTGGCCTTCATGGGCGGGCCGATGAGCGTCAACGACCCGTTGCCGTGGATCGCTCGCGCGCTCGAATTGATCCGCGACGCGGTGCGCAAGGACGTGCCCGTGATCGGGCACTGCCTGGGCGGCCAGCTCATGGCGCGCGCGTTCGGCGGCAAGGTCGAGCCCGCAGCGGTGAAGGAGATAGGCTGGGGCGAGGTGCAGATCGCGGATAACGCGCTGGCGCGGGAGTGGTTCGGCGAGCTGCAATCGTTCGAGTCCTTTCACTGGCACGGTGAAAGCTTCAGCATTCCGCCCGGCGCCACGCGCCTGCTGACCAATTCCCGCTGCCCCAACCAGGCCTTCGCGCTCGGGCGCCACTTCGGCATGCAATGCCACGTCGAAATGACCGCCGAGCTGGTGCGCGACTGGTGCGAGGCCGGGCGCGGCGAGATCGCCGCCAGTGCCGCCAGCCCGGGCGTGCAGCAGCCGGCGGAGATCCTGCGCGACCTGGAGCGCCGCGTCGCGGCGCTGCACGAGGTGGCCGACCTGATCTACGAGCGCTGGTGCGAGGGGCTCAGTCGCGGAAATTGATGTACTGCAGCGGCACGTCGGTCACCGACTGGCGCACCAGCTGAATTGCCGCCTGCAGGTCGTCCTTCTTGGCGCCGGAGACGCGCACCGCGTCGCCCTGGATCGAGGCCTGCACCCTGATCTTGGATTCCTTGAGCAGCTTGACGATCGACTTCGCCTTTTCCTGCGCCACGCCGACGCGGACCGTGAGCGGGCGCTTGACCTTGTCGCCCGAGATCTTCTCCACTTCACCCAGTTCGAGGCACCGCACGTCGACGTTGCGCTTGCTCAGGCGCCCGCGCAGCACGTCCAGCACCTGGCCGAGCTTGAACTCGTCGTCTGCGAAAACGGTCAGCTGCAGCTCGTTCTGCTCCACGCGCGCATCCGATCCCTTGAAGTCGAAGCGGTTGGTGACTTCGCGGTTGGTCTGCTCGATCGCGTTCTTGACTTCCTGCCTGTCTACCTGGGAAACGATGTCGAAAGATGGCATGGCGTTCCGGTCCCGTGAAGTGGTGGAGGGGTAGCGCTACTTCTTGCCCTTCAGCAGCGAGTCGAGCGCCGCGAAGGGATTGTGCGTGGCCGGCGCCGGACCGGTGTCACCGGCCGGCAAGGCGCCGCCGCGCTGCGCCGCCTCCAGCTGCCGCGAGTGTTCGTTGTCGTGGCAGTACAGGCACAGCAGCTCCCAGTTGCTGCCGTCGGGCGGGTTGTTGTCGTGGTTGTGGTCGCGATGGTGCACTGTCAGCATGCGCAGGCTCCGGCCGGAGAATTCGCGCCCGCAGCGGCCGCAGATCCATGGATAGATCTTGAGCGCCTGCTCGCGATAGTTCGCTTCGGACATGGTCTACCTCGCGTCGCAGTCCACCTAGCGCGCGTTCAGGCGCCGCAGGTCTTCGATCCAGCGCGCGGTGGCGAGCTTGATCCAGGCCAGGTCGTCGGCCGATTCGTAGATGCTGTAGACGGAAACGCTGAGCGCCTTGCCGCGCAGGTTGAGCAAAGTGGTCGTCGACAGCATGTATTCCGGCTTCGCACCGAAGCCGGGGGGGTCCGGCAGACGCGTGCCCTGCAGTACCGACACGACCGTTGTGTCGCGTTCCAGCTCGCCCAGCAGCGCCGCCTTGCCGCGCGGCTGAGCGTCGAGGTATTTCAGCACGTCGCCCTGCGGCGGCGGCGGACCCCCCAGCGCGCGCAGCGCGTCGCCGACGAAGGCGTCGAACTGACGCGCGGTCACGCTCTGGTCTTCCAGCGCGCGTGGCGTGACGGCGATCATGAAGCGGCGCAGTTCGGGGCGGTCGCCCTGCATGAACAGGCGCAGGTCGCCGTCGCTTATCGCGAACAGCAGAATGCGGTTCGATGCTGGGGTGAGCGATTCCGCGATCTCGCGCAGGCGCGGCGAGCCGGTGAAGCCGGTGTCGGCGAACCCGGCCGGCGCCTCCAGCCCGATGCGCGCGCCGCCCACGGGTACCGCGAATGGCGCCGCCCAGGTCGGCGCGGCGGCCAACATCAGGGCGGCGACCCAGGCGCGCATCGTCAGCGCCGTTTCTTGCGCAGGTTTGCTGCGATGCGCAGGCGCAGCGCATTGAGGCGGATGAAGCCGACGGCATCGGCCTGGTCGTAGGCCCCGCGGTCGTCCTCGAAGGTGGCGATCGATTGATCGAACAGCGAGTCCGACTTCGAGCTGCGGCCGGTGACCAGCACGGTGCCCTTGTATAGCTTCAGTCGCACGCTGCCGTTGGCGGTCGCTTGCGAGGCGTCGATCAGGCCCTGCAGCAGCTTCCTCTCGGGACTGAACCAGTAGCCGTTGTAGATCATGCGCGCGTAGCGCGGCATCAAATCGTCCTTGAGCGCGAGCACCTCGCGGTCGAGCGTGATCGACTCGATGGCGCGGTGCGCCTTGAGCATGATCGTGCCGCCCGGGGTCTCGTAGCAGCCGCGGCTCTTCATGCCGACGTAGCGGTTCTCGACCATGTCGAGTCGCCCGACGCCGTGCCGCCCGCCGATCGCGTTCAGCGTCGCGAGGACCTTGCCCGGCGTCATCTTGCTTCCGTTCACCGCGACGATATCGCCGTGGCGGTACTCGAGCTCGATGTGCTGCGGCCGGTCGGGCGCCTTCTGCGGCGACACCGTGATGCGCCACATCGACTCCTCCGGCTCGAAGGCCGGATCCTCGAGCACGCCGCCCTCGTAGGAAATGTGCAGCAGGTTGGCGTCCATCGAGTAGGGCGCGCCGCCCTTGCGCTTCTTGAAGTCGACCGGGATGCCGTGCTTGTCGGCGTAGGCAAGCAGTTTCTCGCGCGACAGCAGGTCCCATTCGCGCCAGGGCGCGATGATCTTGACGTCGGGCATCAGGGCATAGGCACCCAGCTCGAAGCGAACCTGGTCGTTGCCCTTGCCGGTCGCGCCGTGCGAGATGGCGTCGGCGCCGGTCTTGCGCGCGATTTCGACCATGCGCTGGGCGATCAATGGGCGCGCGATCGAGGTGCCGAGCAGGTACTCGCCTTCATAGACCGCATTGGCGCGGAACATGGGAAACACGAAATCGCGCACGAACTCCTCGCGCAGGTCCTCGACGAAGATCTGCTTCACGCCGAGCATCTTCGCCTTTCTGCGCGCGGGCGCGACCTCTTCGCCCTGGCCGATGTCGGCGGTAAAGGTGATCACCTCGCAGCCGTACTCGTCCTGCAGCCACTTCAGGATCACGGACGTGTCGAGCCCGCCCGAGTAGGCGAGCACGACCTTGTTGATGCTCTGCTTCTTCTTTGCCATCAAAGTTCCACTTTGCCCAGTAACAGGAATTCCAGTAGCGCTTTCTGCGAATGAAGCCGGTTCTCGGCCTCGTCCCAGACCGCGCTGTGCGGCCCGTCGATCACCTCCGCAGCGACCTCCTCGCCCCGGTGCGCCGGCAGGCAGTGCATGAACAGCGCGTCCGGCTTCGCCACCCGCATCATCTCGCCGTCCACCTGCCAGTCCTGGAAGTCGCGCTTGCGCTCGGCGTCCTCGGACTCCATTCCCATGCTGGTCCAGACGTCGGTCGTCACCAGGTCGGCGCCCTTCGCTGCCTGCATCGGGTCGCGGAACTCCTCGTAGTGGTCGGTTCCGTACAGTCCGGCGCGCTCGGGCTCGACTTCGTATCCCGGAGGGGTGGAAACGTGTACGTTGAAGTCGAACACCTCCGCGGCCTGCAGCCAGGTATTGCAGACGTTGTTCGAGTCGCCGATCCAGGCTACGGTCCTGCCGCGGATCGAACCGCGCTGCTCGAGGAAGGTATAGATGTCGGCCAGGATCTGGCAGGGATGGTACTCGTTGGTCAGGCCGTTGATCACCGGCACGCGCGAGTGGGCCGCGAAGCGCTCCAGGGTGTCCTGCTCGAAGGTGCGAATCATGACCACGTCGCACATGCGCGAGATGACCTGCGCGGCGTCCTCGACCGGCTCGCCCCGGCCGAGCTGCGAGTCGCGCGTGGAAAGAAAGATCGCTGCCCCACCGAGCTGATGCATGCCGGCTTCGAACGACAGCCGTGTGCGGGTCGATTGCTTCTCGAAGATCATCGCCAGCGTGCGGTCTTCGAGCGGCCAGTAGCGCTCGTAGCGCTTGAAGCGCTCCTTGATCCAGCGCGTGCGCGCGAACAGGTGCTCGTACTCGCCGAGCGCGAAGTCATTGAACTGCAGGTAGTGGCGCAGGTCCATCAGCGCGCGGTGTTCAGCGTGCTGCTGCGGCCTGCGGCAGCGAGGGTTCGCGCGCCAGCAGCGCCTTCACCAGCGGTGCCAGCCGCTCCACCACCATGGCGCCCTCTGCCTCGTTCATGACCAGCGGCGGCAGCATGCGCACCACGCTGTCGGCGGTCACGTTGACGACTAGCCCGGCCTCCAGCGCGGCCTTGACCAGTTCGGCGCAGGGCCGCTCGAGCTGCAGCCCGAGCATCAGGCCCATGCCGCGGATTTCCGCCACTCCCGCGACGCCGGCCAGCTCGGCGCCGAGGCCTTCGCGGATCACCTTGCCCACCCGCAGCGCGTTTTCGAGCAGGCCCTGCTCGCGGATCGCGTCGATGGTGGTAATCACCGCGGTGCAGGCGAGCGGGTTGCCGCCGAAGGTCGAGCCGTGGTTGCCGGGCTTGAGCACCCCCACGGCGCGTCCGCCGACGACGCAGGCGCCGACCGGCACGCCGGAGCCGAGGCCCTTGGCGAGCGGCACTACGTCGGGGACGATCCCGGCGTGCTGGTAGACGAACCACTTGCCGCTGCGGCCGAGGCCGCACTGCACTTCGTCCAGCATCAGCAGCCATTCGTTGCGGTCGCAGATCTCGCGCAGGCCGCGCAGGTACTCGACGCCGCCGACGTTTATTCCGCCCTCGCCCTGGATCGGCTCGACCAGCACCGCGGCCACGTTGCGATTGATCTCCGCGATCTTCTGCACCGCCGCCAGGTCGCCGTAGGGCACGCGCACGAACCCCGACACCAGCGGCTCGAATCCCGCCTGCACTTTGCGGCTGCCGGTGGCCGAGAGCGTCGCCAGCGTGCGGCCGTGGAACGAATTCTCCATCACCACGATCGCCGGCTCCTGGATGCCGCGCTCGTGGCCGTACTTGCGCCCGATCTTGAGCGCCGCCTCGTTCGCTTCGCAGCCCGAATTGCAGAAGAACACTTCCTCCAGGCCGGTGATCTCGGCGATCCGGTCGGCGGCCGCCTCTTGCAGCGGGATGCGGAACAGGTTGGAAGTGTGCAGCACGCGCCCGGCCTGCTCCGCCAGCGCGCGGGTCAGCTTCGGGTGCGCGTAGCCGAGCGTGCTGACCGCGATGCCTGCTAACGCATCCAGGTACTTCTTGCCGGCTTCATCCCAGAGCCACACGCCCTCGCCGCGCACGAAGGCGACGGGCTGGCGGGCGTAGGTATTCATGACGTGGGACATGGCACTACCTCCAAAATGCAAAACGGCGGCCCCGGCCGCCGTTTCTTTGAATGCTAGCACAGCGCCCGGAGCCAGGTCACCCAATGCTGCGCAGCGCCTGCTCCTCGCTCGCGGTGAGCACTCGCACGCACGGCAGGTAGCCGGCTTGAACCATACCGTGCAGTTCCATGCGCTTGTGCGAGTGCAGAAGGTCGCCGAGGTATTCGACCACGTTGCCGGTGATCAGCTGGCCCGGCACCAGCACCGGAATCCCCGGCGGGTAGGGCACGATCTGATCCGCGCAGACCCGCCCCGCCAGGGCCTTGTTGATGCGCTCGCGTTCGTCGAATACCGGCACCAGCTCGCCGCCGCAGTAATAGGCGTCGCGCGGCAGGTAGCGCAGCCGGGTGAAGCCCGGGATCTCGGGCGTCTGCACCAGCCGGCGCGGCGCGCGGCGCTCGCGCGCGATGCGCATCAGCGCATCGTACAGGCGCGAGACCTTTGAGCGGGTCGTGCCGATGGTAAGCAGCAGCGTGAGCGTATTGAAGGTCGACTTCTCGACCTGGATGTTGAAGCGCTCGAACAGCTCCTTCTGCAGGTCGTCGACCGTGTAGCCGCCGCCCGAGATGTCGATCGTGACCTTGGTTGGATCGAGGCGGATGCCGTCGTTGCGGACCTCCTCCGGCAGCAGGTCGGCCAGCTCCAGCACACGGAACACGCGCGTCGAGTTGATCTGCTCGCGCAGCTCTTTCGCCAGCGCGAGCGTCCTCGACAGCAGCTTGTATCCTTCCATGACGGCTTGCTTGCGCGCCACGTCCAGGCTCGCGATCATCGTGTACTGCGGGCTGGTCGACGTGTGCATGTTGAAGTTCTCGCGGAACAGATGCTCCCTGAAATCCGGGTCGTTCACGTGGATCATCGATGCCTGGGAGAAGGCCGACAGCACCTTGTGCGTCGACTGCGTAGCGTAGTCCGCCCCGGCTTCGAGCGCGGTCGGACGGAATTCGGGGTGGAAGCGGGCGAAGGCGTACCAGGCTTCGTCGACGATGACCTTGATGCCTTTTTCGTGCGCCGCCTCGATGATGGGCGCAAGGTCGTACCTCAGTCCGTCGTAGGTGCACGAGGTCAGGATCAGCGCTTCGGCGTCGGGATGCTTTTCTATCGCCTCGAATATGGTCTTCTTCGGCACCGGGCCGTACAGACCGTACTTGCGGTTGAGCGCCGAATCGAGGTACACCGGCAACGCGCCCGAAAGCACTACGCCGTAGTGCACGCTCTTGTGGCAGTTGCGGTCGAGAAGCAGCTTCTCGCCGGGCGCGAGCAGGGTCTGGAAGATCACCTTGTTGGCGGTCGAGGTGCCGTTGGTGGCGAAGAAGGTGCGGCGCGCGCCGAAAGCCTTCGCCGCCATCTGCTGCGCTTCCAGGATCACCCCCTTGGGGTCCATGAGCGAATCGAGCATCGGCACCGACACCGACAGGTCGGCGTCGAATACGTGCTCGCCCATGAATTCGTAGAAGTCGTTCACCCAGGGGCTCGCGCGCAGCGACTCGCCCGAGGAATGGCCGGGCGTGTGCCATTGGTCCTTGGCCATCCAGACGTAGTTCTTCAGCTGGTCGGTAAACGGCGTCCTGGCGCGCTCCTGGATCTGCGCGTTCAGGATACGGTAGATGCCGCGGTAATCGCGCTCCTCGCGATAGAAGTAGCCGTCCACCGACTCGGTGAACAGCGCGTCGACGACGTCGTCCTCTTTTTCCTGTGCGATCAGGATGTATACCGAAAGCTCCGGGCGGAAACGGGTGATGCGCCTGACCAGCTCGAGCGCCGACATCTGCAGCTTCTTGCGCGCGCCGCCGTTCTTCCTGCCGCCGCCCGGCAGCGAATACAGCGTGTCATCGACCAGTACCGCCTGGATGTCGCCGTCGCTTTCGATCGCGGCGAGCGCCTCCTTGGCCGTGGTGACGCCGGCGAAGGTGATGCCGAGCGGGTTGTCGAGCGAGCGCGCCGCGGCGTTGAGCCCTTTCACGAACTCGCGCAAAACCAGGCTCTCGTCGTTGATGACGAGGATTCGGCTGACGGGTTTCGGCATAGCGGTTGCTATAATCGCGGCAACCTCGCGCCGCGCCGGCTGCGCGCCTTCCGAGCCATCAGATCATGTCCCGAGCAGCGGTCGCCGAGTTCGCTTTTTCCGCAAACCTTCGCGCCGGCGACGCGCTCCGCCGCGGCCTACGACAGCGCTTTGATCGCGCGCGAGAGGCGGCTCTTGTGGCGGTCGGCAGCTTTGGGGTGCAGCACGCGCTTGGACGCGATGCGGTCGATCACGCTCTGCGATTGCTGCAGAGCGCGCTCGGCGGCGGACTTGTCGCCCGCGGCGATCGCCTTCTTGACGTTCTTGATCGCGCTGCGCACCGTGGTGCGCAGGCTCATGTTGTGGGTGCGGCGCTTTTCCGCCTGGCGGGCGCGCTTGCGCGCGGAAGCGATGTTTGCCATGTAGGTGGGACCGGGCTGAAAAAGGGGCGCATTGTAGCGGCTAACTCCCCGTCGCGCAAGGAAAATTGCGCCCGGCGCTGGCGCTCGCGGCGATGAACCTGCTGCGCGCGCTGGCCACCATCAGCAGCATGACGCTGCTGTCGCGGGTGTTCGGGCTGGTGCGCGATTTCTTCATTGCCCGGGTGTTCGGTGCCGGGCTCGCGACCGACGCCTTCTTCGTTGCCTTCCGCATTCCCAACCTGCTGCGCCGGTTGTTCGCCGAAGGGGCGTTTTCGCAGGCCTTCGTGCCGATCCTGGGGGAATACCGCAATCGGCAGACGCCCGAGGAGACCCGCGCCCTGGTGGACTGCGTCGCGAGCGTGCTGTTCATCGCGCTGGTGGTCGCTGCGGCGCTCGGCGTCGCGGCGGCGCCGCTGATCGTATACGTCACCGCGCCCGGATTTGCGGCCGACCCCGGCAAGTTCGCGCTGACGGTCGCGATGCTGCGCATCACCTTTCCCTATATTTTCTTCATATCGCTGGTGGCGTTCGCCGCCGGCATCCTCAACACCTGGAACCGGTTCGCCATCCCGGCGTTCACCCCGGTGCTGCTGAACGTGAGCTTCATCGTCGCCGCGGCATTCTTCGCCGATCGCTTTCACCCGCCCGCACTGGTGCTCGCCTGGGCGGTGTTCGGCGGCGGCGTGCTTCAGCTCGCCTTGCAGCTGCCGGCCCTCGCCAGGCTCGGCATGCGCCCGCGCTGGCGCTTCAATCCCCGTCATCCCGGGGTCAGCAGGATCCTCAGGCTGATGGGTCCGGCGGTGTTCGGCGTGTCGATCAGCCAGATCTCGCTCCTGATCAACACGGTCTTCGCCTCGTTCCTCGCCGCCGGCAGCGTGTCGTGGCTGTACTACGCCGACCGCCTGATGGAATTCCCGGCCGGCATGCTGGGCGTGGCGCTCGGCACCATCCTGCTGCCGAGCTTGTCCAAGTATCATGCTGCGGCCGATAGCGACGAGTACGCCAAGTTGCTCGACTGGGGGCTGCGCGTGACGTTGTTGCTCGCGGTGCCGGCCGCGGTCGCGCTCGGGGTCATCGCGCTGCCGTTGATCTCGACCCTTTTCCACTACGGCCGCTTCACCGCCGAGGACGCCTGGATGACACGGCAGGCGCTGGTGGCCTACAGCGTCGGCCTGGTGGGCATGATCCTGGTGAAGATCCTCGCGCCGGGCTTCTATGCGCGCCAGAACGTCGTCACGCCGGTGAAGATCGGCGTAACGACGCTGGTGGCGACGCAGGCGATGAACCTCGCGTTCATCGGCCCGCTCAAGCACGCGGGGCTCGCGCTCGCGATCGGACTCGGCGCCTGCCTGAATGCGGGCCTGCTGTACCGCTATTTGCGCCTGCACGGCATTTACCGGCCGCAGCCGGGCTGGGCCGCGTTTGGCCTCAAGGTGCTGTTGGCCGCCGCTTTGATGGCTGCCACGCTGCACTTCGCCATGGGCGACGCGCAGTGGTGGCTGAGCGCGGGGTGGCGCAGCAAGGTGCCCGCGCTCGCCGGCCTGGTGCTCGGCGGCGCCGCGGTGTACGGCGTCTGCCTGCTGGCGCTCGGATTTCGCGTGCGCGACTTTTCGCGCCGGGGCGCCGAATGAGCCGCGCGCTGGAAGCGTTCGCGGCGACCGTCGCGGGCGACGATTCGAAAATCGATCTGGCGCGCGCCTGCCTGCTGATCGCCGAGGACGCCTATCCCGGCCTCGATGTCGGTCACTACCTGGGCGAGATCGAGCGCCTCGCCATGCGCCTGCGCGGCCGCCTGCCCCAAACGTGCGGCGCCGAAGAGCGGGTGGTGGCGCTGAACCAGTTCCTGTTCGAGGACCTCGGCTACTGGGGCAACACGGACGAGTACTACGACCCGCGCAACAGCTATCTGAACGACGTCATCGAGCGCAAGACCGGGATCCCGATCACGCTCGCCGTCCTTTACATGGAGATCGGGCGCCGCATCGGCCTGCCGCTCGAAGGCATTTCGTTCCCGGGCCACTTCCTGGTACGCCTCAGGCTGCGCGGCGGGATGCTGGTGCTCGACCCGTTCGGTGGCGGTGCACCCCAATCGGAAGCGGAGCTGCGCGAGCGGCTGCAGCGCGTCATCCCCGAAGGCGCGGCGGGCGGGGTTCCGATCGCCGAGCTGCCGCTCGACCAGTTCCTCGAGCCGGCGACCAAGCGCCAGATCCTGGCGCGGGTGCTGCGCAACCTGAAGGGGATCTACCGCGAGGCCGACAAGCCCGAGCGCCTGCTCGAGGTGCTGAACCGCATCCTCGTGGTCAACCCCGAGGCGCACGCGGATCTGCGCGACCGCGGGCTCGTCTACCAGCGCCTGGAGGCCTTCCGCGCCGCCCTCAAGGACCTCACCGAGTACCTCGAGCGCGAGCCGGATTCGGCGGATTTCGAGGAGGTCCGGGCGCGCGTGATGGAACTGAGCGCCACCTGCGCCAGGCTCAACTGAGCCTGTTTGAGGTAAGCTGACAAACTGCCGTAGGCATGGGCGGAATCTGCGCTTACAATCCAGCCACCGCACCGGGCGCAATGCTACTTAAAATGGCCAATTCCGCGCGGTACCCGGTTGTCCCAATTATTCACTCAGGAGGGGAAATATGCAGCGTCGATCGTTTCTGAAAAAGGCGGCAATAGGTAGTTTCGCCGCCGGTGCCGTCGCCGCGCCAGCTATTGTGCGCGCGCAGCCAAACATCCAGTGGCGCCTTGCGGCAAGCTGGCCGAAGAGCCTCGACACCCTGTTCGGCGGCGCCGACCTGGTCGCTCGGCGCGTGTCCGAGATCACCGACGGCAAGTTCCAGATCCGCACCTTCGCGGCGGGCGAAATCGTTCCCGCGCTTCAGGTGCTCGACGCGGTGCAGGCGGGCACCGTCGAGATGGGCCACACCGCGGGCTACTATTACGCCGGCAAGGATCCCGCGTTCGCGATCTCCACTGCGATCCCCTTTGGCCTCAACTGCCGGCAGCAAAATGCCTGGTGGTACGAGGGCGGCGGCGAGCAGCTCATGGCGCCGCTGTTCAAGGACTACAACTGCATCGCCATGATCGCCGGCAATACCGGCGGCCAGATGGGCGGCTGGTGGCGCAAGCAGATCAAGAGCCTCGAGGACATGAAGGGCGTCAAGTTCCGCATCGGCGGCCTGATCGCGGGCGAAGTGGCCAAGCGGCTCGGCTGCGTGCCGCAGTCGCTCGGCGGCCCCGACATCTACCCCGCGCTGGAGAAGGGCGCGATCGACGCGGCCGAATGGGTCGGTCCCTACGACGACGAGAAGCTCGGCTTCAACAAGGTGGCGAAGT
>JBAUTW010000422.1:0-4709 GCA_049582365.1 Burkholderiales bacterium | reverse complement strand
GAGCAGCAGCGCAAGGATGGCGACGGCAGGCGCGGCGCGCATGTCGCTCAGTCGGCGTTCGCCAGCATGCGGCGCAGCAAGGACTTGAGCTGCTCGAACTCGGCGCCGCTGAACCCGCGCAAGTGCTGGTTCAGCACCTTGACCGCCACCGGGGGCAGCTTGCGCGCGAGCCTGCGGCCGGCTTCGGTCAGCTCGAGGCGCACTACGCGGCGATCCTTCGCGTCGCGCGCGCGCCGCAAAAGGCCCTTGCGCACCAGGCGGTCGATCATGCGCGTCATCGAGCCGGTGTCGGTGCTTTGCTCGCGCGCGAGGTCCGCGGCGCACGAGGCGCGCGCCTGGGCAACGTTCATCAGGATGACGAACTGGGCCGCGGAAACGCCGAGCGGCGCCATCTCGCGGTCGACCGCGGCGAACAGCGAAGCGCGCACGCGCGCCACGAGGTAGCCGACGCTTTCCTCGGGGCTGTAGCTTGCGACGCTGTAAGGGGCGGCGACCATGGATAACTGCCTGGGCAGCGAATACTACTGCCTAGGCAGCTATTGTCAAGCCCCGCCGCTAGCGCTGGTCGTAGTCGAGCACCAGGGTCCGGGTGGTCGGGTGCGACTGGCAGGTGAGGCGAAAGCCGCGCGCGACCTCGTCGGCCTCCAGGGTGTAATTGGCGTCCATGCGCACCTCGCCTTCGACGAGCTTCGCGCGGCAGGTGCAGCAAACGCCCGCCTTGCAGGCGTAGGGCAGGTCGGCGCCCGCCCTGAGCGCGGCGTCGAGCACGCTCGGGCCGTCCGCCGCCAGCTCGAATCGGTAACGCAGGCCGTCGACGATCACCGTTACCTCGGAAGCGTCGCCCGCAACGCTCCTGATCGTCCTCGGTTTTTCCGCGACTCCCGGCGTCGGAACCCCGAAGCGCTCGATGTGCAGGCGCGCGCGCGGCAAGCCGGCGGCCAGCAGCTCGGCTTCGACATCCGCCATCATCGGGTCGGGGCCGCAGACGAAGGCCTCGTCGATCGCGCCCGGCGCGATCAGCGTGTCCAGAAACCGCGCCACCTTGGCGCGGTCGAGCCGGCCGTTGAACAGCTCGACCTGCTGCGGCTCGCGCGAGAAGACGTGGTAGAGCGCGAGCCGTGCGAGGTGCCGGTCCTTGAGGTCCTCGAGCGCTTCGTTGAAGATCACCGAGTCGAGCGCGCGGTTGCCGTACACCAGCGTGAAGCGCGAGCGCGGCTCGCGCGCGAGCGTGGTCTTGACCAGCGACAGCACCGGGGTGATGCCGCTGCCGGCGGCGAAGGCGACGTAGTGCTTCGCGTTGGCGGGGTCGAGCGGCGCGAAGAAGCGTCCCTCGGGCGGCATCGCCTCGAGCGTGTCGCCCGCTTTCAGCTCGCTGTTGGCCCAGCTCGAAAACCGGCCTTCAGGGACCGCCTTCACCGCAATGCGCAGCTCGCCGTCGTCGGCGCCGGAGCAGATCGAGTACGAGCGGCGCAGCTCCTCGCCGCCCAGGCGCCGGCGCACGTTCAGGTACTGGCCCTGCGTGTGCCGGAACAGCTGCGCCAGTGCGGGCGGCACTTCGAGCCCGAGCGAGACGCACTCCGCGGTCTCGCGCCGCACGTCCCTGACCGCCAGCGGATGAAAGTGCGCCGTGGTCACAGCGGCTTGAAGAAATCGAACGGCTCGAGGCACTCCAGGCAGCGGTAGTGCGCCTTGCAGGCGGTCGAGCCGAATTCGGATACGCGCTCGGTGCGCGCCGCGCCGCAGCGCGGGCACTCGACGCTGCGCGGGAACAGGTTCACGCGCCCGGGCGGCGCGATGCCGTAGTCCTTCAGCTTGTCGCGCGCCGCCGGCGCGATCCAGTCGGTGCTCCAGGCCGGCGCCAGCACCGTCTTCACCCTCACCGCGGCGTAGCCGGCCTGCTTCAGCCGGTCCACGATCTCCTCCTCGATCACGTGCATCGCGGGGCAGCCGGAATAGGTCGGCGTGATCGCCACCTCCACCGTACCGGCCGACTGCCTGACCTCGCGCACGATGCCGAGCTCGGTGATCGAGACTACCGGGATCTCGGGATCGGTGATGCCGGCCAGGATCTGCCAGGCGTCTACCATCTCGCTCCCGGATAGGCGCGCTGCAGGAACTGCATCTCGGCCAGCACATAGCCCAGGTGTTCGCTGTGCACGCCGCGCCTGCCGCCGGAGAGAAACGCGCCGTCCGCGGGGATCGCGAGAGTCGCTTGCTTGAGTACGGGCTCGACCAGCCCGCGCCACGGCCCGCGCAGCGAGTCCGCTGCGGGGTCCACCGCATCGGGCACGAACAGCTCGTGCGTGTAGCCCCACAGGCGCTCGAGCGCGCCTTGAGCGCGGCGGTGCGACTCCTCGGTGCCGTCGCCGAAGCGCAGCGTCCAGTCGGCGCTGTGGCGCCAGTGGTAGTCGGCTTCCTTCTTCGATTTCGCCGCGATCGCCGCGATCTCGCCGTCCGCGCCGCCCGCCAGGCGCTCGAGCAGCACCCGCTGGTAGGCGTCGAACAGCATGCGCCGCACGATGGTGAAGGCGTAGTCGCCGTTCGGCAGCTCGACCATGGTGCAGTTGCGGAACTCGTTCTGGTCGCGCAGATAGGCGAGCGCATCCTCGTCGCGCCCCTTGCCCTCGAGCCTGCCGGCGAGCGAAAGCCACAGCCGCGCCTGCCCGACCAGGTCGAGCGCGATGTTGGCCGAAGCGATGTCCTCTTCGAGCTGCGGGCCGTGGCCGAGCCACTCGGCCAGGCGCTGGCCGAGGATCAGCGCGTTGTCGCCCATGCGCAGGGCCAGCTCACATGTGCTCGAGGTCATCGGGCAGCTCGTAGAAGGTCGGGTGGCGGTAGATCTTGTCGGCCATCGGCTCGACGAAGCTCTCGCGCTGGTCCGGGTCGGAGGCCGCGATCGCGGCCGACGGGACGACCCAGATCGAGACGCCCTCGTTGCGGCGCGTGTAGACGTCGCGCGCCATCTGGATCGCCATCTTCGCGTCGGGCGCGTGCAGGCTGCCGCAGTGCTTGTGGTCCAGGCCCTGCTTGGAGCGGATGAACACCTCCCACAACGGCCATTCCTTCTCGCTCATGCGGCCTCCTTGCGGGATTCCTTCTGCGCTGCCTTGCGTGCATATTCGAGCGCCGCTTCGCGCACCCAGCGGCCCTCTTCGTAGGCCGCCACGCGCGCGGCGAGCCGCTCGCGGTTGCACGGGCCGTCGCCGTTGACCACGCGCCAGAATTCGTCCCAGTCGATCGGGCCGAAGTCGTAGTGCCCGCGCGCGGCGTTCCACTTCAGCTCCGGGTCGGGCGGCTTGAGCCCCAGCAGCTCGGCTTGGGGCAGCGTGACGTCGACGAACTTCTGCCGCAGCTCGTCGTTGGAGGCGCGCTTGATCTTCCACTTCATCGACTGCGCCGAGTGCGTGCTGTCCTTGTCCGAAGGCCCGAACATCATCAGGCACGGCCACCACCAGCGATCGAGCGCGTCCTGCGCCATCGCCTTCTGCGCCGGCGTTCCGCGCGCGAGCGCGAGCATGATGTCGAAGCCCTGGCGCTGGTGGAACGACTCCTCCTTGCAGACCCGGATCATGGCGCGCGCGTAGGGGCCGTAGGAGCAACGGCAGATGGGGATCTGGTTCATGATCGCGGCGCCGTCCACCAGCCAGCCGATCGCACCGACGTCGGCCCAGGTGAGCGTCGGGTAGTTGAAAATCGACGAGTACTTCGCCTTGCCCGAGTTCAGCGCCGCCATCATCTGGTCGCGCGACTGGCCGAGCGTCTCGGCCGCCGAGTAGAGGTACAGCCCGTGCCCGGCCTCGTCCTGCACCTTGGCGATCAGAATCGCCTTGCGCTTGAGCGTCGGCGCGCGCGTGATCCAGTTGCCCTCCGGGTACATGCCGACGATCTCGGAATGGGCGTGCTGTGAGATCTGCCGCAAGAGCGTCCCGCGGTAGGCCTCCGGCATCCAGTCGCGCGGCTCGATCTTGGCGTCGGCGTCCACCTTGCCCTGGAAGCGCGCTTCCTCGGGCGTATCGCCCGCGAGCTGCACCTGCCCGGGCAAGTCCATCGATTGGGTATACATCGCGCCCTCCTCCCGGAAATGATACGGTGTTGTTGTTATTAGTCAACTTTTCTGTATCATTTTCGCATGCCCGCCGACCGCCGCAGCGCGCCACCGCGCGCAGTCCCGCTCATCGTCACGGTGTTCGGCGACGCCGTGCTGCCCTTCGGCGGGCGGGTCTGGCTCGGTTCGCTGATCCGCCTGCTCGCTCCGCTTCGCGTATCGGAGCGCCTGGTGCGCACCGCCGTGTTCCGCCTTGCGCGCGAGCACTGGCTGCGCGCCGAGGCGCTCGGGCGCCGCAGCGACTACCTGCTGACCGATTTCGGGCGCCGCCAGTTCGAGGCGGCCGAGCGCCATATCTACGCCAGCGGGCACGCGAGCTGGGACGGACGCTGGCGCATGCTGGCCATGCTGCCGGGCAAGTGGAGCGCAGCCGAGCGCGAGCACCTGCGCCGCAGCCTGGCCTGGCAGGGTTTCGGCCAGCTCGACGGCAATGTATACCTGCATCCCGGCGCGGCGCTGGAGCAATCGCTCGCCGCGCTCGACACCGAGGACTTCCCGCGCCTGCGCGAGAAGATCTTCGCGCTGACCGGCGCGGGACCCGGCGACCGGCATTCGGTCGTGCGCGCTGCATGGGACCTCGCCGAGCTGTCGCGCGCCTATGGCG
>JBAUTW010000421.1:0-3103 GCA_049582365.1 Burkholderiales bacterium | reverse complement strand
GCCGCGGCCCCCGCGAGCGACGAGGAGCGGCGCCTGTGGGCCCAGGCCGGCGAGCTCTCGGAAATGCTCGCCAGGAGCGGCCGCGTGCTCGACGACCCCGCGCTCACCGCCCACGTGCAGCGCGTCGCCGACCGGCTGTTCCCGGAGTTCAAGGGCCGCATCCGGGTGCGCATCCTCAAGGCCCAGAGCCTGAACGCCTTCGCCCTGCCGAACGGCGACATCTACCTGCACGAGGGGATCCTGGCGCGCTTTCGCAACGAGAGCCAGCTCGCCGCCCTGCTCGGCCACGAAGGCACCCATTTCGTCGATCGCCACAGTTTCCAGTCGAGCGAGAACGTGAAGAGCACCACCGCGCTCGGCACCGTGCTTGCCGTGGTCGGCGTGCCGGCGGTCGGGCTGGCGGCCAACCTGCTCGTCATGTCCTCGGTCACCGGCTACTCGCGCGAGCTCGAGGCCGAGGCCGACGCGCAGGGCTACAAGCGCCTGGTCGCCGCGGGCTACGACCCGCGCGAGGCGCCCAAGCTGTTCAAGCTGATGATGGACGAGGTCAAGGCGAGCGGCGAGGACGAGCCGTTCTTCTTTTCCACCCATCCCGCGCTGAAAGACCGCTACGACAACTACCTGCGGCTGTCGAAGGACGCGCCGGCGCCACGGGATCTGGCGCCGGACGGTTACCTCGCGACGTTCGCCGAGCTGCGCCTGGCGAGCCTCAGGGCCGAGGTCTCGATGGCGCGCTGCAAGCAGGTGATCGCGCTGCTCAAGGAGCCCGAGCGGCGCGGCGATTACCCGCCGTACGTGGACTACTACCTGGGCGAAGCCTACCGCCAGCGCGGCGACAAGGGCGACGACGCGCTGACCAAGACCGCCTACCTCGAGGCGATCGCCGCCGCGCCCGACTTCGCGCCGGCGCACCGCGCGCTCGGCATGCAGCTGCTCAAGACGGGCGCCTACGACGATGCGATCCGCGAGCTGGAGACTTACCTCTCGCTCGCCCAGGGCGCGACGGACCGGGCCTACGCCCGGATGTACCTCGACGAAGCACGTAAGAGGAAAGACCAAGGGAGGGAAGGAAAATGAAACGCCTGCTGGCCCTGCTTGCGATCGCCGCGCTGCTCGGCGGCTGCGCCACCTACGCGCTGACCGGGAGCGGCCCGACCAGCCCGGAAGACAAGAGCTACAGCGTCACGCTGCCGCAGAACTGGGTGCGCCTGAGCTCCGACGGCAAGCGCATGATCGTCACGCGCGACGGCTTCGGCCTGCAGCGCATCATGATCACCCGCACCGACGCGAAAGACGCCTTTCCGAAAATCAAGAAGCAGGCCGACGACAAACTGCTCGCCTCGGAGCTCGCCGAGCTGCAGATCGCCGAGCTGAAATCCAGCGGCGCGCCGAACCTCACGGTGATGGAGAACCTGCCCGCCCGGATCGGCGGCGGGATCGGCTTTCGCCTGCGCATCCGCTTCCTGAACGACGACGGCCTCGCCTTCGACCAGGTCTGGTGCGGCGTGCTCGACAAGGGCCACTACTACCTCATCAGCTTCCACGCGCCCGAGCTGTACTACTTCGACAAGTACCTGCCGGACTTCGACCGCACCCTCGCCTCGTTCAAACTGTCCTGACCTCCCAATCATTGCTAGCCAAAATACCGTCGAAATCCGGGGAATCCCACGGTGTCGCCGCTTTCGCCGCCGGATGGCGGGGTCAACCCCAGGCACGCTTAGGCGTTGAGAGTTTTGACGTCATCACACTCGGAGCACCCATGGCTTCCGGGAGCGCCTTGCCTCTGGAGCGTATCGAGGGCCGGATAGTGCTGATCCGCGGTCGCAAGGTCCTGCTAGACGTGGACCTTGCGCACCTATACGGCGTAAGCACCAAGCGCTTCAACGAGCAGGTACGCCGCAATATCGCACGCTTCCCAGAAGACTTTATGTTCCGCCTTTCGGCCGCAGAATGGGATGCTCTAAGGTCGCAAATTGCGACCTTAGAGCGGGGACGAGGGCGGCATCGCAAGTACCTGCCTCTGGCGTTTACAGAGCACGGCGCCATCATGGCGGCTACGGTCCTGAATAGCGCCCGCGCGACCGAGGTGTCGGTCTACGTCGTACGCGCATTTGTGCGCTTGAGGGAGTTCCTCGCCGAGCACAAGGATCTTGCCCGTCGCCTGGACGCGCACGAGCGCAAGCTTGCTTCCCACGATCAGGCGATCGCCGGGCTGGTTGATACGATCCGCACGCTGATGGCGCCGGCCGAACCCAAGCGCCGCCCGATCGGCTTCGTCAGGCCGGACGACAAGAAACGAGGCTAGAAACGCTCAACCGTGGTAAACGACGCTGTCGCGCGGCGCCTGCGCACGGCTCTCGTGCGTGTAGTCGCGCAGCACGCTTGCCACCCGCAGGCGGTAGCCGGAGAAGATCCCGCCGCGACCCTTGGCCTGCGCCGCGCGGTGCTCGGCGAGGTTGCGCCAGCGGCGCACCGCCTCCTCGTCGCGCCAGAACGACAGCGAGACGAAATGCCCCGGGTTGGTGATGCTCTCGAAGCGCTCGATCGAGATGAAGCCGTCGCTGCGCTCGAGCTCGGGCTTGAGCGCAGCGGCGAGGTCGAGGTACTCCTGCTTGCGCCCCGGCGCGGGGGTGAGCTCGAAAATGACTGCGATCATGATGTCTCCTTCCTGGCTCAAATATACTCTGCCGACGTATGACCCCGCGCCACTTCCGCTTCTGGCCCAAGGGCCTGCCGAAATCGCTGTCCTTTCCGCGCACGCCGCTGCACGAGCTGCTCGAGGTCTCGGCGCGGCGCTACCCGCACAAGCCGGCAAGCTGGTTCTTCGGCGCCGCGCTGTCCTACCGCGAGGCCGAGGACCAGGTGCTGCGCCTGGCCGGGTTCCTGCAGCAGGGCTGCGGCGTGCGCCCCGGCGACCGGGTGCTGGTCGACCTGCAGAACAGCCCGCAGTTCCTGCTCGCCGCCTACGCGATCTCGCGCGCCGACGCGGTGATGGTGCCGGTGAGCCCGATGTGCGTGGCGGACGAGCTCGCGCACTACATCGAGGACAGCGGCGCGCGGGTGGCGATCGTCGGCCAGGAGGTCTGGCCGCGCCTCGCCGGGC
>JBAUTW010000420.1:0-4212 GCA_049582365.1 Burkholderiales bacterium | reverse complement strand
GAATTGGGCCGGGGCCGAATGCTTAAGTATCCGGACACCAGCGTCAGCGAGCCGCCGGGACGGATGTCAGCGAAGCGCGCGACGCGCCAGGCGCCCCAGAACTTGCTCTCCATGGTCGCCTTCGCGTCCTCGATCGAAAGCGTCCTGATCGGCCCGGTGCGCAGCTGGGCCGCGGTCACCACCACGTGGTAGATCCTGCCGCAGGCCTTGAACAGCGCCTCGACGTCCGCGTCGCGGGTGACGTCGGCCGCGATCGCGCGCGCGCCGATGCCGTCGGCCGCGGCGCGCAGGCGCTAGGCGTTCCTGGAGGCGATCGTCACGGTCGCGCCTTCCGCCCTGGCGAGCGCCGCCGTGGCGAGCCCGATCCCGGAGGAACCGCCGACCACGACCACGCTCTTGCCTTCAAGCTGCATTTGTTCTCTCCAATAGGATGAATCGGAATCCGCGCTCAGGCGGCGGCGCGCGCGCCGAGCTCCGCGGACAGCTGCGCGGCCGCTTCGCGCACCCTGGTCGACTTGTTCTGCAGTGCCTGCAGCGAGAGGCGCCAGATCGGCCCAGAGATGCCGACCGCGCCGCTCGCGCGGCCGGCGAAGTCGCGCACCGCAACCGCGACGCAGCGTACCTCGGCGTCGAACTCCCCGTCGTCGAAGGCGATGCCGCTCTTGCGCACGTTCTCCAGCTCGTGCCGCAGCGCCTCGCGCTCCACGATCGTTCGCGCGGTGTAGGGGGCAAGTTGGTGCGTTTCCAGGAAGCGCTCCAGCTCCGCGGGATCGAGCGCGGCGAGCAGCACCTTGCCGAGCGCGGTCGCGTGCGCCGGGCGCACCGCGCCCGAGCGGTCGACCAGCTGGAACCGCCCGCCGCCGGCGGTCTTCGCCACCACCACGATCTCCTCGCCGGAGCGGATCGCGAAATGGCTCGCCTCGCCGGTGTCGAGCGTCAGCCGTTCGAGCACCGGCGTCGCGATGTTGACCAGCTCGATCTCGTCCAGCGCGCCGGCCGCGAGCGTGAACAGGCGCCGTCCGACCCGGTATTTCTTCGAATCCCTGGGCTGGTTGACGTAGCCCAGCAACACCATGGTGCGCACCAGATGGAAGGTGGTGCTGCTGTGCAGGCCGACGCGCTTGGCGAGTTCCGCCAGGCCGATGCCGTCGCGGTGGCGCGCGACCTCCTCCAGGATCGCGAAGGCGCGCTCGATCGACTGGATGCCGGCGCGCTCCTTTGCCGGCTCGGCGGCGCCGTCGGCGAGCTTCGTTTCGGTGTCGCTCATCGGGCGATCATACCCCAGGTTCGCTAGATCGCCGCCATGGTGAATCGCAATTTGATAGGATGAAATGCTCAAAAGGAAAGAAGGCCGGATGATGACCGCGACGAGCTGGGACGTCGTAGTGGTGGGTGGCGGCAACGCCGCGTTCTGCGCCGCGCTTGCCGCGCGCGAGAAGGTCGGCAAGGTCCTGGTGCTCGAGCGCGCGACCGAGGACGAGTCGGGCGGCAACTCGCGCTTCACCGCGGGGCTGATGCGCGTGGCCTACAACGGCGTGCAGGACCTGAAGCGCGCGATGCCCGACCTGTCGCCGGAGGAGATCGCGCGCACCGACTTCGGCACCTACAGCGAAGATCAGTTCCTCGACGACATGGCGCGCGTGACCGAATTCCGCTGCGACCCGGACCTGACCGAACTGCTGGTCAAGCGCAGCATGGACACCGTGGCGTGGATGCGCTCGAAAGGCGTGCGCTTCACCGCCGCCTGGGGCCGCCAGGCGTTCAACATCGGCGGCAAGTTCAAGTTCTGGGGCGGCCTCACGGTCGAAGCGGTCGGCGGCGGTCCCGGGCTGGTGGATTCCCTCACCAAAGCCGCGCACAAGAACGGCATCGAGATCTGGTACTCGGCGCGCGCGACCGGCCTGATCGCCGGCGACGAGGGCGTGCAGGGCGTTCGCGTCAGGCGCGCGGGCAAGACGGTGGAAGTGCGCGCCAAGAGCGTGGTGCTCGCCGCCGGCGGCTTCCAGGCCAATCCCGAATGGCGCGCGCGCTACCTCGGCCCCGGCTGGGAGCTGGCCAAGGTTCGCGGCACGCGCTTCAACACCGGCGACGTGATCCGCATGGCGCTCGACATCGGCGCGGCGCCGGTGGGCAACTGGTCGGGCTGCCACGCGGTGGCCTGGGAGCGCAACGCGCCCGAATTCGGCGACCTCGCGGTGGGCGACCAGTTCCAGAAGCATTCCTATCCCTGGGGCGTGTACATCAACGCGCTCGGGCGACGCTTCGTCGACGAGGGCGCGGATTTCCGCAACTACACCTACGCCAAGTACGGCCGCGTGATTCTCGGCCAGCCCGGCCAGTTCGCCTGGCAGCTGTTCGATGCCAAGGTGAAGCCGCAGCTGAGGGACGAATACAAAATCCGGCAGGTGACCAGGCACACGGCGAACACGCTAGAAGAGCTGTGCGCGAAGCTCGAGGATACCGACGGCAAGGCCGCCCTCGCGGAACTGAAGGCCTACAACGCGGCCGTGCGCCAGGACATCCCGTTCAACCCGAACGTGAAGGACGGGCGCTGCACGCAGGGGCTCGCGATCCCGAAGTCGAACTGGGCCAACACGCTCGACACGCCGCCGTTCGAGGCCTACGCGGTGACCTGCGGCATCACCTTCACCTTCGGCGGGCTGCGCATCAGCACCGACGCACAGGTGATCTCGACCGACGGCGAGCCGATCCCCGGGCTGTATGCCGCGGGCGAGCTGGTCGGCGGCATCTTCTACTTCAACTATCCCGGCGGCACCGGCCTCACCAATGGCGCAGTTTTTGGACGGATCGCGGGCACCAGTGCCGCGTCCAACGGAGGAAATTCCTGAATATGTCCAAGAGAAAGGGCGCGCAGCTGATCGCGGAGTTCCTGGTCAAGGAAAAGATCCCCTACGTGTTCGGCATCTGCGGCCACGGCAACGTCGGCCTGCTCGACGAGCTGTACAACGTCGCCGACAAGGTGAAGCTCGTGTCGCCGCGCCACGAGCAGGTCGCGGGCCACATGGCCGACGGCTACTTCAGGGTGAAGCACAAGCCGGTGGCGACGCTGACCTCGACCGGGCCGGGCTCGGCGAATCTCATCATGGCGCTCGCGGTGGCGCAGACCGACTCCTCGGCGCTGCTCGCGATCACCGCCAACGTGCCGACCGCGCAGTTCAACCGCGGCCCGTTCCAGGAATTGAACCGCCACAACCAGGCCGACTACCCGAACGTGGTGCGGCCGGTGGTCAAGCGCAGCTTCCAGCCCACGCGCGCCGAGATGCTGCCGCTCGCGCTGCGCCAGGCCGCGACCACCATGACCAGCGGCCGCCCCGGGCCGGTCAACGTCGACATTCCGTTCAACGTGTTCCAGGAGGAGACCGAGGCCGAGCTCGAAGCGCCCTGGGACGGCTACCTCTCGCGCCGCAGCGGGGCCTCGAACGAGGCGGTGCGCAAGGCGCTCGAGATGCTGCTCGCGGCCAGGCGCCCGGTGATGTTCATCGGCCACGGCGTGACGCTGTCGGAAGCATCGAGCGAGCTGACCGCGCTGGCGAAGAAGCTCTCGATCCCGGTCATCAGCTCGCCCAACGGCATGGGTTGCCTCGACATGGAGGATCCGTTGTCGCTGGGCTTCATCGGCCGCAACGGCGCCTACCCGGCCAACCAGGCCGGCCGCCACGCCGACCTCGTGCTCGCGCTCGGGGCGCGGTTCGACGACCGGTCGTCTTCGTCGTGGACGCCGGGCTATTCGTGGAATTTTCCCCACACCAGGCTGATCCACGTCGACGTCGACGACGCCGAGCTGGGGCGCAACTACCCGCCCGACCTCGCGGTACTCGCGGACGTGAAGGCCTTCCTCGAGCAGCTGCTCGGCGCGCTCGCGGCGAACAAGCTCGCGGCCGGACCGCGCCTGGCGGAGTGGCGCGCGCAGATCGACGGCTGGAGGAAGGAGTGGGAAGATTTCGTGCGGCCGAACTTCGACATCCATGCCAGCCCGATGCGGCCCGAGCGCGTGGTGGCCGACTGCCGCGCGGTGCTGCCCGAGGACGCGATCATCTCGCTCGACTCGGGCGTGCACCATAACTGGTACATGCAGTTCTGGAACGCGCGCCGGCCGCAGGCGATGCTCAACACCTGGGGCTACTCGGGCATGGGCTTCGGCCCGAGCTCGATCCTGGGCGCCAAGCTCGCCGCGCCGGACAAGGTCTGCGT
>JBAUTW010000419.1:0-2030 GCA_049582365.1 Burkholderiales bacterium | reverse complement strand
GGTCGGCGGGAAGTCCCGGCCTGACGCGCGGCACGGCGAGCGAGTCCACGCCCGAGCCCGCAGCGGCGAAGCTCTCGGGCGGCCGGCCGGTCAGTATGGCGAGCGCGTACAAGGTCTGGCGCTGCTGCAGTTCGAGCGGCGGGATGGAAGCGCGCAGGGTCAACACCGCCGCCCGCTGCCGTGCGAGGTCGAGCGCGGAAGCGGCGCCATTGCGTACCCGCGCGTCCACCACCTTCAGCACGCGTTGCGCGATTGCCAGGTCCTCGCGCGCGATCGCAACGCGCCCGCGCAGCGACAGCAGCTGGAAATAGCCGCTCGCGACGCCTGCCACCAGCGTGAGCCGGACCGTTTCCCGATCGAAGCGGGTGGCGCGCAGCGAAGATTCCGCCGATCGCAGGCCGAAGCCGATCCGTCCCCACAGGTCGAGCTCGTAGCTTGCGCTCAGCGTGGCGCTCGAGGAATTCTCGCTGCTCCAGCCGCCACCCGGCGGGCGTGTTTCGCGGCGCGCGGTGCCGGCGCCGACGTTCAAGGCCGGAAACAGGCTCGCCCCCGCGATGCGCACCTGCGCCTCGGCCTGGCCGACGCGTTCCGCGGCGATCGCCATGTCGGGGCTCGCGCGCAAGGCGGCGTCGATCAGTGGCGAAAGTTCCGTGGAGTCGAAGTGGCGCCACCAGTCTCGTGTTAGCGCTACCGCATCCGTGGTGCCTGGCTCGGCCCACGCCGACGGCATGGCGGGCGCCGGTGCCGGAGGGCTGCTCGTGGTGGCGCAGGCGGCGAGCGCGAGCGCGGCCGTCAACGATCCCAGGGTCCTGATCATGTCGCCAGCGCCACGATCGGATCGACGCGCGCCGCCTTGCGCGCCGGCATGTAGCCGAACACCAGCCCGGTCGCAAGCGCGCAACCGAAGGCGAGCAACACGGGGCCGACCGAGTAGCGCACCGGCGTGCCGAACGCGCCTATCACCGCTGCCGCGGCAAGCCCGACCGCCACGCCGATCGCGCCGCCGAGCATCGACACCACCAGCGCCTCGGTCAGGAACTGCTGCAGGATATTCCTCATCCTTGCGCCGGTCGCCATGCGGATCCCGATCTCGCGCGTGCGCTCGGTGACGCTTACCAGCATGATGTTCATCACCCCTATGCCGCCCACCAGTAGCGAAATCGCGGCGATCGATCCCAGCAGCACCGTGAGCGTGTTCTGCGTATCGGTGGCCGTTTCCAGGATCGAGGCCATGTTGCGGATGCGGAAGTCCGTGCTCTGGTGCCGCGAGCTCAGCAGCGCGCTGACTTCGCTTTGCGTGGCGTCGATGAGGCTGACGTCGTCCACCGCGACCGTGATGGTGCGCAGGAAGCTCTGGCCGAACAGGCGCAGGCCGCCGGTCGTGAAAGGCACCAGCACGACGTCGTCCTGGTCCTGGCCTTGCGGCGATGCGCCGCGCGCCGCCATCAGGCCGATGACCTGGAACATGACGTTGTTGAGCACGATGTACTGGCCGAGGGGATCCAAGCCCTGGGCAAAAAGGCTGTCCGCGACGGTCTGGCCCAGCACCGCCACCGCGGCGTAGCTCTTCACGTCGGAGATCGAGAAGAACATTCCCCTGCTGAGGGGCCAGTTGTGCGCCAGCGGATACGCGGCGGAGGTTCCGGTCGCCTGGGTCTGGTAGTCGGAATTGCCGAAGCGCGCGGTGACGCTTCCGCCCAGCTCGGGCACCGCCGCCAGCACGTTGGGCAGCGCGTCGATCATGTCCGCGTCGCCCGGCACCAGCGAGGCGACGGTGCCGCCGACGCCCCGGCGTTCCGGCGCGCCCGGGCGGATCAGCAGCAGGTTGGTGCCCATCGCGCTGATGCGGTCCAGCACCATCTGCTTGGCGCCGTCGCCGATCGCGAGCATCGCGATCACCGAGGCCACGCCGATCACGATCCCGAGCAGCGTGAGGACCGTGCGAAAAAGGTTCGCGCGCAAGGCCCGCAGCGCGGTCTTCGCTGCCTCGAACGCGCCGCCGACGAGCGAGGCGCCGCCTTCTTCCGCCC
>JBAUTW010000418.1:0-1681 GCA_049582365.1 Burkholderiales bacterium | reverse complement strand
CAGCGCGCCGCTGCTGGCCACCTGGGCGCGGGGCGGCGTCGACGCGGTAACGGTGTCTTCGGCGGAGGGGCTCGCCAATCTGTTCGACATGCTCGGCAAGCTCGGCCAGCAGTGGCTGCGCACGACGCCGCTCTTTGTGCCGCATCCGAGGGTTGCGCAAGCGGCCGCGCGCCTTGGCGTGGGCAAGGTCGTCGTGGGCGGGCCCGCGGACGCCGAAGTGCTGCAAGCGCTGGTTGCATACTTTGGCCGAGCGAAGTAAAACGCTGACATATGAATTCGGATTCCGCGAATTCCCAGCAAGCGGCGCCCGAAAAGGCGCCGAAGCCGGCCGCGCAAGCGGCATTTGCGCCGCGACGCGGTGCCGGCGTGCTCGCCTGGGTTGCAATTCTCATTGCGATTGCGACGGCCGCGCTGGGGTGGTACGACGCGCGCAGGCGCATCGACGCCACCCAGTCCGAGGTGGCGCACCGCCTGCGCGAGGTCGAGGCGCAAGCCCGCGCCGCGCGCGCGCTGTCGCAGCAGGCGCAGGAATCGGCGCGCGAGTCGCAAACCAAGCTCGAAAAGCTGGATTCGCGCCTGGGCGAGCTGCAGAGCCAGAAGCAGGCGCTCGAATCGCTCTACCAGGATCTGTCGCGCAACCGCGACGAGGTGCAGCTGGCGGAGATCGAGCAGATGCTGACCATCGCTTCGCAGCAACTGCAGCTCTCGGGCAATGTGCACGCGGCGCTGCTCGCGCTGCAGTTCGCCGACAACCGCCTGGCACGCGCGGACCGCCCGCAGCTGCTGCCCATCCGGCGCGCGATCGCGCACGATATCGAGCGGCTTACCGCGGCGCCGGCGCTGGACCTGCCTGAACTGAGCCTGAGGATCGACAATCTGGTGCAGGCGGTCGATGGCCTGCCGCTCGCATTCGACGAGCGCGCCGCGCCTGAGCCGGCCGGCGCCGTGCCCGCCGGCGCGCAGAACGGGGGCTTCTTCGCTCGCCTGGGCGCGCAGGTCTGGGGTGAGCTGCGCAAGCTGGTGGTTCTGCGCAAGGTGGAGTCCCCGGCGCCGCCCCTGCTGCCGCCGTCTCAGTCTTATTTCCTGCGCGAGAACCTTCGCCTGCGCCTGCTCAACGCGCGCCTGTCGTTGCTGATGCGCGACCAGGCGGGCTATGGCGGCGATCTGCGCGCGACGCAGGCGTGGGTGAAGCACTACTTCGACGTGCACTCGAAGCGCACCGGGGAAGTGCTCGCCCAGCTCGGCCAGCTGTCGTCGATCTCGCTCGATCTCCAGGTGCCCGACATCTCCGAGAGCCTCGAGGCCGTGCGCAGCTTCAAGGCACGCGGCGCGGGCGGTTCCTGAGTGGCGGGAGCCTCGGCATGAGGGCGCTGTTCTGGCTGCTCGCGGTTTTCGCGGCGGCGGTGGTACTGGTCATCTTCGGCCAGGCCGACAACGGCTACGCGTTGTTCGTCTACCCGCCGTACCGACTCGAGATGTCACTGCTGTTCTTCGGCATCGCCGCGGTTGCCGCTTTCGCCGCACTTTACGTTCTGGCGCGATTCGCCCACCACGTCCTCGCGCTGCCGGTGCACGTGCGCAATTTCCGCCAGCGGCGCCTGCGCGAGAGCGGGCAGTCCGCGCTCGCCTCCGCGCTGCAGTCCTACTTCGAGGGGCGCTACGCGCGCGCGGAGAAGGAGGC
>JBAUTW010000417.1:0-2538 GCA_049582365.1 Burkholderiales bacterium | reverse complement strand
CGCGGGGCGCGCTTCCTGGCCGCGCTGCGCGAACAGCTGCAACGACCGGAGGAACTGTGAAGCCCGAAGAGCTCAAGTCCCAGGTACTGGGAATCCTTGCCACGATCGCGCCCGAGCTCGAGCCGGGCGAGCTGCGCGGCGACAAGGCGCTGCGCAGCCAGGTCGACCTGGACTCGATGGACTGGCTCAATTTCCTCGTCGCCCTGCACGAGCGCCTGAAGGTCGAGATCCCGGAGACGGACTACGCCAAGCTCGTCACGCTCGACGACCTGCTCGCCTACCTCGGGGCGAAGATCGCCGCTTCGAGCTCGGCGTAGCTCTGCGCCACCGGAATCCGGGGGAACTGCGCCGCGATCGACGCCGGCGGACGAAAGAAGATCCCGGCGTCGGCCTCTTCGAGCATCGCGATATCGTTGTACGAATCGCCCGCGGCGATCACGCGGAACCCCAGTCCCTTGAAGGCGCGCACCGCGGCGCGCTTCTGGTCCGCCATCCTGAGGTGGTAGCGGGCGACGAAGCCGTCGTCGCCGACCTCGAGGCGGTGGCAGAACAGCGTCGGGCGGCCGAGCTGGCGCATGAGCGGGCCGGCGAATTCGTAGAACGTGTCGGACAGGATCACCACCTGATAGCGCGCGCGCAGCGCATCGAGAAACGCCGGCGCGCCCTCGAGCGGCGCCATCGACGCGATCACCTGCTGGATGTCCGCCAGGCGCAGGCCGTGGTGGCGCAGCAGGTCGAGCCGGTAGCGCATCAGCTTGTCGTAGTCGGGCTCGTCGCGCGTGGTGCGCGCGAGCGCCTCGATGCCGGTGCGCTGCGAGACTTCGATCCAGATCTCGGGCACCAGAACGCCCTCGAGGTCGAGGCAGACGAGTTGCATGGGGGCCAAAAAAGTGCGCAGTGTACCAATTCGGCTAGAATTTCGGTTCCCCCTGGGATGGAGTAGCGCATGAGCGTGAAGAAGCTGTTCGACCTCACCGGGCGCATCGCGGTCGTCACCGGCGGCTCGCGCGGGCTGGGCCTGCAGATCGCCGAAGCGCTGGGCGAGATGGGCGCGAAGCTCGCGCTGACCGCGCGCAAGAGCGACGAGCTCGACGCGGCGGTCACGCAGCTCGCCAAACAAGGCGTCGAGGCTGCGCCTTACGTTTGCGACCTGGGCAGGCGCGAGCAGATCGCGCCGCTGGTCGACGCGGTGCTGAAGCGATACGGCAAGGTCGACATCCTGGTGAACAACGCCGGCGCCACCTGGGGCGCGCCGGCCGAGGACCATCCGCTCGAGGCCTGGGACAAGCTGGTGAACCTGAACCTGACGGGGACCTTCCTCGTCTCGCAGCAGGTGGCGAAGAAATCGATGATCCCCGCGAAGTGGGGCCGCATCGTCAACGTCGCCTCGGTCGCGGGGCTGATGGCGAGCGACCCGCGCGTAGTGCGAACCATCGCCTACAACGCCACCAAGCACGGCGTGGTGGGCCTGACGCGCCAGTTCGCCGCCGAATGGGGCGAGCACGGCATCACGGTGAATGCGATCTGCCCCGGCTTCTTCCCCTCCAAGATGACCAAGGGTACCCTCGATGCGCTGGGCGAGATGCTGATCGAGGTGACGCCGACCCGGCGCCTGGGCGGCGACGAGGACCTCAAGGGGCTCGCGGTGCTGCTGGCGTCGGAGGCTTCGCGCCACATCACCGGCCAGGCGATCGCGGTGGACGGCGGCGCCGGGCTGATATGACGCACGACCCCGCCTTCGCGCGCGAGTACCAGAAGAAGATTCCGTTCATCGCCCACCTCGGCCTCGCGACCGAGGCGCTGGGCGAAGGCACCGCGCGCCTTGCGCTCAGGCTCGAGCCTCACATGACCAACAGCTTCGGCACTGCGCACGGCGGCGTCATCATGACCCTGCTCGACGTCGCGCTGTGCACCGCGGCGCGCACGCTGCACCCCGACTCGACCGGCGTGATGACGATCGACATGAGCACCAGCTTCATCGGCGCCGGGACCGGGCCGCGCCTGGTGGCCGAGGCGCGGGTGCTGAAGAACGGCCGCAGCATCATCTTCGTCGAAGGCGAGGCGAGGAACGAGGACGGCAGCCTGGTCGCCAAGGCGATCGGCACCGTGCGCGCGCGCAAGGCTTGAGCGGCGGGGCTAGCCCGCGACCGCCGGGGCGAGCGGCCGCTCGAGCAATCGCCGGCCGCTCCAGAGCCAGACCAGGCCGGAGAACTGGATCGCCCAGGCGAGCCCCAGCGCCCAGGTGTAGGCCTCGGGCGCGTAGCCCGTCGCGCTCTGCGGCCACAGGTCGAGCACCGCGCCGATGCCCCACTGGCCGAGGAACATGCCGCTGAAGCCGAACACGTTGATCCCCGTGTTGGCGCGCCCGACCATTTCCTTGGGATAGCGCCGCGACAGGAGCGAGAAGCTGAGCACGATCGCCGTGCTGCCGCCGACGAAGGTGCACCACAGCAGCAGGCTGCCGGTGCGCGTGCCCAGCGCGAGCAGCGCGAGGCTCGCCGAGGCGAGCGCCAGACCGCCGGCGAGCAAGGGCAGCAC
>JBAUTW010000416.1:0-5141 GCA_049582365.1 Burkholderiales bacterium | reverse complement strand
GCCTGCGGCTGCGTCTGCGTCTGGAACGGCGCCGGCCCGCTGCCGGTCATCGCGCGCGCCTGCTCGGTCGCGGCCTTCATCGCCGAAGGACGCAGCACCATGGTCTTCTCGAAATCGGCCGCCGAGGCCGCCGGCTGCTGGCCGGGCTCGGCGAGGTACTTGAGCTTGTACTTGCCCAGCTCGACGATGTCGTTGTTCTGCAGGAAGTGCTTCTTGACCGCGTTGCCGTTCACCAGCGTGCCGTTCGTGCTGCCCAGGTCTTCCAGGAACGAGTCGTTCAGGATCGTGACGATCACCGCGTGCTCGCCGCTGACTGCCAGATTGTCGATCTGAATGTCGTTGTGCGGCTTGCGGCCGATGCTGGTGCGCTCCTTCACCAAGGGAATTTCCTTGAGCACCAACCCGTCCATGCTGAGTATCAGTTTCGCCATAGCTGACCCCTGGGGGTTATTTTAACCATGCAAAGAACCTGGCCATAACGCCGCGGGCGGCGGGGTACTCCCGCAGGATGCGTACGAGTATAACCGAAACGTTGTCGCGCCCCCCGTTGTCATTGGCCATCTGCACCAGCTGCTGAGCCGCCAGCGCGAGGTTCGCGCCGAGCGCTTCCAGCGCCATGCCGATGTCCTCGTCGCTCACCATGTCGCACAGGCCGTCCGAGCACAGCAGGTAGATGTCGCCGGGCGCCGTGCGGTACTCGCGGATCTCGGGCTCGACGCTGGGATCGATGCCGAGCGCCTTGGTGACGAGGTTCCTGTGCTGCGCGGTCTTCGCCTGCTCGGGCGTGATCAGCCCGGAATCGATCTGCTCCTGCAACAGCGAGTGGTCGCGCGTGACCTGTGTCAACGCGCCGTCGCGCATGCGGTACAGGCGCGAGTCGCCCAGATGCGCGACCATCACCCGGTTGTCGTAGAACAGGCAGGTCACCAGCGTGGTGCCCATTCCGGCGTACTGCGGCTGGCTCTGCGCCGCCTGGTGGATCGACGTGTTGGCCTTCAGGATCTGCTCGCGCAGCAGCGTTTCGGCCTGCGGCCGGCGCGTCTGAGGGTCGAGATCCTGCGGGTTCACGCTCGCCAGCGCCTGCGCGACCTCGGTGGCGATCACGGTGGTTGCCATGCCGCTCGCCACCTCGCCCGCGTTGTAGCCTCCCATGCCGTCGGCCAGCACCACGATCCCGCGCGCCGGGTCAGAGACGACCGCGTCCTCGTTGTGCGCACGCACCATGCCGGGATCGGTACAGCTCACGATCTGGAGCGCGCGGCTCAGGTCCATGGGCCGCTCACAGCTCGATATCTACCGTCGGGTGGGCCGAAGCGCCGGCGCCGGGGCCGCCCGCGGCACGCAGCGCCTGCGCGAATTCCTCGCCGCTCTGGAAGCGCTCGTCGGGATTCTTGGCCAGCGCCCGCGCGAGGAAAGCGACCAGCGCCGGCGGCACCGCCGGGTTGATCGACAGGATGTCGGTCGGCGGCTCGCTCGAGATCTTGAACATCAGCTGCGCCATCGACTCGCCTTCGAACGGCAGCCTGCCGCACAACAGCTGGTAGAGGCTGACCGCGAGCGAGAACAGGTCGCTGCGGCCCTCGATCTTCTTGCCCGCGAGCTGCTCGGGCGACATGTAGGAGGGCGTGCCGAGCACCATTCCGGTCTTGGTCTTGGAGCTGTCGGTCAGGCGCGCGATGCCGAAGTCGGTGACCTTCACCGCGTCGGTATCCGGGTAGTACATGACGTTCGCGGGCTTCACGTCGCGGTGCACCACGCCCTGCCTGTGGGCGTAGCCGAGCGCCTCGGCCACGCGCGCCACGATCGACACCACCCTGTCCTGCGGCAGCAGGTTGCCCGGCTTGGTGAACGGCACCAGGTCGCCGCCCTTGAGCAGCTCCATCGCGATGTAGCACAGGTCGTGCTCCTCGCCGGCGTCGTAGATGGTGACGATATGCGGATGCGACAGTCGCCCGGCGGTCTCGGCCTCGCGGAAGAAGCGTTCCTTCACCTCGGCCAGCTCCTCGGGCTCGAACTCCTGCGCCAGCGCCATCGTCTTGATCGCCACGACGCGGCCGATCTTCGGGTCCTTGCCAAGGTAGACCACGCCCATCGCGCCCTTGCCCAGCTCCTTGTCGATCTGGTAGCGCCCCAGCATCGGTTTCTCGACCGTGCCGCCGGCGCCGAGAATGCTGGCGTTGGTGCCGCCGCCGGAGCCGCCGAGCATCACCGTCTCGGACAGCTGCTTGGCGCGCGACAGGCGCTGCGCGAGGTCGCGGAATTGCGGCTTGAACTCGTGCATATGGCGGAACACCGACTCGGCCTTGTTGAACTGGCGCTTGCGCTCGAAGTCGAGCGCCAGGTTGTACAGGTTGTCGAGCACCGCGTCGGACATCGGCACCTGGCGGAACTTGTCCCACGCCATGTCGAGATTGCCCTGCCCCTGGTAGGCCAGGCCCAGCATCCGGTTCGACTCGGCCGAGTTCTCGTCCGAGCGCAGCTTGGCGCGCTCGGTGACGATGAAGCGCTTGCTGACCAGCGCGAGGTGTCCCAGCACCAGCAGCGTCGCCGGCACCATCAGCGGCAGCCACACGCCGCGCTGGGTCATCAGGCCGAAATGCACCGCCAGCAGGGCGACCAGGATCGCGGCGGTGAGCACGGCCGCGGGGCCGGCCTTGAGCCGCGGCAGCAGGACGATCAGATACACCGCCACCAGCAGGAACACGAGCTTCGAGGTGGCCCAGGCCCAGGCCGGCGAAACGAAGAAATCCTGCTGCAGGATCGACGAGACCGAGTGCGCCAGGGTCAGCACCGGCGGCATCGCGGGCGAGATCGGCGTCACCGAGGTGGTGCCGACGCCGGCGGCGGTGGCACCGATCAGAACGATCTTGCCGGCGTACTTGCTGGCCGGGATCTTGCCAGTGAGCACGTCGTAGAACGAGTCGACCTGGAACGCCGGCCTGCCGTCGCGATCCTTGTAGAAATAGGTGTGCATCAGCATCGCCGGGTCGGTGCCGATCCTGAGGTTGCCGAGCGAGACGCCCTCGCCCAGGCGCACCGAGATGTCCGCCGGCCCGAGGTTCAGGCTCCTGGCGGCGATCAGCATCGACAGCGACGGGTAGTACTGGTCGAAGTACTGCAGCACCAGCGGCTCGGTGCGGATCGCGCCGTCCACATCCGGGTAGGCATTCAGGTGCCCCAGCCCGGCGGCGGCCCTGCCGATCGACTCGACCGGGATCTGCACACTCTCGGTCGGCAGCGCGAATCCCTGGTCGCCGCTGACCCGGGCGCAGACGTTCTTCTGCACGAAATCCGGCAGCGGCTGGTCGGGGCGCCCTTGCGGCTGCCCGAGCGTAAACAGCATCGGCAGCAGCACGTTGCCCGCCCTGGCATAGCTGTCGGCCAGCTTGCGGTCCGGGTTGAGCGACACCTCGGCCTGCGTCAGCACCGAGACCAGGGGCGCCATCGCGTCGCCCTCGGGCGTTCCGGGCACGGCCTTGCGCGCCATTTCCAGCAGTTGGGTGATGTAGCGGTAGCCGGGGTCGATCTGCGGCTCGCTGAAGAACACCGTGTAGCCGATGACCTTGGCCTTCGCCGCGGCGAGCAGGTCGATCATCTTCGCGTGCACGTCGCGCGGCCAGGGCCAGCGGCCGATGTTGGCGATGCTCGCGTCGTCGATCGCGATCACCGCGATGCGGTCCGACGGGGTGCGCGAGGACGCCTGCACGCCCATGTCGTACGCCTTGCGCTCCAGGCTCTGCAGCAGGTCGCCGCCGCCGGCAAAGAACACCAGCAGCGCAACGGCCAAGCCGAGGAACCAGTCAGACTTCCAGAAACCCGACTTCATGCGCCGGCGGCCCCCAAACTACCCCCAGAATCAAAAGCCTAATGCGCATTGTTGCAGTCGGATATAAGCTGCGTCAAATATTTGCAGCCAGGCCCCGACCGGCCTGGGGGGCGCGCCGCGGTGCCCTAGGTGCCGAGCAGCATCCCCGGCTTGATCTGGCCGCCCCCCAGCAACTCGGCCGCGGCGAGCTTCTTGCCGTCGCCGAGCTTCGCCTTGCCGGCGTGGATCCGCCCGCCCTGCGCGCTCACCACCAGGCGGCCGTCCTCTACGCCGAGGATCTCGCCAATCTTTCCGCGCACGGCCCCGAATGTGCGCACCGGCTCCTTGCGCGAGTCGAACAGCTGCAGCTTGGTGCCGGCCAGGGTTGTCCAGGCCCCCGGCGCAGGATCGCTTCCGCGGATGAGGTTGTGGATCACATCCACGTGGTTGGCCCAGTTGATCTTCGCCTCGGCCTCGCGGAACCAGCCCTCGTAGGTGGCCTGTGACTCGTCCTGCGCGATCTCCTTGTGCTTGCCGGCGACCACGAGATCCGCGGCCTCCAGCATCGCCTGCACTCCCATCGGGAACAGGCGCTCGAAGTACACACTGCCGAGCGTGTCGTCGTCGCCGATTGGCGTCCTCTTCTGTAGGATCAGCGCGCCCTCGTCAAGCCCATCGGTCGGGCGGAAGATGCTGAGCCCGGTCTCCTTGTCGCCGCGGCTGATCGGCCAGTTGATCGACGACGGACCACGGTACTTCGGCAGCAGCGAGGGGTGGTACTGGATCGTGCCGTGCCGGGGCAGCTTGACGAAGTCCTGCGGTGCGAACTGCAGCACGAAGGCCATGATGCCGATGTCGGCGCCGGCGTCCTTCATCGCCTGCGCCGCCTCGGGAGCCTTGAGCGACTGCAGCTGGTGCACCTTCAGCCCCTTCTCCTGCGCCGCCACCTTGAGCACGTCGGGCCGCGCGCCGGGCTTCTCCGGCGCGCAGAACACGCCCGCCACCTGGTCGCCGCGCGCGAGGAAGGCCTCGAGCACCGCCTTGCCGAAGTCCTGCTGGCCGATGATCGCGATTTTCATCAGGCGGCCTTCTTGGGCGGGGCCGAGAACGTGCCGGCGCTTTTCAGCGCCGCGATCTTGTCTTTTTCATAGCCCAGCACCTGCTGCAGGATCTCCTCGGTGTGCTCGCCCAGCGTCGGCGAGCGCTTGATCACGGCGGGCGAGTCGGAGAGCTTGATCGGCATGCCGACGTTGAACCACTTGCCGCGCTGCGGGTGATCGAGCTCGACCCACATCTCGCGCCCGCGCACGTGCGCGTCGTTCGCCAGGTCCTCGGT
>JBAUTW010000415.1:0-3586 GCA_049582365.1 Burkholderiales bacterium | reverse complement strand
GTCTTGAGGTCGTTCGACGCATTGCTGCTTGCCCCGAGGACACCGAAAGTCTGGTCGAGCGTCTGCTTTTCGTCGATGTACGTACCCGTCAACGTGAGCAGGTGCTCGTCGCCGATGAACTGGTACTGGGAATCGACCGCCCAGTCGTTGTACTTGTCCGTCGGCCCCGTCAGCGCGAAGGTGCCGTCGGCCGGGTACACCTTGGCTTCCATGCCGTAGGCGCCGACCTCCCACGACTTGCGGCCCCACTGGCGTTCGTAGGCGAGCCTCCAGTACGGCGCCAGACCATTCAGGACGGGCTGGTCCACGGCGCTGTCGATCTGGCCGAAGCCGTGGTTGGCCTGGTGGTACATGCCAAATTCTGCGTACACGGAGTTATTGAAGTAGGCGTACACGCTCAGGCCCGCGGTGCTCATGTCGAACAGGCTGCCGTCGAGCATGGTCGAGGTGCCGGGCGTGGGCGCGACCGAGCTCCGCTGGTCGAACGGCGACTGCCAGGCCGGCGTGGTGTTCCACGGGTCCTGCACCGTCGGGTTGTTGTTGAAGCTGATGCCCCAGAGCAGCTTGTCGTTCGCGGTCTGGGCGTAGCGCACGTCGGTGTTGTCCCAGCCGAAGGCGTCGTCGACGCCGTCGTAGGTCATCTGCACGAAGGCGCCGAAGTTGGGCGCGATCTTGCCGGCGTAGAACAGGCTCGCCTGTTGCGGCAGCAGCACCTGCCCGTTCTTTGCCAGATCGCCGGGAACGAGATTGCTGTCGGGCAGCGCGCCCTTGGTGCTCGTGTACGAGGCCTGCAGCATGAACGACAGCGGCGGCAGCTGGTTCAGCGCCAGCGTCTGCTCCTTGCTCGTGCTCATGCCGCTCACCTGCGGCAGGTTGTCGATGGTGTAGGCGTTCAGCTTGAAGCGCCGGCCGAAGGGCGTCAGCTCGGGGAACACCGTGTGGCAGGCCTCGCAGGCGAAGCCCGTCTGACGCGCGAAGCTCGGCACCGCCTGCGCACTGCCGGGCGCCAGCAGCAGCCCGCTGCTTGCCGTCGCGAACGCCGCGATGAACCTCATCAACTTGCCTTGCCGCATGATCGTCTCCCTTGGACTGGATTGAATTCCAGCGCAGTGTTCGTCATGCGGACTGGCAGCGCATTAACATAGGTCAAATGAATCAATACATTACGTAATGCTTACGTAATCCATTGCAGAACAATAATTGTTCCCTGTTTTCACATCGTGCTCATCTGCCAGCCGCGCGCTGCGCGCGTGAATATTCTGGGCTGACGCAGGCGCAGCCGCTCGAGCGGCGCCGGATCGAGCGCGATCTGCGCACCGGCAGCAAGCACAGCACCTCTCGTGCAGCAGAGCAGCGCGCAATAATGAGAAGAATGGACCGTGGAAGATCAGCAACGTGCAGCGCGTTTGACCGACGTCAAAGCAACCGCGCGCGAATGCGCGTCTCCTAGCAAGCAACAACAAGGCAGTGACGGCGCGCAAACGGAATCAGAGGAGATCTGGATGTTCGGCATTTTCAAGACACTCGCGGCGACGGTCGCGCTCGCGGCGCTGATCGCGCCGCAAACGGACGCCCGCGCCTCCGGGCGCAGCGGCGCGGAGGTGGTGCACCAGGTCTGCGCCGCCTGCCACGCGACGGGCAAGGAAGGTGCGCCGAAGATCGGCGATGAAAAAGCCTGGAAGGCGCGTGAGGCGCAGGGCCTGAGCAGCCTCACCGAGCACGCCATCACCGGCATCCGGCGCATGCCGCCGCACGGCGGCAGCCTGGGCGTCACCGATTACGAGCTCGAGCTCGCGATCACCTACATGGTCAACCATTCCGGCGGCCAGTGGGCCGTGCCGATCAACAAGGCCGCGCCGGCCGCCGCCGAGCGCAGCGGCGAGGAGATCGTGAACGCGACCTGCGTCAAGTGCCACGGCAACGGGCTCTACGGCGCACCCATCATCGGCGATCGGGCGGCATGGATTCACCGCGCGACTTACGGCATCGACGCCCTGGTTCGCTCCGCGATCAGGGGGCACGGCGCCATGCCTTCGCGCGGCGGCATGCCGGATCTCAGCGACAGCGAGCTGCGCCGCGCCATCGTCTACATGCTGGGAAAAAGCGTCGGCCCGGCGAACAAGGATTCGACCACGGGGGCGGCCCCGCGGCCGGCGCCGGGCGGGGTTTCCGCGCAGGCCGGCTGGAACCACAAGGTCGTGGAGGGAACCGAGGTCTACCTGGGTCTGGTTTCGACCGCGGACCTGCGCGCGATCCACCCGAATCCGGACGCGGCGACCGCCATGCTCGGCGGCATACCGAGCGGCAGCGACTACTACTACCTCAACGTCTCGCTGTTCGACGGCACGACCAGCGCCGAGATCAGGGATGCGAAGGTCAAGGCGACCGTGTCGGATCCGGTCATGGGCGGCGAAACCAAGACGCTCAAGACCATCGCCTTCAACAACAGCGTGAGCTACGGCAACTATATCCGCATACCGACCAGCGCGGCCAACACCTATGCGATCACGTTGCGGATCTCCCGGCCGGGCACGTCGCGGACGATCAGAGCCAGGTTCGACATTGCGCGCTAGGGCCGGGCCGAGGGCTTGAGCACGAAATCGTACTTCGCCCGGTAAACGCCGCCGGCGTTCTTCTTGAAGTCGATCACCAGCGAGTCCTTGACCCCGAACACCGCGTCGGAATCGAGGAATTCGTCGCCGCGCACGAACAGGTGCGTCACCAGCCTGTCGTAGCCCGGCGCCTGGATCATGAAGTGCAGGTGGCCGGGGCGCATCGGGTGGCGCCCGGTGGCGGCGAGCATCTTGCCCACCGGACCGTCGTGCGGCACCGGGTAGCTCACCGGCCTGACGCAGCCGAAGTGAAACCTGCCGTCGGCCCCGGCGCGAAAGCGCGCGCGCAGGTTCATGCCGTCGTTCTTCTGCACGTCGTAGAAGCCGTCGCCCCCGCCCTCCCATACGTCGAGCAGCGCCCCGGCGACCGGTTTGCCATCCAGCCCGGACACGCTGCCGCTCACGTCGCAGGGCTCGCCCGGGGTGCCGGGCCTGGCGATGTTCGCGCCGAGCGGCATCTCGGGCGCGCCCTCGACGAAGAACGGCCCGAGCACGGTCGACTCGGTCGCGTTCGCGGTCTTTCCGTAGTTGATGAAGTCCACCAGCATCGACACGCCGAGCGTGTCCGACATCAGGATGTACTCCTGGCGCTTGTCGTCGCACCAGTGGCCGGTGTCGGTGAGGAACTTGATGCCGGTGAACCATTCCTCGGGGGTGGGCCGCACCTCGCGCACGAAGCCGTGCAGGTGCTTCACCAGGCTCGTCATCACCTCCTTCAGGCGCGCGTTGGGCGTGCCTTCGATGCGCCGCAGCACCTCGGCGGTGAGCGTGTCCTCGCTGAAGTTGCGGATCGTCATGCCATGCTCCTCGTCTGCGGTCGTCCCGGCGCGATGCTACCATCGCGCGGCGTTCGCACAGGAGATGGCATGGAGGTCGCGTTCGTCGCGCCGGAAGAGGAGCCGCAGCGCTGGCTGCCGGGCTTGCGCGCCGCGCTGCCGGCGGCGCGCTTTCACGTCTGGCCCGAGATCCCCGAC
>JBAUTW010000414.1:0-5721 GCA_049582365.1 Burkholderiales bacterium | reverse complement strand
GCCGGTGGTGCTCGCGCCCGCGACGCCGCTCGCGTTCCGCGAGTGGCACCCCGGGGTAAGGCTGGCCGAGGGCGCGATGGGAATTCCCTACCCCATGGATTCGGCCGAGCTCGCGCCCGACGCGGTGCTGCTGCCGATGAACGGCTGGGACGCGCAGGGCTACCGACTGGGCTACGGCGGCGGCTTCTTCGACCGCACGCTGGCAAGCCTCCCGCGCAAGCCGACTGCTATCGGGGTCAGCTACGAGCTCGCTCGACTGGAGACGATCCATCCGCAGTCCTGGGACATTCCGCTCGACTACGTGGTCACCGAGCGCGGCGTCTACCGGCGCGATCCGCCGGGGCTGGTGTTCCTCGGTGCGCCGCCGGGCGGCGAGCCGAGCGCGCTCGCCTCCCCGGTGTGCTACGCGGGCGAGATCGCGCCAGACTACTTCGGCAAGGCCTAGCTGAGGAACAGCCGGTAGGCCGGATTGCGGGTCTCTTCGACAAAGGGATAGCCGAGCTTGGCGAGAAACTGGCCGAACTCGCGCATCTCGTGCGGCGGCACCTGGATGCCGACCAGCACCCGTCCGTAGTCGGCGCCCTGGTTGCGATAGTGGAACAGGCTGATGTTCCAGTCGCCGCGCATGTTGTTCAGAAAGCGCATCAGCGCGCCGGGCCGCTCGGGGAACTCGAAGCGGTACAGCAGCTCGTTCGCCGCGCGCGCCGCGCGCCGGTCGCCCGACCACGGCGCGCGCCCGCCGACCATGTGGCGCAGGTGGGTCTTCGCCATCTCGTTGTCCGACAAGTCGAGCGTGCGCAGACCGTGGCGCTCGAGGTTGCGCACGATCTTCGCGGTTTCCGCCTGGTTGGCAGTCTCGATGCCGACGAAGATGTGCGCCTCGCGCGATTCGGCGATGCGGTAGTTGAACTCGGTGATGTTCTTCGCCCCGAGCGTGGCGCAGAACTTCTTGAAGCTCCCCGGGCGCTCCGGAATGGTGACCGCGAGGATCGCCTCGCGGTGCTCGCCGAGCTCGGCCTGCTCCGCGATGAAGCGCAGGCGGTCGAAGTTGGTGTTCGCGCCGCAGGCCACCGCGACCAGGGTCTTGCCGCGCGCCCCGCGCTTCGCGACCCAGGCCTTGGCGCCGGCGATCGCGAGCGCGCCCGCCGGCTCGAGGACCACGCGCGTGTCCTCGAACACGTCCTTGATCGCAGCGCACATCTCGTCGGTGTCGACCAGCACCATCTCATCGACCAGCTTGCGCGCCAGGCGGAAGGTCTCCTTGCCGACCTGCTTGACTGCGACGCCGTCGGCGAACAGGCCGACCTGGTCGAGCATCACGCGCCGGCCGGCCTTGAGCGAGCGCGCCATGGCGTCGGCGTCGACCGGCTCGACGCCGATGATCCTGATTTCCGGGCGCAGCCGCTTGAGGTAGCTCGCGATGCCCGAGATCAGCCCGCCGCCCCCGACTGCGACGAACACGGCGTCGATCGGCCCGGCGTGCTGGCGCGCGATTTCCATGCCGATCGTTCCCTGCCCGGCGATGACGTCGGGGTCGTCATAGGGATGGACCAAGGTAAGCCTGCGCCGGCGCTTGAGCTGCATTGCGTGCGCATACGCGTCCGAATACGAATCGCCGCGCAGCACGACCTCCGCCCCGCGCGCCGCCACCGCGTCGACCTTGATCTTCGGCGTGGTCACCGGCATCACGATTACCGCGCGGCAGCCCAGCCTCTGCGCCGCGAGCGCCACCCCCTGCGCGTGGTTGCCGGCGCTGGCGGCAATGACGCCTCTCTTCAACTTCGCCGGCGGCAGGTTCACCATCTTGTTGTAGGCGCCGCGCAGCTTGAACGAGAATACCGGCTGCAGGTCCTCGCGCTTGAGCAATAGCGTATTTCGCAGCCGCTTGGACAGCCCGGGCGCGCGCTCGAGCGGCGATTCGATCGCCACGTCGTAGACTCGCGCCTTGAGGATGCGTTCGAGATAATCGTTTCGTTTCACGCCGAAAAGACTAGCACACCCTGCACGCGCTCCTCTCGCCAGAAGGCGGCCTCGCCGGCCTGTTCGCCGCCAGCTTCGTCGCCGCGACGCTGGTGCCGCTGTCGTCCGAGGCAGTGCTGTTCGGCTACCTCAGCCTCTATCCCGAGCACGCCGCGCTCGCGATCGCGCTCGCGACGCTGGGCAACACCGCGGGCGGCATGACCACCTACGCGCTGGGGCGGCTGGTGCCCGAGCGCACACGCCACAAGCTCGACGCGCGCGCGCTGCGCCGGATCGAACGCTACGGCAGTCCGGTGACCTTCTTCGCCTTCCTGCCGCTGGTGGGCGACGCGCTGTGCCTCGCCGCCGGCTGGCTGCGGGTGAACTGGCTCGCCGCGCTGGCGTTCATGGCCACCGGGCGTCTGGCGCGCTACCTGCTCGTCGCGTTCGCGAGCGGCGTCCTAAGCGCGGCTTAAGCCGCTTGGCCTAGAATCGGGTCGGATGCTGATCGCGGGAGACATCGGCGGTACTAAGACGCTGCTCGCGCTTTACGACGCCGAGCGCGGCCCGCGCCGGCCCGTGGCGGAGGCCGAGTTCGCGAGCGCGCGCTACGACGGCCTCGAAAGCATGGTCGAGGAGTTCCTCGGCCCGCACCGCGCAAAGGCGCGCGCAGCGTGCTTCGCCGTCGCCGGCCCGGTGATCGACGGCCGGGCGCAACTGACCAACCTGCCCTGGGTGGTGGAAGAGCGGGCGCTGTGCGCCAGGCTCCGGCTCGGCAGCGCGACGCTGCTCAACGACCTGCAGGCGATTGCGCACGCGGTGCCGAACCTGCACGCCGACGAGCTGCGCACCGTCAAGCCCGGCCAAGCGCAGCCGCGCGGAGCAATGGCGGTGATCGCGCCTGGCACCGGGTTGGGCGAGGCCTTCCTGGTCTGGAGCGGCAGCGCGTACGTCGCCTGCCCCTCCGAGGGCGGGCACGCAGATTTCGCGCCCGGCGACGAGCCGCAGATCGAGCTGCTGCGCTACATGCGCGCGCGCTACGCGCGGGTCGGCTACGAGCGCGTGTGCTCGGGCATGGGGCTGCCGAACATCTACGACTTTCTGCGCGACTCCGGACGCGCGGCGGAGTCGCCGGCGCTCGCGGCCGAGCTGGCGAAGGCGTCCGATCGCACCCCGCTCATCGTGCAGGCCGCGTTGCGCGAACCGGCGGGCGATGCGCTGTGCAGGCTGACGCTGCGCAGCTTCGCCTCGATCCTCGGCGCCGAAGCGGGTAACCTGGCGCTCAAGGTGCTCGCCACCGGCGGCGTTTACATCGGCGGCGGCATTGCGCCGCGCATCGTGCCGCAGCTCGAGGACGGCGCCTTCGCCCGGGCCTTCGTCAACAAGGGGCGCTTCGCGCAAATGCTCGAAGGCATACCGGTGCACGTGATCGAGACACGCGCAGCGCTGCTCGGCGCGGCGATCTACGGCCTGCGCCAGATGCAGGCGGACTGAGCCCGTCGCGCGCGGGAATTCGCATTCACCCAGGAGAACAGGCATGCAGCTCGGAATGATCGGTTTGGGGCGCATGGGCGCCAACATGGTGCGCCGCCTGCTCAAGGCGGGTCACGAGCTCGTGGTGTACGACGCTCACGTCGAAGCGGTGCGGCCGCTGGGGAAAGTCGGCGCGCACGGGACCACCTCGCTCAAGGACTTCGTCGCCCGCCTGGCCAAGCCGCGCGCGGTGTGGCTGATGGTGCCGGCCGCCGCGGTCGACCCGCTGCTGGAGCAGCTCACGCCGCTGCTGGAACCGGGAGACTGCGTGATCGACGGCGGCAATTCTTACTATCACGACGACCTGCGCCGCGCCGCCGCGCTGACGCAGAAGAAGCTGCACTACGTCGACGTCGGCGTGAGCGGCGGCGTGTGGGGCGCCGAGCGCGGCTACTGCCTCATGATCGGCGGCGAAGACGATGTGGTGGCGCGGCTCGAGCCGGTGTTTCGCACGCTCGCGCCGGGGGTCGAGTCCGCCGCGCGCACGCCGGGGCGCGGGGGCGCGCCCGTCCCCGAAGAAAACGGTTACCTGCACTGCGGCCCAAACGGCGCAGGCCACTTCGTCAAGATGGTGCACAACGGGATCGAATACGGCGTCATGGCGGCCTACGCCGAGGGCTTCAACATCCTGCACGGCGCCGCCGTCGGCAAGCAGCAGGGCGAGGTCGACGCCGAGACCGCGCCGCTGCGGCATCCGGAGCGCTACCGCTACGATATCGACGTGGCGCGCGTGGCCGAGCTGTGGCGCCGCGGCAGCGTGATCGGCTCGTGGCTGCTGGATCTCTCCGCAAGCGCGCTGCGCGCCGACCCCGCGCTGGCCAAGTTCGGTGGCCGGGTCTCGGACTCGGGCGAAGGACGCTGGACCCTGCAGGCGGCGATCGACGAAGGCGTTCCGGCGCCGGTGATCAGCGCTGCGCTGTTCGCCCGCTTCGCTTCGCGCGGGCACAACCAGTACGCCGACAGGCTGCTGTCGGCGATGCGCTACGAGTTCGGCGGTCACCTCGAGAAGCCCGGCTCCGCGGGCGAGAAGTAGTGGCCCTAAACGCAGACGACGAACTGGTCGCCCTGTTCGATGTCGACAACACCCTGCTCGACAACGATCGCGTCCAGCAAGATCTGCGGGCGCACCTGGCGCGCGAGTTCGGCCACCACGCGCGCGATCGCTACTGGGACATACTGGAGCAGCTGCGCGCGGAGCTCGGCTACGTCGACTACCTCGGCGCGCTCGAGCGCTACCGGCTCGAGCGCCTGCACGACCCGCGCGTGCTGGCGCTGTCGGGCTGGCTGGTGGACTATCCGTTCGCCGAGCGGCTCTACCCCGAAGCGCTCGAGGTGCTGCAGCACGCGAGCCGGGCCGCGCGCGCGGTGATTCTGTCGGACGGCGACGCCGTGTTCCAGCCGCGCAAGGTCATGCGCTCGGGACTGTGGCGCGCGGTAGCCGGACAGGTGCTGATCTACGTCCACAAGGAGCAGATGCTGGCCGACGTCGAGCGCCTGTTCCCGGCCCGGCGCTACGTCATGGTGGACGACAAGCTACGCATCCTCGCCGCGATCAAGCATGCCTGGGGCGAGCGCGTGACCACCGTGTTCGTACGCCAGGGGCACTACGCCAACGATCCGCAGAACACCGGGCGCTACCCGGCGGCCGACCTGAGCATCGGGCGCATCGGCGAGCTGCTGCAGCAGGACCCGTCGCGCTTTTCTTGATTTAAGGCAATGAATGCCGTGCCTCGGGGACTAACCTGAGCGCATGCATCCGCGCAACCGCCTGTTCGTCGCGCTCGCGCTCGTCTACGGCCTCGCCGGCGGGCTGCTCGCGCTTGCGCACCTCGCCGCGCCGCAGCTCGTTCCAGGAGACGTCGCGCATGCTCACGCGCATCTGATGCTGCTGGGGCTGGTGCTGATGTCGATCTACGGCATCGGCCTGCACGTGCTGCCGCGCTTCGGCGGCTACCGCCTGCGCTCCGAGCGGCTCGCCTGGGCGCAGTTCTGGCTCGCCAACGCGGGCCTGCCGCTCATGGTCGCAGGCTGGCTCGGGAGCGTGCATCGGCTGGTCACGCTCGGCGGCGCGCTGAGTTTCGCGGCGATGCTCGCCTTCGGCGTCAACGTCGTCTTCACGGTCCGCTTCGCGCCGCCCGTGGAGGCCGAATGAGCGAGTACCGCGGCTGCGAGCTGCCCGAGAACCTGTGGTACGACCTCGACTACTGCTGGGTTAGACCAGAGCCCGAC
>JBAUTW010000413.1:0-3381 GCA_049582365.1 Burkholderiales bacterium | reverse complement strand
CGGCGCGGCGGTGAGCGCGAACAGCGCGGCGGTGATCAGCATCGTGGCCGGCACGAAGGACGACGCCGGCTGGCCGTGTCGCTGCGCCCAGCTGATGTACACCAGGCACATGCCGAGCGAGAACAGGCCGCCGAGATAGCCGAAGCTCCAGCCCCAGCCCGAGACCCGCCCCATGGCGCGCGAATCGGCCAGCTCGGGCAGGAAGGCGGCAATCAGGTTCTCGCCCAGGCCGTAGAAGTAATTCGACAGAATGATCAGCACCAGCGCGACCGCCACCGCGCCGGGCGCCGCGAACCACAGCAGGGCGGTGAACGCGACGCAGCCGACGGTCGTCGCCAGCAGCAGACGCTTCTTCGCCGCATGCGCGTCGGCCCAGGCCCCCACCAGGGGACCGCTCAGCACGATCGCGGCGTAGGAGAGCGACAGCGCCCCGGTCCAGGCGAAGGTCGCCCAGGGCGCGTTGCGCGCCACCACCGCGACGAAGTAGGCGCTGAACACCGCGGTCATCACTACCGTGGTGTAGCCCGAGTTGGCGAAGTCGTACATGCTCCAGGCCCACACCTCGCGCAGCGAGACGTCGGGCGCCAGGGTGCGGCGGTCGGGGGCGGCGGCCATGGCGGATTCTAGCTTTACGGTATAGTGTTCAGGGGAAGGATCGACGGCATGCAGCAGGCGGTAAAAACCCCGGCAGGCGAGCACCGCCTGACCTTGACCGAGGTCCTCGACTGGCTGGTCGAGGACGGCATGGTCGACCCCGGCGCGGTGGCGCAGCTGAAGAAGGAGCGGCGCTACTACCGCGGCACCCAGCACCCGCTGCTGAGCGTCGCGGAGCAGAAGTGGAAGAGCCTGGCGGCGCCGCAGCGCGCGCTCACGCTCGAGGTGCTGGCCGAATGGCTGGCGCGCCGCGTCGCCATGCCCTACCTGCATATCGATCCGCTCAAGATCGACTTTTCCGCGGTGACCGAGGTGATGTCGAGCGCCTACGCGACGCGCTTCCGCATCCTGCCGGTCGCCGTGAGCGCCAAGGAAACCGTGATCGCCACCGCCGAGCCGTTCATCCGCGAGTGGGAGCACGAGCTGGCCGCCATCCTCAAGCTCGAGGTGCGGCGCGTGATCGCCAATCCGGCGGACATCGAACGCTACCAGGTCGAGTTCTACAACCTGGCCAAGTCGGTCAAGGGCGCCAACAAGAGCGCCGCCGGCGCGAGCGGCCTGTCGAGCTTCGAGCAGCTGGTCGAGCTCGGCAGCGGCAACAAGCAGCTCGACGCCAACGACGCGCACGTGGTGCGGGTGGTCGACTGGCTGTGGCAGTACGCGTTCGAGCAGCGCGCGAGCGACATCCATATCGAGCCGCGGCGCGACATCGGCATCGTGCGCTTCCGCATCGACGGCGTGCTGCACCAGGTCTATCAGATCCCGGTCGGGGTCCTCAACGCGATGACCAGCCGGATCAAGATCCTCGGCCGCATGGACGTGGTCGACAAGCGCCGCCCGCAGGACGGGCGAGTCAAGACCCGCACCCTCGACGGCCAGGAAATCGAGCTGCGCCTGTCGACCCTGCCGACCGCCTTCGGCGAGAAGCTGGTGATGCGCATCTTCGATCCCGACGTGCTGATCCGGGACTTCAGCGAGCTCGGCTTCACGCGCGAGGACCACGCGCGCTGGCGCGAGATGACCGAGCGGCCGAACGGCGTGGTGCTGGTCACCGGGCCGACCGGCTCGGGCAAGACCACGACGCTGTACTCGACGCTCAAGCAGCTTGCGACTCCCGAGGTCAACGTCTGCACGGTCGAGGACCCGATCGAGATGGTCGAGCCGCTGTTCAACCAGATGCAGGTGCAGCCGGCGATCGAGCTCGGCTTCGCCGAGGGGTTGCGCGCGCTGATGCGCCAGGACCCGGACATCATCATGGTGGGCGAAATCCGGGACCTCGAGACGGTCGAGATGGCGGTGCAGGCGGCGCTCACCGGCCACCTGGTGCTTTCGACGCTGCACACCAACGACGCGCCGAGCGCGGTGACGCGGATGCTCGAGCTGGGCATCGCGCCCTACCTGCTCAACGCGACCCTGAACGGCGTGATGGCGCAGCGCCTGCTGCGCACGCTGTGCCCGCACTGCAAGCGCAAGGTCGAGCTCAACCGGGCCGAGGACGAGGCCGCGTGGGACATGCTGGTCGCGCCCTGGAAGGCCAAGCGCCCGGCCGCCGTATACGTGCCGGTGGGCTGCCTCGAGTGCCGCATGACCGGCTTCCAGGGCCGCATCGGGGTGTACGAAACGCTCATCTGCACCGGCGAGATCAAGGAGCTGGTCGCCGCCGGCGCCGATCTGGGGCCGATTCGCGAGCGCGCCTACAAGCAGGGCATGAAGCCGCTGCGCATCAGCGGCGCGATGAAGGTGGCGGCGGGCCTGACGACCATCGAAGAGGTCATGAAGGTCGCCCCGCCGGCGCGCGAACCCGGCTCGGCCTGAGCGCGTGCGCCGCAGCCTGCGCCGGTTCCTCGCCCACGTGAAGCGCGACGCGCTGCTGCGCGGCGTGCTGCTGTACGTGGCGATCACCGGGCCGCTCGCGCTCGGGCTCAAGCTCGCGCTTTCGCCCTACCTGGCGCCCGAGGCGCTCGCCGCGCTCGACGCGGCCCTGCTCGCGCTGCTCGCGGGCGGCTTCATCTTCGTCCTGGTGCAGGGCTCGCTGCGCCGCGGCGAGGACGAGATCATGGCGCTGCGCTCCGACAGCGAGCGCTTCCGCAGCCTGACCGCGCTGTCGGCGGACTGGTTCTGGGAAACCGACCCCGAGCATCGGCTGACCTGGCTGAGCGGCGGCGCGCCGGTGATGATGATCTTCGGCCAGGGCGCGGCTTACGGCAAGCGCTTCTGGGATACGCCCGGGGTCGAGGTCGAGCCCGAGGCGCTGGCGCGCCACCTGGAGCAGATCCGCTCGCGCCAGCAGTTCTTCGACCTCGAGCTCGCGCGCCGCGACGAGCGTGGCGCGCGCGTGTTCCACATCGTCTCGGGTCAGCTGCGCAAAGACGCCGCCGGCAACTTCCTCGGCTACCGCGGCGTCGGCCGCGACGTGACCGAGCAGCGCAGCGTCGAGCGCGCGCTGGCCGCCGCCAAGGAGCGGCTCGAGCTCGCGCTCGAAGGCGGCAACCTCGCGACCTGGGACTGCGATCTCGAGCGCGACGCGCTGCACCTCGGAACCGGCTGGGCGCAGGTGCTGGGGCGCAAGCCCGACATCAGCGAGCCGAATGCGGCGCAAGTGCGCGAGCTCGTGCATCCGGACGATCGCGCCGCGGCGCATGAGGCGATCGTCGGCGCCCTGAAGGGAGAGCGCGCGGATTTCAGCGTCGAGGTGCGCGTGCGCTCCGCTCTCGATCACTGGAAGTG
>JBAUTW010000412.1:0-9518 GCA_049582365.1 Burkholderiales bacterium | reverse complement strand
GCCGAGGACGGCGCGGCATCGCTCGCGCTCGCCTGGCGCGACCTTTCGCTCGCCGCCGCGGCGGCGGACGCGGCGGCGGCGGACGGCGAATACCAGGCGCTGTTCGTCGGCACCGGCAAGGCGCCGGTGTCGCTCTACGCCGGCGCCTACCTGAGCAGGAACGCGGCAGACGCGCCGCTGGTGGAACTGCGAAAATATCTCACGACGCGATATATTTCGCGCCGGATGTCGGTCTTCGAGCCCGAGGACCACTTCGCCGCGCTGTGCGAGCTCATGCGCTACCTTATTGCGGAGCAGCACGTGGCGCTGGAGGAGCAGGCGAGCGTGTTCAACCGCTTCCTGTGGCCTACGACAGGTCCGTTGTGCGATGCGATAACCGGCGCCGAGCGCGCGGATTTTTATCGCTGCGTCGCGCGTTTCGCAAAAGCGTTCCTCGAAGTTGAATATGCGGCGTTCCGCATGTAAGAATAGGCGCTGCTCTGCAAATTAGGTCGCGCTCGTGGCCGGCTGTCCCGGGCGTTACACAACAAGATGGAGGGGACCATGAGCGAACGCAGCCCGCGTCTTTCACGTCGCAATTTCCTTCTTTCGGTCGGTGCCGGCGGTGCGGCCACCGCGGCTGCGATCGTCGCCAAGACGGCGCCCGAAGCGCCGCCCGCCGTCTCCGCCACGGCCAAGCGCGCGGGCCGCGGCTATCACGCGAGCGAGCACGTCAACAACTACTACCGCACCACCAAGGTCTGAGGAGGCCGCCATGCTGCTGACCAGGAAATCCAGTTCCGCCGCGGTTCCCCAGGCGCGCCTGGGGCGCCGGTTTGCGGGCGCGGTCGCGAAGACGATGGACCGGCGCGCGTTCCTGCGGCGTTCCGGCGTGACGCTCGGCGCCGGTGCGGTGGCGACGCAGCTGCCGTTCAACATGATCGGCAAAGCGGATGCAGCCGACGCGGCGGGCGACAGCGCTCAGACCGAGGTGCGGCGCACGGTTTGCACCCACTGCTCGGTGGGCTGCGCGATCGACGCAGTGGTGCAGAACGGCGTCTGGGTGCGGCAGGAGCCGGTGTTCGATTCGCCGCTCAGCCTGGGCGGACACTGCGCCAAGGGCGCCGCCGCGCGCGACCACGGTGTCACGCACGATTCTCACCGCCTCAAGTCGCCGATGAAGCTCGAGGGCGGACAGTGGAAGAAGATCTCCTGGGATCAGGCCTACGAGGAGATTTCGAACAAACTGCTAGAGATCAGGAAGGAAAGCGGCCCCGACGCCCTGTTCCTGGTCGGCTCGTCCAAGCACAACAACGAGCAGAGCGAACTGCTGTGCAAGTGGATCCGCCTGTGGGGCACCAACAACGCCGACCACCAGGCCCGCATCTGCCATTCGACCACGGTGGCAGGTCTGGGCCAGACCTGGGGCTACGGCGCGATGACCAACTCCTACAACGACGAGCAGAACTCGAAGTGCCTGGTGTTCCTCGGCTCGAACGCGGCCGAGGCGCACCCGGTGTCGATGCTCCACACGCTGCACGCGAAGGAGAACGGCGCCAAGGTGATCGTCATCGACCCGCGCTACACCCGCACCGCCGCGCACGCCGACATTTTCGTGCGTCATCGCTCGGGCTCCGACGTCGCGATGCTGTTCGGCATCCTGTACCACGTGTTCAAGAACGGCTGGGAGGACAAGCAGTACCTGCACGACCGCGTCTACGGCATGGACAAGGTCAAAGAGGAGGTGCTGGCGAAGTGGACGCCGGACAAGGTGGCCGACGTCACCGGCGTTGCGGAGGAGCAGGTGTTCGCGGTCGCCAAGACGCTCGCCGAGAACCGCCCCGGGTTCATCATCTGGGCGATGGGCCAGACGCAGCACAACAATGCGAACGGAATCGTGCGCGCGACCAACATCCTTCAGCTCGCGCTCGGCAACGTGGGCCGCTCCGGCGGCGGCTGCAACGTGTACCGCGGGCACGACAACGTGCAGGGTGCCACCGACATCGGCCCCAACCCGGACACGCTGCCGGGCTACTATCCGGTGGCGGTACCCGGCGCCTGGGCGCACTGGGCGCGGGTGTGGAACGTCGACCTGAAGTGGCTCGAGGGGCGCTACGCGCCCGGCATGATGGGCAAGCCCGGGATGACCGTCTCGCGCTGGATCGACGGCGTGCTGGAGAAGAACGATGCGATCGACCAGGGCCCGAATCTCCGGGCGATCATCTACTGGGGTCACGCGCCGAATTCCCAGTCCCGCGGCCGCGAGATGGTCGAGGCGATGAAGAAGCTGGACCTCATGGTGGTCATCGACCCCTATCCCTCGGCGAGCGCGTCGATGTTCGCGATGGAGCGGAAGGACGGCGCGTACCTGCTGCCGGCGGCGACTCAATACGAGACCTACGGCAGCGTCACCGCGTCGAACCGGTCGCTGCAATGGCGCGAGCAGGTGATCGAGCCGCTGTTCGAATCGCGCACTGACCAGATGATCATGTACCAGCTGGCGCAGAAGCTCGGCTTCGCAGACCAGTTTCTGGGCAAGAAGGACGGCAAGCAGGTCGTCGGCCTGGTGAAAGGCAAGGGCGGCATGGACGAGCCGAATCTGGAGGACGTGCTGCGCAACGAGGTCAACCGCGGCTGCTGGACCATCGGCTACACGGGCCAGTCGCCCGAGCGGCTGCAGGCGCATATGCGGAACATGCACGTCTTCGACGTCAAGACGCTGCGTGCGCGCGGCGGCAAGGACGCGAAGACCGGCTACGACCTGACCGGCGACTACTTCGGTCTGCCTTGGCCATGCTACGGCACCGCCGCGATCAAGCATCCCGGCACGCCGAACCTCTATAACACGCACGAGCACGTGATGGACGGCGGACATACCTTCAGGGCGCTGTTCGGGATGGAGAAGGACGGCGTCAACCTGCTTGCCGAGGACGGAATCTGCTCGAAGGGAAGCGACATCACGACCGGGTATCCGCAATTCAGCGCGGAATTTCTCAAGCGGCTGGGGTGGTGGGACGAGTTGACCGACGACGAGAAGAAGGAAGCCGAGGGCAAGCTCTGGACCAATGATCTCTCCGGCGGCATCCAGCGAGTCGTCATGAAGCACGGCTGCGTGCCGTTCGGCAACGCGAAGGCGCGCGCGGTGGTGTGGAATTTCCCCGACGCCATCCCGCAGCATCGCGAGCCGATCTTCAGCCCGCGCGCGGACCTGGTGGACAAGTATCCGGCCAACGACGACGTCAAGGTGCTGTGGCGTCTGCCGACGCTGTTCAAGTCGTTGCAGGAGAAGAACAAGGATGCGGGCAAACAGTTCCCGCTGATCCTCACCAGCGGACGCAAGGTCGAGTACGAGGGCGGCGGCGAGGAGACGCGCTCCAACCCGTGGCTTGCCGAGCTGGTGCAGGAAAACTACGTCGAGATCAACCCGAAGGCGGCGGCCGACCGGGGGATTCGCGACAACGAGTACGTCTGGGTGAGCACCCCAGAGGGCGCGAAGCTGAAGCTCAGGGCGCTGGTCACCGAGCGAGTCGGCCCGGACACCTGCTTCGTGATGTTTCACTTCTCCGGCTGGTGGCAGGGCAAGGACATGCTGCCGTACTACCCGGAGGGGGCGCACCCGATCGCGCGCGGCGAGGCGGTCAACACCGCCACGACCTACGGCTACGACCGGGTCACGATGATGCAGGAAACCAAGACGACGCTTTGCCAGGTCGCGAAGGCATAAGGAGACCGCCATGGCCAGAATGAAATTCCTGTGCGACGCCGAGCGCTGTATCGCCTGCAACGGCTGCGCCACCGCCTGCAAGAACGAGAACGAGGTTCCCTGGGGCGTCAACCGGCGGCGCGTGGTGACGGTGAACGACGGCGTGCCAGGGGCCGAGAAATCGATCTCGGTCGCGTGCATGCACTGCTCGGACGCGCCCTGCATGGCGGTGTGCCCGGTCGACTGCTTCTACCACACCGAGGAAGGCGTCGTTCTGCACGACAAGGACCTGTGCATTGGCTGCGGTTACTGCTTCTACGCCTGCCCGTTCGGCGCGCCGCAGTTCCCGCAGGCGGGCGCTTTCGGTCTGCGCGGCAAGATGGACAAGTGCACTTTCTGCGCAGGCGGTCCGGAGCCGGATCGATCGGAAGCCGAATTCGAGAAGTACGGCCGCAATCGGCTGGCGGAGGGCAAGCTCCCGCTTTGCGCCGAGATGTGCTCGACCAAGGCGCTGCTGGCCGGCGACGGCGACACGATCGCGAATATCTACCGCCAGCGCGTCACGGTACGCGGCAAGGGCGCGGAAGTGTGGGGCTGGGGCACCGCGTACGGTCCGCCCAAGGGCGGCGCACAGCCTGCCGGGAGCAAGTCATGAGGTGGCGCACGGTAGTCGCCATCGCTGCCGCGCTGGGGCTGGTGGCGCTCGCGGGTTGCGGCGAGAAACCGCAGGCGGACGCCTACAAGCAGGGCAAATACCAGGGCAAGGCGGACACGGTCCCGTGGGACAACGCGCCGCTCGCCTACGGTAGCGCCAAGTGGGACAAGGGCAACAAGACGAGCTGGGAAGACGAGATCAAGAACCGTAACCTGTCCCAGAACGAGTACGTGCGCATCGGCCAGTAGCGGCGGCTTGCGGTAAGGAGGATCAGATGATCAGGCTATGCAAGCTGTTCGGCGCGCTACTTGGGCTCGTGATACTCGCGCTGCCCCAGGCTGCCCTCGCTCAGCAGGGGGACGCATCGGCGAAGGCGCAGTCCGAGCGTGCGGTGACGCAGCCCGGCAACAACGCGCCGGTGTGGCGCGACGTCAAATCCGGAGAGCAGAACCGCACCGGCCTGCCAGGGCGCGAGTTGGGGGTGCTGATCCAGCCTCAGCTGCGCTTCCCGGGCCAGAAGGCCTTCGCCACCGCCGGCGAGGCGTGGCGCAACTTCCACAACGGTCCGCTCGTCTTCTACGGCGGCTGGCTGCTGATCGTCGCCGCGCTGGCGATCCTGGCCTACTATCTGGTCAAGGGCACGATGAAGCTCAAGCATGCGCCGACCGGCCGGCTGATCGAGCGCTTCAACAGCCTGGAGCGTATCGCGCACTGGAGCACCGCGATCAGCTTCGTCATTCTCGCGTTGTCGGGGCTGACCATCCTGTTCGGCAAGTTCGTGCTCTTGCCGGTGATCGGCTATACGCTGTTCGCCTGGCTCGGTGCGCTGGCCAAGAACCTGCACAACTTCGTCGGTCCGTACTTCATCCTCAGCCTGCTGCTGACGTTCGTCCTGTTCGCAAAGGACAACTTCTGGCATCCGAGTGACGCCAAGTGGATCGCCAGGGCCGGCGGCCTGCTGAGCGGCAACGAGGTTCCGTCCGGGCGCTTCAACTTCGGCGAGAAGGGCTGGTTCTGGATCGGCGTCGTGCTGCTCGGCGTGGTCATGAGCGTCACCGGGCTGATCATGCTGTTCCCGAACTTCGACCAGCTGCGCGAGACGATGCAGCAGGCGAACGTAATCCACGTCATCGGCGCGGTGGTGTTCATCGCCCTGTCGTTCGCTCACATCTACCTCGGCACCATCGGAATGGAGGGTGCCTATCAGTCGATGCGCAGCGGTTACGTCGACGAGACCTGGGCGAAGGAGCACCACGAGCTCTGGTACAACGACGTCAAGGCGGGCAAGATTCCCGCGAAATCCAGCGGCGCCGCGGCCGGGGCGCCGCGGACCCAGCACTGACCGAAAAACGGGAGAGCGATACCATGAAGCGCACCGCCATCGTCACTGCATTTGCCGCCAGCCTCCTGCTCGGCAGCTTCGCCGCCGAGGCCAAACTCCCGCCACCCGCGCCGATGAGCGACGCAGAAAAGGCGGCGACGGCCGAGAAGGCCAAGGCCGCCGCGGGGAAGGCCGCCGCCGAGCTTGCCGCGGCCGAGGAGCGCGCGGTGGCGAATTACCGCAGGAACAAGGGCATCGCGACGCCGGCGCCGGAGAAGCCGGGCAAGAAGAAGCGCTAGGATTTCGCTAAAGGCCTTCGGCGAGGATCAGCTTCGACTTCGACGCCTTCTTGCGGATCGCCAGCGCCGGCGCGTACTCGGGCGATTCGTACCACTTGCGCGCCTGCTCGAGGCTCGGGAACTCGAGGATCACGAAGCGCGACGGGGCCCAGCCGCCCTCCTTGGATTCGGTCTTGCCGCCGCGGGTGAGGAATCTGCCGCCGTATTTCTGCACTGTCGCGGGCACCTGCTTGCGGTACTCCTCGTAGGCAGCCGGGTCGGTGACTTCGACCTCGGCGATGACGTATCCGGGCATGGCGCTCCTCCTCTAGGGACGAATCAGTTTAACGCACTGCGCGTCACATCCAGCCGACGCTGTGACGGTCGATCGCCACCGCTTTCACCAGAGCGAATACCGGTCGCCCCGGCACCAGCCCGAGCGCCTCGACCGATTTGCGCGTGATGCGCGCGAGCAGGATCGTGCCCGCGACGTCGATCTGGACGTCGACGCTCGCGCCCGCGCTCTCGCCCAGCGCCTTGACTGTGCCCGGCAGCACGTTGAGCATGCTGATCGCCTCGGGCCGCACCGTCGCGAGCGAGACGTCGCGCGCGCGGATGCGCACGCGCACGCGCTCGCCGACCAGCGCATCGACGTCCGGCGCGTACAGGGCGCCGCCGGGAAAGTCGAGCCGCGCTAGCCCCATTTCGAGGTCCTGCCCGGCGACGTGCGCTTCGATCACCGCGCCGCCCTCGAAGCGGCCGAGGTAGGGGCGCAGCTCCATGCGGGACATCGTCTCGTCGACCGGCCCCGAGTCGAGCACGCGACCCTCGGACATGACGACGACGGTGTCGGCCAGACGCACCACTTCGTCGAGCGAATGGCTGACGTACACGATCGGCACGCCCACCTCGTCGCGCAGTCGCTCGATGTAGTACAGGATCTCGCTCTTGCGCGGCGCATCGAGCGCGGCGAGCGGTTCGTCCATCAGCAGCAGGCGCGGGTCGGCGAGCAGCGCGCGGCCGATCGCGACGCGCTGCTTCTCGCCGCCGGAAAGGTCGTGCGGGCGGCGCTCGAGCAGCGCCGCCAGTCCGAGCAGCTCGGACACCTTTTCCAGCGTTACCGCACCCGGTCCGCGCGCGAAGCGCCGGCCGTAGAGCAGGTTCTGGCGCACCGTGAGGTGCGGCAGCAGGCGCCCTTCCTGGAACACGTAGCCGATGCGCCGCCGGTGCGCCGCGACGTCAATGCCGGCCGCGGCGTCGAACAGCGGTTCGCCTTCGAGCGCGATGCGGCCGCGCTCGGGCCGCAGCAGCCCGGCGATCGCGTTCAGCACGCTGGTCTTGCCCGAGCCGGAGCGGCCGAACAGCGCGGTGACCCCGCCGCCGCTGGCGAACGCGGCCTCGAGCGCGAACGCGCCCAGGCGCTTGGCGATCGAGACTTCGAGCCTCATGCTCCGAGCGCGCGCCGCCGCGCGCGGCGCAGGAGCACTTCCGACACCACCAGCGCGCTGAGCGAAATCGCGACCGACAGCACGCACAGGCGCAGCGCCTGGGCGTCTCCGCCCGGCACCTGAGTCAGGCTGTAGATCGCGAGCGGCAGGGTCTGGGTTTCGCCCGGGATGTTGGACACGAAGGTGATGGTGGCGCCGAACTCGCCCAGGCTGCGGGCGAACGAGAGCAGCATGCCGTTCAGCACGCCGGGCAGGATCAGGGGCAGGGTCACCGAAGCGAACACCGCGAGCGGCGGCGCGCCCAGCGTCGACGCGGCGGCCTCGAGCTTGCGGTCGACCGCCTCGATCGACTGGCGCATCGCGCGCACCGCGAGCGGCAGTCCCATCACCGAGGCGGCGAGGGCGGCGCCGGTCCAGCGGAACGCGAACACGATCCCCAGGTGCTGCGCCAGCCAGGCGCCGAGCGGGCCGTTGCGCCCGAGCAGCACCAGCAGCAGGTAGCCGATCACCACCGGCGGCAGCACCAGCGGCAGGTGCACGACGCCGTCGAGCAGGACCTTGCCGGGGAAGTCCGCGCGCGCGAGCAGGTAGGCGAGCGCGAGCGCGACCGGCAGGCTGCAGATCACGCCCCAGAAGGCGACCTTGAGGCTGAGGCCGAGGACCTCGAGTTCCGCGGGAGACAGGAGCACGCCGTCAGTTTAACGGGGTAAAGCCGTGCTTCCTGAAAATGGCGCGCGCCTGTGCGCCGCGCAGGTAGGCCTCGAAGGCGCGCGCGGCGGGCACGGCGCCTTTGAGCAGTGCGATCGGGTAAACGATCGGCGGGTGGAGCGACGCATCGAAGCGCCCCACCACGCGCACGCCGGGCTCCGCGCGCGCGTCGGTCTGGTACACGATCCCGAGCGGGGCTTCGCCGCGCGCTACCAGCGCCAGGGCGATACGCACGTTCTCGGTCGCCGCAACGTGCGACTTCACCGAGTCCCAGACCCCGAGCGACTCGAGCGCGGCCCTGGCGTACATCCCGGCCGGCACGTGATAGGGGTCGCCGAGCGCGAGCCGCCCGCCGCCGAGCGCGCGCGCGAGCGGCATGCCGGGAGCGATCTCGAGCTTCGACGTGCTGGCGCGCGGGGCGATCATCACCAGACGATTGCCGAGCAGGTCGTGGCGCGTGCCGGGCTCGAGCAGCCTGCGCTGCTCGAGATAGTCCATCCAGTTGCGGTCGGCCGAGATGAAGATGGAGGCCGGCGCACCGCGTTCGATCTGCTTGGCGAGCGACGAGCTGCCCGCGTAGGAGATTGCCGGGGGCGGGCCGGAGTAGCCCTGCGCCGCCTCATCGAGCGCATTGCGCAGACTGGCCGCGGCGAATACCAGCACGCGGTCCTGCGCGTGGGCCGGTGCGAGCCAGAGAAAAAATGCCGCGAGCGTTGCCGCGAGTGCGGCCATCATGCGCCGCCCCGCGCGTCGATCGAGCAGACTTCGCCCGCGCCGTGAACGTCGTAACCGACGAAGCCGCGCGCGATGCGCTTGAAGGCGCGGCCGGCCAGGCCGGCGCGGAAGCGCTCGAGCGGGGCGTCGCCGACGTTGCGCGTCCGGACCGCGAACCAGTAGCGCTCGCGCTGCAGGGGAAGGAAGTCGAGCCCGAAGCGCGCGGCGGCGGCGTGCACGCCGAAGCCGGCGTCCGCGCGTCCGGCGGCGACGCTGACCGCGACCGCCAGGTGGGTGAACTCCTCGTCGCGGTAGCCGCCGATCGCCGCCGCGTCGATGCCCTGCTGCGCCAGCAGCTCGTCGAACAGCAGCCGGGTGCCCGAGCCGCGCTGGCGATTGACGAACTGCAGCCCCTTGCGCGCGAGGTCCGCGAGGCCGCGGATCCGCTTCGGGTTGCCCGGCGCCAGCATCAGCCCCTGCTCGCGCTCGGCGAAGCGGATCAGGCGGTCGCGCCGCGGGCTCAGGCGCGCAAGCAGGGGATCCTCCTCAGCGCCAGCAGGATCGCGCAGCGGAACGTGAAAGCCGGCCAGGTCCGCGCGTCCGGCCGCGTACTCCGCCAGGCTGTCGGCGCTGCCCTTGAATTGCAGCTCGAGCGCCAGCTCGGCGCGCGTGGCGGGCTCGTCGACGAAAGCGGCGAGCAGCGGGTCGTGGC
>JBAUTW010000411.1:0-5557 GCA_049582365.1 Burkholderiales bacterium | reverse complement strand
CCCCGCAGGCGCTCGCCGAACTTGCGCAGCGCCTCGAGCGCGCGCGCCTGGGTGGCGCGGTCGATGCGCTTCTCGGCGGTGAGCCCGGCACCCAGGCGGACCACTTCGCGCAGCGAGTCGAGGGGGTAGATCTGGCCGCCTTCGACGCGCCCGATGTGCAGGTGAAAGCTGTTCGAGCCGAGATCGACCGCGGCGAGGGTTTCATGGCGCGCCATTGCGGTGCGCAGCTTAGCGCCGCCGCGCGGCGCCCGCAATCGCTACTGCGCCGAACCCACCTCGCGCTCGATTTCCTCGACCGAAATGTGGCGCACGTCCTTGCCCTTGACTGCGTACACGACGTATTCGGAGATGTTCTTGGCATGGTCGCCCACGCGCTCGAGCGCCTTGGCGATGAACACGATGTCCAGGCAACCGGAGATGGTGCGCGGATCCTCGATCATGTAGGTGATGAGCTGGCGCAGCACGGCACGGAACGCGTCGTCCACCTCGTCGTCCATGCGCACGATCTGCGCCGTGCGCTCGAGATCTAACTTGTCGAGCGAGACCAGCGCTGCGCGCAGCATCTCGAGCGCGACGCTCGCCATGTGGCGGATCTCGACGTAGCGCGGCAGCAGCGGCCGGCTTCCGGCGCCGATCTTGCGGGACCAAAGCGCGATCTTCTTCGCTTCATCCCCGATGCGCTCCAGATCGGTAGTCGTCTTGATCAGCGCGGTGAGCAGACGCAGGTCCGCCGCCGCCGGCTGGCGGCGCGCAATGATCTGACCGACCAGCTCGTCGATCGAGCGCTCGAGCGAGTTGACCACCGTTTCGTGGCGCAGGACCTGGTCGGCCAGCGCGCCGGAGCCGGATGCGAGGCACTGCAGTGCATCGACCACCTGCCGGTCGACGCGCGCTCCCATCTCCAGCACCAGATCCCGCGCCTGGTCGAGCTGCTGGTCGAATTCGCGCGAGGTATGAGGGATGTGGACGGAGGTCATGCGGGGAGCAATGCTAGCGGCCCAATGTGACAGCCACGTTGCAGCCGCATTTCCGTCATGACTCTGGAGGAGCGGTAAACTGGCGCATCCCAGAATGAAGAAAGCGTATCCCAGCGCCCATTTCCTGAACCGCGAGCTCGCCCTGCTCGCGTTCAACCGGCGCGTGCTCGCCCAGGCCGCGGACGAAACTGCGCCGCTGCTCGAGCGGCTGCGCTTCCTCACCATCGTGTCGTCGAACCTGGACGAGTTCTTCGAGATCCGGGTCGCGGGCCTGAAGGAGCAGATCAAGCTCGATATTCCCGAGCCCGGACCGGACGGGCGCAGCCCTGCCGAGGTCTTCGCCGACGTGGCGCGCGAAGCGCACGCGCTGGTGGCCGAGCAGTACCGGCTGCTGAACGAAGTCGTGCTGCCAAAGCTGGCGGAGGAAGGCGTGCGCTTTCTGCGCCGCACGGATTGGAGCGCGGGCCAGCGGCAGTGGATCCGGGACTACTTCCTGCGCGAGGCGCTGCCGGTGCTGACCCCGATCGGGCTCGATCCGGCGCACCCCTTTCCGAAGGTGCTCAACAAGAGCCTCAACTTCGCCGTCGAGCTCGAGGGCAAGGACGCCTTCGGGCGCAGCTCCGGCGCGGCGATCGTGCAGGCCCCGCGCGTGCTGCCGCGGGTCATCCGCTTGCCGCGCGAGATCTCGAGCGGCGAGTACGACTTCGTGTTCCTGTCCTCGATCCTGCACGCGCACGTCGACGAGCTGTTCGCCGGCATGAAGGTGCAGGGCTGCTACCAGTTCCGCGTCACGCGCAACTCCGACCTGTTCGTCGACGAAGAAGAGATCAAGAATCTGCGCATCGCCCTGCAGGGCGAGCTGCTGCACCGCCACTTCGGCGATGCCGTGCGCCTCGAGGTCGCCGACAACTGCTCGCCTTCGATGGTCGAGTTCCTGTTGCAGCAGTTCAGCCTGGCCGAGGTCGACCTGTACCGCGTCGAGGGCCCGGTCAACCTGTACCGGCTACGCGAGGTGCCGGCGCAGGTAGACCGCCCGGACCTGAACTACGCGCCGTTTCAGCCCGGCATCCCGGCGCCGCTCGACAAGCGCGACGACTTGTTCGAGGTGCTCGCGCGCCAGGACGTGCTGCTGCACCACCCCTACCAGTCGTTCATGCCGGTGATCGACTTCATCCGCGCCACCGCCGCCGACCCGCAGGTAATCGCGATCAAGCAGACGGTGTACCGCACCGGCACCGACTCGGAGCTGATGGAGCTGCTGATCGACGCCGCGCGGCGCGGCAAGGAAGTGACGGTGGTGGTCGAGCTGATGGCGCGCTTCGACGAAGAGGCGAACCTGAACTGGGCCGCCCGCCTGGAGGAGGTCGGCGCGCACGTCGTGTACGGCGTGGTCGGCCACAAGACGCACGCCAAGATGGCGCTCGTGGTGCGGCGCGAGGAGGGTCCGTCCGGCAAGCTGCTCAAGCGCTACGTCCACCTCGCGACCGGCAACTACAACCCCCGCACCGCGCGCCTTTACACCGATTTCGGCCTGATGACGGCCAACGAGGATCTGTGCAGCGACGTCAACGAGGTGTTCAAGCAGCTGACCGGGCTGGGCCGCGCGAGCAGGATGCGCCACGTCTGGCAATCGCCGTTCACGCTGCACAAGCGCATCGTCGCCGCGATCCGCAACGAGGCCGCCATCGCCGCAGAGGGCAAGGCGGCGCGCATCATCGCCAAAATGAACTCTCTGCTCGAGTCGGCGATCGTCGAGGAGCTCTACGCGGCGTCGCAGGCGGGAGTGAAGATAGACCTCATCGTGCGCAGCGTGTGCGGCCTCAGGCCCGGCATCCCCGGCCTGTCGGACAACATCCGCGTGATCTCGGTCGTCGGGCGCTTCCTGGAGCACTCGCGCGTGTTCTGCTTCCACAACGACGGTGCGGACGACGTCTACCTGGCGAGCGCCGACTGGATGGATCGCAACTTCTTTCGCCGCATCGAGCTCTGCTTCCCGGTGCTCGACCCCGCGCTCAAGCGGCGCGTGATCCGCGAGGGCCTGCAGCCCTACCTGGACGACAACTGCCAGGCCTGGGTGATGGACGCCGACGGCGGCTACGAGCGCGTCAGGCCGCGCCGCGGACGTCGCCGCTCGGCGCAGGAAGAACTCCTGTTCACCCTTGCAACGCCGAGCTAGGCGCGAGTCGCCTGGTCACCGAGGAAGTGACGCGCATAGCGCGCCGTCACGTGCGACAGCGGCAGGAACATGAAGAAGTCCGCACTGTTGAAATCGGGATCCCAGGCCGGCTCGCCGCAGACGTAGGCGCCAGCGCGCAGATAGCCCTTGATCAGGGGCGGCAGCGCGACGTCATCCGGCGCATCGGCCCGGTTCAGCTCGAGCGGCGTACGCGGAAACACCTGGTATTCGATCGGCGCCAGGGACGTCGCGCGCATGCGGTGGAAGGCAGCCGCGGCGGCGCCGCCGCCGTCGGCCAGGCTGATCGACGCGCAGCCGGCGAGGAAGCGGTAGCCATGCGCGAGCATGTAGCGTGCCACGCCGCTCCAGAGCAGTGCGATCACGGTGCCGGCCCGATGGCGCGGATCGACGCACGAGCGACCGATCTCGACCATCCGCGGGCGCAGCAGCTGCAGCCGGGTAAGGTCGAACTCCGTCTCGGAGTAGTAGCAGCCGATGCGGCGCGCCGCGTGCGGGGGGAGCAGTCGGTAAGTGCCGATCACCTCGCCGCTGGCCTCGTCGCGCACCAGCAGGTGCTTGCAGTGCGGATCGAACAAGTCTTGGTCGACTCCGGCCTCCTTCGCGCGCAGCCGCGCTCCCATTTCCTCTACGAACACGCGCCAGCGCAGGCGCTGCGCCTCGCGCCGCTCGGCGTCGCTGCGCGCGAATCCCACCGAGTAGCGCCGCCCGCTGCGGGCAACCGATAGCGGTTCGAGCAGCAATCTGTCGTCAACACGATCCATCAGGTCGCTCCTTTGGTCCCGAATTTCGCGTGCACTCTAGAAAGGGGCCATGACCGCGCGGTGACAGCACGGTGAAGCTTCGATGACGCCCGCTCGTGCTACATTCGCGGCGCGATGGAAAGCCCGTACAAAGGCAAGACCGGACTGCGCCGCCTGATCAATGCGGCGCGTTACTCGCTCTCGGGTCTGGCCGAGGCGGCGCGGCACGAGGACGCGTTCCGCCAGGAGCTGATCCTGGCCGCCGTGCTCGTGCCGCTCGGCCTGTGGCTCGGCTCGAACGGACTCGAGCGCGCGCTGCTGGCGGGGTCGGTGCTGGCGGTGCTGGTGGTCGAGCTGCTCAATTCGGCGGTCGAGGCCACGGTGGACCGAATCTCGCTCGAGAATCACCGCCTCGCCAAGCGCGCCAAGGACATGGGCAGCGCCGCAGTCATGCTGTCGCTGCTGTCCGCGGCGGCGGTGTGGCTGCTGGTTCTGCTCGGCTGAGGCGGAGCCGCCGCCGTCGGCTGTCACGAAGACATCACATAACGGTCATCCGGGTTTCATACGCGCGCCGCATGCTCGCGTCGCGTGAACCGGATCTCCGACATCGACGAGCTCGCGCCGCGCGGGCGCAAGCTGCGCGTGGCGATGGTGACCGAAACCTATCCGCCCGAGGTCAACGGCGTTGCCCGGACCATCGGCCTGATGGTCGAGGGCCTGCGTGCGCGCGGGCATGCAATCCAGCTCGTGCGCCCGCGCCAGCACCGCGCCGAGCAACGCGCCGAAGATGGCGATTTCGAGGAGTTGCTGCGCCCCGGATTCCCGGTGCCGCGCTATACCCAGCTCCGGATGGGCGTGCCGGGCGGACGCGCCCTGGTGAACGCGTGGCGGCGCTGGCGCCCCGATTTGGTCCACATCGCCACTGAAGGCCCGCTCGGCTGGTCGGCACTTTCCGCCGCGAGAAAGCTCGGGCTGCCGGTGGTGACGGACTTTCATACCAATTTTCACGCCTACAGCAGGCACTACGGCGTCTCCTGGCTGCGGCGGCCGATCGCCGGCTACCTGCGTCACTTTCACAACCGGGCCGATTCCACCCTGGTGCCAACCCGGGAGCTGGCGCAGCAGCTCGGCGCGCAGGGCTTCGAGCGCCTGCGAGTCGTCGGCCGCGGCGTGAACCCGCAGGTGTTCACGCCGACCCGCCGATCGCAGGCCGTGCGCGCGCACTGGGGCGCCGGCGACGACACCCTGGTGGCGCTATGCGTGAGCCGCTTCGCGCCGGAAAAGAATTTCCCGCTGGTGATCGAGGCCTACCAGGCGATGCGGCGCCAGCGGACCGACACGAAGCTCGTGCTGGTGGGCGACGGGCCGCTGCTTGAGCGGCTGCGCCGGGCCGGCATCGGCTGCGTGATCGCCGGACGGCTGGTCAACGGCGAACTCTCGGCGCACTACGCATCGGCCGACGTGTTCCTGTTTCCGAGCATCACCGAGACCTTCGGCAACGTCACGCTCGAAGCGATGGCGAGCGGCCTCGGCGTGGTCGCCTACGACTACGCCGCCGCGCGCCAGCACCTGGAGCACGGCCGCTCGGCGCTGCTGGCGCCGTTCGACGACCGCGCTGCGTTCATCGCGCATGCCGAGCGCCT
>JBAUTW010000410.1:0-1512 GCA_049582365.1 Burkholderiales bacterium | reverse complement strand
GAGCTGCTCGCCGGGCTCACCCGGCGCCACGGCTCGAGCGCGCTGATCGAGCTGCTCAACAAGGCGGGGGTGCCCTGCGGGCCGATCTACAAGATGTACGAGGTGTTCGACGACCCGCAGGTGCGCCACCTCGGCATGGCGGCGCCGGTGCCCAAGCCCGGCGGCGGCGAGCTCGCCCTGGTCGGCCCCCCGATGCGCCTGTCGCGCACGCCGGCGCGCATGAAGCGCACCATGGGGCCCGCCGGCGAGCACGACGAGGAGATCCTGCGCGACCTCGGCTACGTGCCGGCCGAGATCGCGCAGCTGCGCGCCGACAAGGTGATCTGAGGGACTTCGAGGAGCGAAGCGCGATGAGCGAAGCGAAACTGCGCGCCGAGCGCGACGGCCACATCGGCTGGATGATTTTCGACAACCCGGCGCGCCGCAACGCGATCACGGGCGAAATGTGGCGCGCGATACCGAAGGCGATGGCGCAGTTCGACGCCGACCCCGAAGTGCGCTGCGTGGTGCTGCGCGGCGAGGGCGAGGTCGCCTTCGCGGCCGGGGCCGACATCTCGGAGTTCGAGAAGCGGCGCGCCGACGCGCAAGCCGCCGGCAAGCACGACGACTCGATCGACGTCGCCCAGCTCGCGCTGGAAAACTCCGCCAAGCCGGTGCTGGCGATGATCCGCGGCTTCTGCCTCGGCGGCGGGCTGGAGATCGCGCTCGCCTGCGACCTGCGCTATTGCGGCGCCTCGGCGAGCTTCGCGATTCCCGCCGCCCGCCTGGGCATCGGCTACGGCGTGCACGGCACCAACCGGCTGGTGGCGAGCGTCGGCCACGCCGCCGCACGCGAGATCATGCTCAGCGGGCGGCGCTACAAGGCCGACGAGGCGCTCGCCATGGGACTGGTCAATCGCGTGCTGCCCGACGACGAGCTGGAGGCCTACGTGCGCAAGCTCGCGTCCGACCTGGCATCCAACGCGCCGCTGTCGATGGCCGCCTCGAAGTCGATCATCAACAGCCTGATCGAGCCGAGCGGAGATTTCTCCGCCGGCGAGGCGCTGATCGGGCGCTGCGCGAAGAGCGAGGACCACGTCGAAGGTCGGCGCGCGTTCATGGAGAAGCGAAAGCCGGTATTCAAGGGAAAATAACTTGACATGAAAGCGAGCCAACTCAGGGTCAGGGGCGTGCGGGTGCGCGCGGTCGGCGCGCCGATGAAGCGGCCTCTGGCGACCGCCACCGGCTCGATCAAGGTCGCGCCGCTCCTGCTGATCGACCTGCAGACCGACGGCGGCATCGTCGGCCGCTCGTACCTGTTCGGCATCAACGCGCACCACCTGCCGCCGATGGCCAGGCTGGTCGAGGCGATGGGCGAGATGATCAAGGGCGACGCGCTGGCGCCGTACGAGCTCGAGAAGAAGCTGCGCGCCCGGCACACGCTGCTCGGCGTGCACAATATCGTGCTGTTCGCGATCTCGGCGATCGACATGGCGGCCTGGGACGCGCTCGGCCAGGCGCTCGGCCAGCCGC
>JBAUTW010000409.1:0-1528 GCA_049582365.1 Burkholderiales bacterium | reverse complement strand
GGGCTACCCCGATGCCTCGCGCCAGGGCGCCGTAATCGACGGGCTGCCCGCGGCGGGCGCCGACTGCCGCGTGTTCCACGCCGGCACGCGGCTCGAGGGCAAGCGCCTGGTCGCGAGCGGCGGGCGGGTGCTGTGCGTCACCGCGCTGGGGGATTCGATCCGCATGGCGCGCACCCGCGCCTACGACGCGGTGGAGGCAATCCGCTTCGACGGCATGCAGTATCGCAACGACATCGGCGCGCGCGCCCTCAAGGCCAGAGGCTAGCCCCGGGCCATGGACGCAGAAGCGGTCGCCGCCTATCTCACCGCCCTGCAGGCGCGAATCGTCTCGGCGCTCGAGGCGCTCGACGGTGGCAGCTTTCGCAGCGATCCCTGGCAGCGCCCCGAGGGGGGCGGCGGGCTGACGCGCGTGATCGAGGACGGCGCTCTGTTCGAGCGCGGCGGCGTCAACTACTCGCGCGTGCAGGGGCCGCGCCTTCCGCCTTCGGCCAGCGCCGCGCGGCCGGAGCTCGCGGGCCGCGGCTTCGAGGCGATGGGCGTGTCGCTGGTGCTGCATCCGCGCAATCCGTACTGCCCGACCGTGCACATGAACGTGCGCTACATTTGTGCCGCGCGGGAGGGCGCGGCGCCGGTGTGGTGGTTCGGCGGCGGCATGGACCTTACCCCCTATTACGGCTTCGAAGCGGACGCGCGCCACTTCCACGCCACCTGCAGGCGCGCGCTCGAGCCTTTCGGCGCCGGGCATCACGCCCGCTTCAAGAGATGGTGCGACGAGTACTTCTTCCTCAAGCACCGTGGCGAGCCGCGCGGCATCGGAGGGATCTTCTTCGACGATTTCGCCGAGCGCGACTTCGATCACTCGTTCTCGCTGATGCGTTCGGTCGGCGACCACTTCCTCACCGCCTACGCGCCGATCGTCGAGCAGCGCCGCGGCCAAGCGTACGGCGAGCGCGAGCGCGACTTCCAGGCCTACCGGCGCGGACGCTACGTGGAGTTCAACCTGGTGTACGACCGCGGCACGCTGTTCGGGCTGCAGTCGGGCGGCCGCGCCGAGTCGATCCTCATATCGATGCCGCCGCGCGTGACCTGGCGCTACGACTGGAAGCCCTCGCCCGGAAGCGCCGAGGAGGCGCTCAGCCGCGATTTCCTGGTGGCCAGGGACTGGGTCTAGGCGCCCGAGAGCTCGGCTGCGCGACGGAAATGGCTCTGCGCATCGGCTTCGCGCCCGGTGCGCTCGGCCAGCCGCGCGAGTTCAAGGTGCGCGGCGCGCGTTTCCTCGAACGAAAGGCTCGCCTCGAGGTAGCTCTGCGCCTTACCCCACAGCTCGGCATGCGCGCACAGGCGCCCGAGGGTAGCCAGCAGTTGCGGATCTTCGGGCCGCTCGTGCAGCCACTTCTCCGCCTTCTCGGCGCGCCGGCGGGCCTCCTCCGCGCGCTCCGCGGCGTCCAGCGCCGGCAGCACGCCGTAAAGCGAGACCAGCGGCGCGCTCCATTCCGCCGCCAGGCTGCGCTCGATGATGTCTCGCGCG
>JBAUTW010000408.1:0-9388 GCA_049582365.1 Burkholderiales bacterium | reverse complement strand
GCCTCGAGCTTGGCGGTCGGGTCGACCTCGGCGTGCGCAAGGTACATCCCCGCGGTGAGGCGGTCGCGTGCCGCGCCCGGCGCGAGCAGCAGCTGCGCGCACAGGTGGTTGAGCAGGTCCGACGGCGGCGCGAAGCGCTTGCCGAGCGGGAACAGCACCGCGCGCAGCTTGAGCGCCGCCAGGCGGCTGGGAAAGTTGGCGATGATCGCGTCCAAAGCCTGCTGCGCCTGGTAGAGCGCATCCTGCACCGAGTGCTCGAGCAGCGGCAGGTCCTCGTGCATGCGGCCCTGGTCCTCATAGCGCTTGAGCGTGGCTGAGGCGAGATACATCGCCGACAGCACGTCGCCCAGGCGGGCCGAGATCTTCTCCTTCCTTTTCAGCGAGCCGCCCAGCACGAGCATCGAGACGTCGGCGGCGAATGCGAAGCCGGCCGAGATGCGCGACAAGTCCTTGTAGTAGCGCCGCGTCTCGGGCGCGGCGCGCGCGGGCGCCGGAGCGAATGTCGATCCGGTGAGCGCGTGAGCGAAGGCGCGCGCGCCGTTGCCGATGGTGTGTCCGATGTGCGCGAACAGCGCGGCGTCGAATTCGCGCGACGCCTCGTCTCCGCGCATGTCCTTCGCGGCGCGCATCTCGCGCAGTACGTAGGGGTGGCAGCGGATCGCGCCCTGGCCGAAGATGATCAGGCTGCGTGTGAGGATGTTGGCGCCCTCGACCGTGATGCCGACCGGCACCACCTGGTAGCCGCGCCCGACCCAGTTGTTCGGTCCGAGACAGATGCCCTTGCCGCCGTGTACGTCCATCGCGTCGTCGATCACTTTGCGCACGCGCTCGGTCATGTGGTACTTGGCGATGGCGGAGATCACCGCCGGCTTCTCGCCCGCATCGACAGCGCCCGCGGTCATCACGCGGGTGGCGTCCATCAGGTAGCAATTGGCCGCGATCCGCCCTAGCGCCTCTTCGACGCCTTCGAGCTTGCCGATGGGGGTCTTGAACTGGCTGCGCACCCGGGCGTAGGCGCCGGTATAGCGCGCCATGGCCTTCGCGCCCCCGACCGACGAGGTCGGCAGCGAGATCGAGCGCCCCGCGGCGAGGCAACCCATCAGCATCATCCAGCCCTTGCCGGCGTATTCGCGCCCGCCGATGATCCATTCGAGCGGCATGAACACGTCCTTGCCCGAGTTCGGCCCGTTCTGGAACACCGCGTTCAGCGGCAGGTGGCGGCGGCCGATCTCCACCCCGGGGTGGCTGGTCGGCACCAGCGCGCAAGTGATGCCGAGGTCCTCCTCGCCGCCGAGCAGGCGCTCGGGATCGTACAGACGGAAGGCCAGGCCGAGCAGCGTCGCTACCGGCCCGAGCGTGATGTAGCGCTTGTCCCAGGTCACGCGCATGCCGAGCACTTCCCTGCCCTGGTGCATGCCGCGGCACACGACGCCGAAATCCGGGATCGCCGCGGCATCCGAGCCCGCCTCGGGACTGGTAAGCGCGAAGCACGGGATTTCCAAACCTTTGGCCAGGCGCGGCAGGTAGTAATTCTTCTGCTCTTCGGTGCCGTAGTGCAGCAGCAGCTCGGCCGGCCCGAGCGAGTTCGGCACCATCACGCTCACCGCGACGGCATTCGAGCGCGTGGCGAGCTTCATCACCACCGCGGAGTGCGCCAGCGCCGAGAACTCCAAGCCGCCGTACTTCTTCGGGATGATCATGCCGAGAAAGCCCTTGTCCTTCATGAACTGCCACGCACGCGGCGGGAGATCCTGGCGCTCGTGCGTGATCTCCCAGTCGTCGCACATCGCGCACAGCTCTTCGCACGGGCCGTCGACGAAGGCCTGCTCTTCGGATGTGAGCTTCGGTGCGGGCACGGCGAGCAGCTTGTCCCAGTCCGGGCGGCCGGAAAACAGGTCGCCGTCCCACCACACGGTGCCGGCGTCGATCGCCTCGCGCTCGGTTTGCGACATGTCCGGCAGGATGCGGCGATAAAGCGCCAGCAGCCGATCGCTGATAACGGCCCGCCGCAGCGGGCCGACGAATACCAGCGCGAGAACGAATGCGGCGACGCAGGCGATGGTGAATCCGAGCATGACTTTCTCCTCTTTCGCTTTGCTAGGCGGCTTTCCTGACGTTGCGGTGCTGCGGCAGCGGGGCGAGCAGCCCGGCGGCGAGGAATGCGACCAGGCGCGCCTCGAGCAGCTGCGCATCGTAGCGGTCTTCCGGCTTGCAGCCTGCGATCAGCTGTACCGTGTCGGTGGCCGCCAGCGTGTATGACAACGTGCCGAACATGAAGTGCATGCGCCAGACCAGCTCGTCGCGCGGGATTTCGGGCAGCGCCCTGGCAAAGGCGGCCTTGAAGCGTTCCATGGCGGGAGCGTGCAGCTGGCCGATCAGGCCGCGGATCTGCTTTGCCGGCTCGGTATAGGTACGCCCGAGCAGGCGGATGAAGTTGCGCCCGCCTTCCTTCACGTCCTCGATCATGCGCAGGCTGGCGCCGATGAAGGCGCGAATGATTTGCTCGGGCGCGAGCGGCTGCTCGCCGGCCTGCTGCTCGAGGGCATCGAGCGCGCCGATGCGCTCGGCGTTCATCGGGTCGAGCCGGCGGCGGAACAGCGCCTCGATCAGCGCGTCCTTGGAGCCGAAGTGGTAGTTCACCGCGGCCAGGTTGACGCGCGCGGTGGAGGTCAGCAGGCGCATTGACGCTGCCTCGAAGCCGTGCTGCATGAACAGCTCTTCGGCCACATCGAGGATGCGGGTACGGGTTTCGTGTTGCGGCTTGATCGCGCGCAGGGACATGAGGGGTAGGGTGCCGGGATGAATTTCAAACGAACGTTTGAATAGTAGGGCGCATGTCCCGCGGCGTCAAGCCGGGTCGGCCCGGATGTGCGAGCCTTGGACCATGAGCGGCGGCTTTCTCTTCGGTCTGGTGCTCGCCTCCATGCTGTGGCTGTTCTTCGTCTTCGGCGCGGTGGTCAACTTCCAGGTCTGGCGTGCCTGGCGCAGAGCCGAGGTCGGCGAGCGCGTGCCGTTGGGAATACCGTTTCTTCCCGGCCTGTTCGGCGCCATCGCGATGTTCCTCACCCTGCCCGCGCTCGCACGCTGGCTCGGCTGGCAGCCGGGCTGGTGGGGCACGGTGCTGCTGCCTTTGCCGCTGGTGCTGGACGTCTATTGCCTGGGCTGGATCCTGCTGCTGCCTTTCGGTCGCCGGGGAAGCAAAAGCCACTAGAATCGCCGGTTCCCCATGGCCCGCCGCTCGCACAACTCCGCCCCCACGCAGCCGCTCAGCGGGACCGAGTGGCGCGCCTTCGGGCTGCTGCTGCCCTACCTGCTCGAATACAAGTGGCGCGTGGCCGCCGCGCTCGTCTTCCTCACCGCGGCCAAAGTCGCCAACGTCGGGGTACCGCTGGTGATGAAGGAGGTGGTCGACGGGCTCGACGCGAAGACCGCGATGGTCGCCGTGCCGGCCGCCCTGCTGGCGATCTACGGCCTGCTGCGCTTTTCCACTACGCTGTTCGCCGAGCTGCGCGACGTGGTCTTCGTGCGCGTCACTCAACGCGCGATCCGCCGCGTGGCGCTGGGAGTGTTCCGCCACCTGCACCGGCTGTCGCTGCGCTTTCACCTCGAGCGCCAGACCGGCGGCATGACGCGCGACATCGAGCGTGGCACGCGCGGTATCTCGAGTCTGCTGTCGTATCTGCTGTTCTCGATCATCCCGGTCATCATCGAGTTCACGCTGGTCGGCGCGGTGCTGCTGAAGAAATTCGACTGGCGCTTCGCCGCGATCACCTTCGGCGCGGTGGCGGTATACCTGACCTTCACTGTGCTGGTGACCGAGTGGCGGATGGAGATCCGGCGCCGCGCGAACGAGCTCGATTCGCAGGCCAATACGCGTGCGATCGACAGCCTGCTGAACTATGAGACGGTAAAGTACTTCGGCAACGAGGAATTCGAGGCCCGGCGCTACGACGAGAATCTGCTCAAGTACGAGAACGCGGCGGTGCAGAACGAGGCCTCGCTCGGGCTGCTGAACATTGGCCAGGCACTTATCATCGCCGGCGCTGTGACCGCGCTCATGTTCCTCGCGGCGCAGGGCGTGGTGGCGAAGGCATTCACGCTCGGCGACCTGGTGCTGGTAAACGGCCTGCTGATCCAGCTTTACATCCCGCTCAACTTTCTCGGCATGGTCTACCGCGAGATCAAGCAGGCGCTGATCGACATGGACCGCATGTTCCGCCTGCTGGCGGCGCAGCGCGAGATCGAGGACCGGCCGGACGCCCCCGCGCTTGCGCCGGGGCCGGCCGCGGTCGAGTTCCGAGATGTTGACTTCAACTACGAGCCCGCGCGGCGCATCCTGCATCGCGTGAGCTTTGCCATCCCCGCAGGCCGGCGGGTTGCCGTGGTCGGTCACTCCGGCTCCGGCAAGTCGACCCTGGCGCGGCTGCTGTACCGCTTCTACGACGTGAGCGGCGGCGCGATCCTGGTCAACGGCGCCGACATCCGCGATGTGCAGCAGCAGTCGCTGCGCGCCGCGATCGGCATCGTTCCACAGGACACGGTGCTGTTCAACGACAGCGTGCGCTACAACATTCACTATGGCCGGCCCGACGCGAGCGAAGGCGACGTGGTCGAGGCCGCGCGCGCAGCCCATATCCACGATTTCATCCAGAGCCTGCCGGCCGGCTACGAGACGATGGTCGGCGAGCGCGGCCTCAAGCTCTCCGGCGGGGAGAAGCAGCGGGTGGCGATCGCGCGCGCGCTGCTCAAGGACCCGCGCATCCTGATCTTCGACGAGGCCACCTCGGCGCTCGACTCGAAGTCCGAGAAGGCGATCCAAGCCGAGCTGGAGCGCATTTCCAAGGGGCGCACCACCCTTGTCATCGCTCACCGGCTCTCCACTGTAATGGACGCAGACCAGATCCTGGTGCTGGCCCAGGGCCGCATCGTCGAGCGCGGCAGCCACCGTGAGCTGCTGGCCGTTGGCGGGGAATACGCGCGCATGTGGGCACTGCAGCAACAGGCCGCGGCGGCCGAGGAGACACTGGAGCGGGTCAAGGCGGCTTGAGGTCCCGGTCGCAGGGCTTATTTCACGCTCTTTCGAGAAACGGAGGATAGCCCCTTATTTTTGCTTGCGTTTTTTTCTGGCCGTGCTATACACTGCGGGCATGCAACAACAATCAGAACGACAGCTGCACCAGTTGGAGAAAATCGTCGCGGTGTTCGCGCTGCTCGCGGTGCTGCTGCTCACCGTGGGCTTCGCGCACGCGCAGAGCGGCAGGGTATTCCTGCGTTCCAATGCAGTGCTGGTGCAGGACGCCAACAGCGGCCAGACGATCCTTGCCAAGAATTCCGACTCGGTGATGCCGATCGCGTCGATTACCAAGCTGATGACCGCGATGGTCCTGCTCGACAGTGGTGTCGACATGAAGCAGCGAGTCGTCGTCAGCAGGGAAGACGTCGACAGGCTCAAGGGCACGCATTCCCGCCTGCGGCCCGGGTCCAGTCTGACGCGCGACAACCTGCTGCTGCTCGCGCTCATGGCGTCCGAGAACCGCGCTGCGGCGGCGCTGGCGCGCACCTATCCCGGCGGCACCGAGGCTTTCGTCGCGGCGATGAACGCGAAGGCGCGCGCGCTCGGCATGCAGGACACGCACTACGTCGACCCGACCGGCCTCAATTCGGACAACGTGTCGAGTCCGCGCGATCTCGCGCGACTGGTCAAGGCGGCCGCCGACTACCCGCAAATTCGCGCCTACACGACGCGCGGCAGGGCGAAAGTCGAGGCGCGCGGGCGTACGCTGGCGTACCACAATACGAACCGTCTGGTGTCCAACCCGCACTGGGACATCGACCTCTCGAAAACGGGCTATATCAGCGAGGCGGGGCGCTGTCTGGTGATGCAGGTGACGGTGGCCTCGCGCGAGCTGATCGTTGTGCTGCTCGATTCTTGGGGCAAGTATTCGCGTATCGGCGACGCCAACCGCATCCGCAAGTGGCTCGAAAGCAGCGCGCTGGCCGACTCGCGCGGCTGAGCAGGCGAGGCGCAGTCAGTTTTTTCGGCTCCGCGGCAGGCACGGACGGATTTCTCGACGACGTCATTTCCGGCCTCTCGCAGCCGCAAAAGGCCCTGTCGCCCAAGTACCTTTACGACGCCGCGGGCAGCCGCCTGTTCGAGCGCATCTGCCGCCTGCGCGAGTACTACCCCACTCGCACCGAGCTCGCGCTTACCAAGCGGCACTTGCGCGAGATCGTGCGCTTCGCGGGCGAACGCTGCGAGCTGATTGAGTACGGCAGCGGCGAGAGCGTCAAGACGCGCATGCTGATCGAGCATCTCAGGCCATCGCGCTATGTCCCGGTCGAAATCTCGGAGGCCGCGCTGCGCGACGCGGCGACGCGCCTGGCAGGCGAATTTCCCTGGCTCGACATCGCCGCGGTGGTGGGCGATTTCTCGCGCCCGCTCAAGCTGCCGCCGCGTGGCGCACGCAAGGCGCGCCGGCGCGTGGCCTACTTTCCGGGCTCGACCATTGGCAATCTTTCGCCTTCGGAGGCGGAGGGATTCCTGCGCATGACTCGCGCCCAGGTCGGCGCGAGCGGCGCGATGCTGGTGGGAGTCGACCTGAAGAAGGACCCCAACGTGCTGCATGCCGCGTACAACGACGCCACGGGCGTCACCGCGGCGTTCAACTTGAACCTTCTGGCGCGCATCAATCGCGAGCTAGGCGGAGACTTCGATCTGCAGCGTTTCCGGCACTACGCCTTCTACAACGCTTCGCGCGGCAGGATCGAGATGCACCTCGTGTCGCTTGCTCGCCAGAACGTGCGTGTTGGGCGCAGCCGCTTCCAGTTCGATGCCGGGGAGACCATCCATACCGAGAACTCGTGGAAATATTCAGTCGAAGAGTTCCAGGCGCTGGCGGCCGAGGCGGGCTTCCGCGGCGCGCGCGTGTGGCGCGACCGTCGCGGCCTGTTCTCCCTTCACGGACTGACCGCGGACGAGTGAGCGCTAGGGGCTGGTGAGGACGATGGCACCGCTGGCCGCGCTGTAGGTGAAGCGGCGCACCGTGGCGGTGTCCTTGCGGTAGGTGTAGGTGCAGGTAGTGCCGCTGCCCTGCGCGCGGTATTCCGTCGAGCCGCGCGCCGCGGTGCTGATCGACGGCGCGAGCGCGAGCACCCCGTTCCAGATCTGCAGGCAGCGGTTGGCGTTCACGTTGCCGTTGTTCCCGTTGGTCGACGACGGGTAGCAATTCGAATTGAAATCGACGATTCCGGCGCCGAACCCGGGCAGGTTGTCCTGGCCCGCGTGGCCCTTGACCAGGCAGCTCAGGTGGGCGATCGAGATGGCCGACGAGAAAGCGCCGGCCGTCTGCGCGACCGAGGTCTTGTAGGTGCTGGCCTTCAGGTCGAGGAATTGCGGCACGGCGACCGCGGCGAGGATGCCGAGAATCACGATGACGACGACCAGTTCGATCAGGGTGAATCCGCCTGCTATGCGCCCGCTTCGGCGTCGCATTCGAACGCGCAGGGGTCAGGCGGCGCCGATGCGCGCCGCCGGATGGTGGCCGATGGCGCGCGAGATTCGGTCGGCGGCTTCCTTCACCAGCGGGCCCCATTGCGGCTTCATTCGATCGGCCGGCGTCGACAGCGACAGCCCGGCGATCAATTCGCCGCTGTCGTTGCGGACCCCGGCCGCAACGCAGCGCACGCCGATTTCCGCCTCTTCATTGTCGGTTGCGTAGCCCTGGCGCTGAATGCGTTCGAGGTCCCGCTCGAGCAGCGCGATGGTACTGAGCGTGTTGCGCGTGTGCGGCGCGAGGCCGGTTCGCTTGGCGTAGTCGCGCAGCTTGGCGAATCCGTCTTCGAGCAGGAACAACTTGCCCGCCGCGGTGATGTGCAGCGCCGCGCGCGCGCCGATCGCGTGCACGATGCGCATCGCGGAGCGGCCCGCCGAGGTACGCTCGACGTACACGATCTCGTCGTCGTGGCGCACCGAAAGGTTGGCCGTTTCCCCTGTCTGCGCGTGCAGCTCGCGCATCACCGGCAGCGCCAGCTCGCGCACGCTGATGCGGGATTTGACCAGCGTGCCGAGCTCGAGCAGGCGCATCCCGAGCCGGTAGCTGCCGGGCTCGATGCGATCGACCAGGCGGTCGGCGGCCATCGCGGCGAGGATGCGGTGCGCGGTCGAGGGGTGCAGCCCGGTGTACTGCGCGACCTGCTTTAGTCCGAGCGGCTCGGGATGCTTCGCGAGCACCTCGAGCAGCTTCATCATGCGCTCGATCACCTGGATCGGGCTCTTTTGCTCGTCTTTGGACTTTGGTTTGGCGCTGGGCACGGAATTGCTGCGTAGCATCATAAGAACCAGCCGATTGTATCTCACGATGTGAAATCAGGCGAGGCGGCGGCGTGTTATCCTTAATTGCCGTTTCGTCTCTGTTTCAAAAAGGAAAAGTCTCTCTCCATGCCCAGCGGGCACCGCGTCGGCCTGTTCGTTACCTGCCTGGTGGACATGATGCGGCCACGCATCGGCTTTGCCGCCCTCAAGCTGCTCGAGGGCGCCGGATTCGAAGTGGTGGTGCCGGCGACGCAGACCTGCTGCGGCCAGCCGGGCTGGAATTCCGGCGAGCGCAGCTCCGCGCGCGCACTGGCCGAAAAGCTGATCGGCGAGTTCGAGGGCTGCGACTACCTGGTCGCGCCTTCGGGCTCGTGCACCGGCATGATCAAGACCCATTACCCGGCGCTGTTCGAAAGCGAGGGCGCGTGGCTCGCGCGCGTCGACGCGCTGGCCGCCAAGAGCTGGGAACTGACCGACTTCCTGGTGAACGTCGCCCGGCTCGAGCTGCCGCCCGGGCGCTTCCGCGGCACGATCACCTACCACGATTCCTGCGCCGGGCTGCGCGAGCTCGGCGTTAAACAGCAGCCGCGACGGTTGCTGGCCAAGATGCCGGGCGTGACACTTGTCGAAATGAAGGACAGCGAGACCTGCTGCGGCTTCGGCGGCACGTTCTCGATCAAGTTCGGCGAGATATCCGCTGCGATGGCCGAGACCAAGTGCGAGAACGTCGCCGCGTCGGGCGCGGGCGCGGTGGTGCTGGGCGACCTCGGCTGCATGCTCAACATCGAGGGCCGGCTGCGCCGCCGCGGCGATGAGACGACGCGCGTGCTGCACGTAGCCGAGGTGCTCGCCGGGGAGTCCGACTGATGCGCATTCAGTCGATGCAGTTCAAGGCGCGCGCGCACGACGCGCTCGCCGACGCGAGGCTGCAGAGCGTGCTCAAGCGCTTCGGCAGCGGCTTCGCCGACAAGCGCACCGCGGCGCGCGAGGCCTACGGCGTGGAGGCGTTTGAAGAGCTGCGCACGGCGAGCGCGGCGATCCGCGACCGCGCGCTCGCCGCCCTGGACGTCTGGCTGC
>JBAUTW010000407.1:0-10423 GCA_049582365.1 Burkholderiales bacterium | reverse complement strand
GCCGAGGACTGCCCCGCGCGGTCCAGCCGCGGCAGCGAGACCAGCGTCAGGATGTCGGCGCCTGCGCGCGCGCAGTACGCGCCGATCGCCTCTGCTCCCTGCGGGCCCGGCTTGCCGGTGGGGATCCTGAGCTCGACGATCTTCCTGTCGCCGAACAGCGAGAGGCACGCGCCGGCGTGCAGCAGCTCGCTCCAGTCGAAGCCGCGCTCGGCAAAGAACACCTCGCGCTCGCGGTAGCCCGCCTTGCGCGCCGCGGCGCGCACCGCGTCGGCCGCCTCCAGCGCGAGCAGCGGCTCGTCGCCGTGCACGACGTAAAGAGGGGCGAGCGATTTCGCGAGCTGCGCCTGCAGTTGCTCGGCGCGCAGCGCCATCCGGCTTCAGGCCTTGGCCGGCCGCCGGGCGGCGGCGAGCCGGCGCATGATCTGCTGCACCATGTCGTTCTGCATGTCGCGGTACAGCACCTGCTCCTCAGATTCCTTGGCCAGCACGTCGGCGTCGTTGAAGGTGATGTCGCGCGTGAGCTCGATCGTGCTCTGCGGCACGTAGACCTCGCCCTTGTTGTCGACTACCCGGAAGCCCACGATGTAGCGCAGCTGGAATTCGCGCACGCGCCCCGTGGCGCTGAGCGAGAGGATCACCTTCTGGCGCTCCTCGTGCGTGAACTGCAGCAAGGCCTCGGCCTTTTTCGCGTCGTCCACCACCTTGGCGTCGGTCCCGGCCTGGATGTTGCGCTTGAGGTCGAGCGCGATGCCGCCTTCGGCGGCCGCGACGTACACGGTATCGAACGGCAGCTTCGCCGCGCCGCGCAGCTGAAAGCCGCAGCCGGCGAGGGAAATCGCGACGAGCAGGATAAGTGCGCGCATTAGACGACGAGATTCACGAGCCTGCCTCGAACGACGATATGCTTGCGAATCGGCTTTCCTTCAATGAATTTCCCCACGGCGTTTATCGCCAGTGCCGCTGTTTCCTCATCATTTAGTCCGGCTGGAATCCATACGGTGGCCCGCATCTTCCCGTTGACCTGCACCACGTGCTCGATCTCGTCCTGCTCCAGCGCCGCGGGGTCGGCCTCGGGCCAGGCGGCCTGCATCACGTCCTCGCCGAAGCCGAGCGCCCGCCACAGATGGTGGCAGACGTGCGGCGTGATCGGCGACAGCACGCGCAGCAGGATCGACAGCCCTTCCTGCGCGGCCGGGGTGCGCGCGGGAAGCTTCTCGAGCGCGTTCAGGATCTTCATCGCCGCGGAGGCCACGGTGTTGAACTGGTGCTTGGCGAGATCGTAGTTCGCCTGCCGTAGCACCGAGTGCACCTCGAAGCGGGCCGCCTTGTCGGCGGCAGCATTGGCCGGTGCTGGCGCGGCGGCGCCGAACTTCGCGCCGTAGGACCACAGGCGCTTCAGGAAGCGGTGCGAGCCCTCGACCCCCTCGTCGGACCACTCGAGGGTGTTGGTCGGCGGCGAGGCGAAGATGATGAAGAAGCGCGCCGTGTCGGCGCCGTACTTCTCGATCAGCGCCTGTGGGTCGACGCCGTTGTTCTTCGATTTCGACATCGTGCCGATGCCGGCGAACGAAACCTCGGCGCCGTCGGCGCGGCGCCTGGCGGAGACGATCTTGCCCTTGGCGTCGCGGCTGACCTCGACTTCGGACGGGTGCACCCATTCGCGCCGCCCCGCCGGGGTATCGCGGTAATAGGTCTCGGCCAGCACCATGCCCTGGGTGAGCAGATTGGTGAAAGGCTCGTCGACCTGGAGCAAACCTTCGTCGCGCATCGCGCGCATGAAGAACCTCGAGTAAAGCAGGTGCAGGATCGCGTGCTCGATGCCGCCTATGTACTGGTCGACCGGCATCCAGTAGCGCGCGCGCGCATCCACCATCGCGCGGTCGTTGTCGGGACAGGTGTAGCGCGCGAAGTACCACGACGAATCGACGAAGGTGTCCATCGTGTCGGTTTCGCGCCTGGCCGGCTTGCCGCACGAAGGGCATTTCGTGTCGAGGAAGGCGGGCATCTTGTTGAGCGGATTGCCCGTGCCGTCGGGCACCAGGTCCTCGGGCAGCGCGACCGGCAGATCCTCGTCCTTCACCGGCACATCGCCGCAGTCCGGGCAGTGCACGATCGGGATCGGGCAGCCCCAGTAGCGCTGGCGCGAGATGCCCCAGTCCCGCAGGCGCCACTGCACCTGCTTTTCGCCCAGGTCCTTCGCCTTCAGGTCGGCGGCGATGACGTCGACCGCTTTGTCGTACGCCAGGCCGTCGTACTTGCCGGAATTGATGCAGATGCCGTAATCGGCGTACTGCGGCTGCCAGGGCTCGGGCACTGTGTCGCCGAGCGGGTGGCGGATCACGGGCTTGATCGGCAGGCGGTACTTGTGGGCGAACGCGTAGTCGCGCTCGTCGTGCGCCGGCACCGCCATCACCGCGCCTTCGCCGTAGCCCATCAGCACGTAGTTCGCGACCCAGACCGGGATCTTCTCGCCCGAGAGAGGGTGGGTGCAGCTAAGGCCGGTCGGCATGCCCTTCTTCTCGAGCTGCGCGAGGTCGGCCTCCATCACCGCGCCCTGTTTGCATTCCTCGACGAATTGCGCAAGCCGCGGATTCGATTTAGATGCAAAAGCGGCGATGGGATGTTCCGCTGCGACGGCGCAGAACGTGGCGCCCATCAGGGTGTCGGCGCGGGTGGTGAACACCCACAGCACGCGCTTATCGCCCTCGAGCTCGTACTCGAAGCCGACCCGCACGCCCTCGGAACGGCCGATCCAGTTCTTCTGCATCAGCTTGACCTGCTCCGGCCAGCCCGGCAGGCCGTCCAGCGCGGCGAGCAGCTCATCGGCGTAGGCGGTGATGCGCAGGAAGTACATCGGGATTTCGCGCTTCTCGACCGGCGCCCCGGTGCGCCAGCCGCGGCCGTCGATCACCTGCTCGTTGGCGAGCACGGTCTGGTCGACCGGGTCCCAGTTGACCACGCCGGTCTTCTTGTACGCCAGGCCCTTCCTGAACAGCCGCGTGAAGAACCACTGGTTCCACTTGTAGTACTCGGGCCGGCAGGTCGCGAGCTCTCGCTCCCAGTCGAGCGCGAAGCCGAGGCTCTTCAGCTGCTTCTTCATATACGCGATGTTGTCGTAGGTCCACCTGGCGGGCGGCACCTTGTTCGCCATCGCCGCGTTCTCGGCCGGCAGACCGAACGCGTCCCAGCCCATCGGCTGCAGCACGTTCATGCCGCGCATGCGGAAATGGCGGGTCAGAACGTCGCCGATGGTATAGTTCCTGACGTGCCCCATGTGCAGCTTTCCCGAGGGGTAGGGGAACATGGAAAGGCAGTAGAACTTGGGCCGCGCGGGATCCTCGACGACGCGGAAAGAGCCGCGCCGCTCCCAGTAGTCCTGGGCTTCGCGTTCCACGCTCTGCGGGTCGTAGCGTTCCTGCATTTGTGACTTTGTTGGCGGCAAGCCGCGAATTATAGCTTTTCGCCGCATCCGCCCTGCGCATGCGGCGCGTATATCCCGCTCGACGCGGGCAAACGGGGGGATCCAATGAAGCGCATTCACGCAGTCTTGTTGGGCGCCGGTCTGGCCCTGGCCGCGGCGCAAGCGATGGCCGCGCCGGCGGCGGTGGTGGAAGGCGTGCAGATGCCGGCCTGGGTCGAGCACGACGGCATTCGCACGCCGCTCGCGCCCGGCATGGCGCTGGTGGCGGGCGATCGGGTCAGCACCGGCGCCGAATCGCGCCTGCTGGTCAGGCTCGCCGAGGGCAGCCGGGTCAAGCTGGGCGCGAACGCCACGCTCGCGATCACCGAGATGAAGCCGAACCGGGGAGGCATCTTCCGGGCCGCGCTGCACGTGCTGGAGGGCGCGTTCCGCTTCACCACCGAGGCGCTCGCCAAGGCGCGCCGGCGCGACGTCAGCATCACTCTGAACACGGTCACGGCCGGAATCCGTGGCACCGACCTGTGGGGCAGCTCGACCCGGGACAAGCAGGTCGTCTGCCTGATCGAGGGCAAGATCGAGGTCAAGCCGGACAACGAAGGCGCGATCACGATGGACCGGCCGCTCGAGTTCTATCGGCGCGAGCAGGGCAAATCGCTGCCGGTGGGCCAGGTCAGCCCCGAGCAGCTCGCGAAGTGGGCGGCCCAGACCGAGATCCAGAAGGGCGCCGGCGCGGCGATGCGCGGCGGCAAGTGGAAGCTGACTCTCGCCACCGTCCGCACGCAGGGCGAGGCGCTCGATCTCTACGGCGGCTTGCGCGCCAGCGGCTACCCGGCGCGCATCTACCCCGGCATGGCGCGCGGCAAACGCGTGTACCGCGTGCGCATCACGCAGCTGCCCTCGCGCGCCGAGGCCGAGGCGCTCGCCGGTCGGCTGCAAGGCAAGCTGGGCGTGGCCGAGCCGAAGGTCTCCATGTAGCGCGCGGCTTATAATGCGCGTGCTTTGTCGCTTCATCTCGAACATCTCAATCCCGAACAGCTCGCGGCGGTCACGCTCGGCGACGAGCACGCGCTGATCCTGGCCGGCGCGGGCAGCGGCAAGACGCGCGTGCTGACCACCCGCATCGCGTGGCTGATCAAGAATGCCCGCGCGACCCCGGGCGGCCTGCTCGCGGTCACCTTCACCAACAAGGCCGCGCGCGAGATGCTCACGCGCCTCGGAGCCATGCTGCCGGTGAACCCGCGCGGGATGTGGATCGGCACCTTCCACGGCCTTTGCAACCGCATGCTGCGCGCGCACCATCGCGACGCGGGCCTGCCGCAGACCTTCCAGATCCTCGACTCGCAGGATCAGCTCGCCGCGGTCAAGCGGCTGGTGAAGGCGCTCGACGTGGACGAGGACCGCTTCGCGCCGCGAGAGGTGCAGTATTTCATCAACGAGAGGAAGGAAGAAGGCCTGCGCGCGCGCGACGTCGCGCTTACCGACGAGACGACGCGACGCTTCGTCGACCTGTACGCGGCCTACGACGAGCAGTGCCAGCGCGAGGGCGTGGTGGACTTCGCCGAGCTGCTGCTGCGCAGCTACGAGCTGCTGGCGAGGAACGAGCTGCTGCGCGAGCACTACCAGGCGCGCTTCCGCCACATCCTGGTGGACGAGTTCCAGGACACCAACAAGCTGCAGTATCGCTGGCTCAAGCTGCTCGCCGGGCGCCAGGCCGCGGTGTTCGCGGTCGGCGACGACGACCAGTCGATCTACGCCTTCCGCGGCGCCAACGTGGGCAACATGGCCGACTTCGAGCGCGACTTCCGGGTGCAGAAGGTGATTCGCCTGGAGCAGAACTACCGTTCGCACGGAAACATACTCGACGCGGCAAACGCACTGATCGCCAACAACCGCAAGCGGCTGGGCAAGAACCTGTGGACCGCCGCGGGCGAAGGCGAGCCGCTGCGCGTGTTCGAGGCCGAGACCGACGCGCTCGAGGCGCGCTGGATAGTCGAGGAAGTGCAGGCGCTGGTGAACGACGGCGAGCGGCGTGCGGACCTGGCGGTACTGTACCGCTCCAACGCGCAGTCGCGGGTGCTCGAGCACGCGCTGTTCTCGGCCGGCATCCCCTACCGCGTTTACGGCGGCCTGCGCTTCTTCGAACGCGCCGAGGTGAAGCACGCGCTCGCCTACCTGCGCCTGATGGCTTCGAGCGACGACGACAACGCCTTCCTGCGGGTATTCAACTTCCCGCCGCGCGGACTCGGCGCGCGCACGCTGGAGCAGATCCAGGACGCGGCGAAGGCGAACGGGACGCCGCTGTTCGCCGCGATCGAAGGCAAGGCGGGCGCCTTCCGTGCGCTGATCGAGGACCTGCGGCGCGAAACCGCCGAGCTGCCGCTGCCCGAGGCGGTCGAGCACGTGGTGGCGAGGAGCGGCCTGATCGAGCACTACAAGAACGAGCGCGACGGCGCCGATCGGATCGAAAACCTCGAAGAGCTGGTGAACGCGGCCGCCGCGTTCAGCGAGGAGGAGCGCGAGGTCGAGTCGGGCGAGGCAATCGACCCGCTGACCGCCTTTCTAACCCACGCCGCGCTCGAGGCGGGCGAGCACCAGGCGGGCGAGGGACAGGACGCGCTGCAGATGATGACGGTGCACTCGGCCAAGGGGCTGGAGTTCGAGGCGGTGTTCCTGACCGGACTGGAAGAAGGGCTCTTTCCCCATGAGCAGAGCGTGGCGGAAAGGGACGGCCTGGAGGAGGAGCGGCGCCTGGCCTACGTCGCGATCACACGCGCGCGAAAGCGGCTTTACCTGTCGTTCGCGCAGACCCGCATGCTGCACGGGCAGACGCACTACAACCTGCCCTCGCGCTTCCTGGACGAGATTCCCGAGGGCCTGATGAAGTGGCTCACGCCGCGCTTCGCCGCCCAGCGCGCGCGCCAGGCGCTTGCTTCGGTGTCGCAGGCCTGGGGCGCGCCGCGCAAGAAGGCGCCGGGCTTCGCGAGCCCCGCGGCGGCGGGCGGCTTTCGCGTCGGGCAGAACGTACTGCACCCGAAATTCGGCTCCGGCGTCATCGTCGACGCCGAAGGCCAGGGCAACGACGCGCGGGTGCAGGTGAACTTCGGCGGCCAGGGCGTCAAATGGCTCGCGGTCGCGATGGCCAAGCTGCAGGCCGCATAACGCAACGCGTACGGAAGGAACGGATCATGGAATTCAGCAAGATCGCAGTGGTCGGCGCGGGCACCATGGGCCACGGCATCAGCCAGACCCTGGCGCTGGCCGGGATCGACGTGGTGATGACCGACGTCGCGCAGGCGCAGCTCGAGCGCGCCACGGCGGCGATCTCGGGCAGCCTCGACCGGCTGGTGAAGAAGGAGAAGATGAGCGCGGAGCAGAAGGCCGCCGCGCTCGCGCGCATCCGCACTGCGACCGACGTCGGCGCGCTCAAGGATTGCGGCCTGGTGATCGAGGCCGCGACCGAGAACCTGCCGCTCAAGCTCAAGATCTTCGCCCAGCTGGACGAGCTCGCGCCGGCGGGCGCCGTGATCGCTTCGAACACCTCGTCGATTTCGATCACGCGCCTCGCGGCCGCGACCAAGCGTCCCGACAAGGTGATCGGAATGCACTTCTTCAACCCGGTGCCGGTGATGGCGCTGGTCGAGCTGATCCGCGGGCTGCAGACCTCGGACGAGACCTACGCCGCGGTCGAGGCGCTGAGCAAAAAGATCGGCAAGGCGCCGGTGCAGGTGCGAAACTCGCCCGGCTTCGTCGTCAACCGCATGCTTTGCCCGATGATCAACGAGGCGATCTTCGCGCTCGCCGAAGGCCTCGCGAGCGCGGAGCAGATCGACCAGGCGATGAAGCTCGGCGCCAACCATCCGCTCGGCCCGCTCGCCCTGTGCGACCTGGTCGGCCTGGACGTCGAGCTGGCGGTGATGCAGGTGCTGTTCGAGGGCTTCAAGGACCCGAAGTACCGCCCCGCGCCGCTGTTGGTGGAGATGGTCGAGGCGGGCTACCTCGGGCGCAAGACCGGGCGCGGCTTCTTCACCTACGGCTGAGTCGCGGCTTCGGGTGCGGTCAAACCGCTCCGAGCCACAGCGATACCGTCATTGCGAGGCCGAGCAGCAAAAGCGTGATGCCGGCGATCAGGTGCAGCAGCGGCAGCCGCGTCGCACGCCATGCCTCGACCCTCTCGGCAGTCGTGAAACCGTAGTACACCGCGCCCGTGATCACGACCATCGGCAGGACGAAGATGGCGTTATAAAGGAGCAGCCAGAGCATCGCGCCCGCCCGCGTCGTGGTCTTCGCGAGCAGGCCGAGAATCACGATGTACGGTCCCGAGGTGCACGGCAGCAGGAACAGGCTCACGGCAAATCCGACGAAAAAGGCGCCCGGCACCGAAGTGACGCCCTGGATGAGCCGCTTCAGCGCCGGGCGCCAGCTCTGCGGCACCTCCATGGCGAACCATTTGCCGTACCAGAGGTAGTCCTTCAGGTTGAACAGCCCTACCACGATCGCCAGCAGCGCTGCCGCGACGTAGATCGCCTGCGTCGCCGCCGCGGCCTGCACCGCGGCGTACAGCCCGAGGCCCATGAGGTAGTAGGAAAGGAAAATGGACAGGGAAAACGCCGTCCCGGCGTACAGCGCGCGCCGTCTGCCGCCCGAGGCGAGGATCGCCGTGATGAGGATGATCAGCACCGCAAAGGCGCAGGGATTGATCGCGTCCACGGCGGCCCCGGCGGCCACCGCCGACAGGGTAAGCCCGGTTGTGGCGGAGCCGGCGCTCGCACGCGAAAGCGGCGACGCGCAGGCGCGCTCGATGCATTCCCGGATGCCTTGCTCGACGCGCGCCGCCATCTCCTCCGAGAAGCCGCCGATCGCGCGCTCGCCCACGTAGACCGTGGGGACGCCCTCTATCGGGACCCCGTAGCCCGCGGCGACGCGCTCGAACAGGCGCGCGTTGCCGGCGTCGAAGTACACCTCGTACTCGCGCACGTCGAGCTGCGGATACTTCTGCTGCATCGAGCCGAGAAATTCCTTCATGTTCGCGCAGTGCGGGCAGCCGCGACCGTAGAAGAACGCAAGCTCGACCGATCGTTGCGGCTGCGCGGCAGCGGGCGCGGCAAGCGTCAGCCAGGCGCCGAGCAGCAGCGCGAGCGCCAACGCGAATCTCGCCGGCGCACTCATGGCGAGAAATGAAACACGGCGATGGTCGCGATGCCCGCCAGGATCAGCGCGAGCTGGCGCCAGCCCCCGGCCGGCCGGCGGTGCAGGCCCGGCAGCAGGTCGGCCACCGCGATGTAGATGAAGCTCGCCGCCGAGAGCGCCAGCACGTAGGGCACGAGCCCCTGCACGTCGGCGAGCCAGAAGTAGCCGGCCAACGCGCCCGGCAGCGTCGCGGTCGCCGAGAGCGCGTTGAGCGCGAGAGCCTTCCTGCGTCCGTAGCCGCCGTCGAGCAGGATCGCGAAGTCGCCGACTTCCTGCGGAACTTCATGCGCGACCACCGCGAGCCCGGCTGCGACGCCGAGCGGCACCGAAGTGAGAAAGGCGGCGGCGATCACGACGCCGTCGACGAAGTTGTGGAACGCGTCGCCCACCAGGATGAGCGGCGCCGCGGGATTGGTCGCCCGCCTGGCCTCGTGTCCATGGCGCCAAAGCACGAGCCTTTCGAGCAGGAAGAAGAGCACGATCCCGGCGAGCACGGCCGCGCTCACCGACCTGACGGGCGCGTTGTCGGCGGCCGCCGGGATCATGCCCAGGAAAGCCGCGCCGAGCAGGGTGCCGGCCGCATAGGCAATCAGCGCCGGCACGAGGCGCTTGCGCACGCTGTCGGGAAAGGCGAGCAGCAGCGCCGCGCCGCCGACGGCGCCGACGCTGCCGAGAAGACTGAAGCCGAGGATCCAGGCGAGGAGCATTCAAGGTTGCCTTTCCGGCAAACATAACCTGCGAGGGGCGAACGCGGTTGATACCGGTCAAATCCAATCCCGTCCTTCGGTATCATCGGGCTGTCCAGCTACCGATCGGGGAGGCCCACATGCCGCTCACGGACCAGCAGATCGACCAGTACCGCCGCGACGGCTACGTCTGCCCGGTACCCGTGATGCCGGCCGCCGAGGCCGCCGGCCTGCGGCGCAAGCTCGAGTCCTTCGAGGCGACGCAGGGCGGCAGGCTCGAGGCCGGCCAGCGCAGCCGCGCGTTCCTGCTGTTCAAATGGCTCGACGACCTGATCCGCGATCCGCGCGTGCTCGACCCGATCGAGCAGCTGATCGGTCCCGACATCCTGTGCTGGAGCACGATCTTCTGGATCAAGGAAGCTGGCTCGAAGAGCTTCGTTTCCTGGCACCAGGACAACACCTACTGGGGCCTGTCGAGCCGCAACGTGGTCACGGCGTGGTTCGCCATTTCGGCGGCGAGCGTCGAGGCCGGCTGCATGAAGGTGATGCCGGGCACCCACGCCGGGGAGACGCTCGCGCACGAGGACACCTACGACGGGGACAACATGCTCACGCGCGGCCAGGCGATCCGCGATCTCGACGAGTCGCGCGCCGCCAGCATGCCGCTGCGTCCGGGCGAGATGTCGCTGCACAACTATTGCCTCGCGCACGGCTCGGGCCCGAACCTCTCGCCCGACCGCAGGATCGGCGTGTCGATGCACTTCATGCCGCCCGACACCAAGCAGGTGGTTGGCGCCTGGGACTGCGCCGCGCTGGTGCGGGGAAACGACCGCTTCGGTCATTTCGCGCACGCGCCAGTGCCGGCGCGCGACTTCGACCCGGAGGCGGTGGCGTTCCACGCCCGCGCCGCGGGCGCGATGCGCGAGGTGCTTTACGCCGGGGCCGCGCGCAAGCTTCAGCGGCTCTGAAGGCGCGTCAGGTCCTGGCGCATCAGCTCGCCTATGTGCCCTATGCTGAGGTCGGCCGCCGGGTAGCGCCCGGTGTTCTGCGGATCGTTGGCGTAGTGCCCCTGGCGTACGAACACGGTGGTCACGCGCTCGCCCCAGGCATGCTTGATCGCGGCGAGGAT
>JBAUTW010000406.1:0-11446 GCA_049582365.1 Burkholderiales bacterium | reverse complement strand
TCCAAGCTGGTGATCAGCGTCGCCGCCGGCCTGCGCCTGGCCGACCTGTCGCGCTGGCTGGGCGGGCATAGGCGCCTGGTGCGCTGCATGCCGAATACGCCGGCGCTGATCGGCGCCGGCATCACGGGGCTTTACGCGCTGCCCGAGGTAAGCGCCGCCGAGCGGCAGCGAGCGGCGCGCATCCTGGGCGCGGTGGGTGAGGTGGTGTGGGTGGACGAGGAAGCCTTGCTCGATCCGGTGACCGCGGTCTCGGGCAGCGGGCCAGCCTACGTATTCTGGTTCATCGAGCAACTGGCTACGGCGGGCGTCAGGCTCGGCCTGCCGCCCGAGGTTGCCGCGAAGCTCGCCTTGCAGACCGTACTCGGTGCGGCCAGGCTTGCCGCGCAAAGCGGCGAAGCGCCGGACGTGTTGCGCGAGCGGGTCACCTCGAAGGGCGGCACTACCGAGGCTGCGCTGCGCGTATTCGACCAGGAGAAGCTCGCCGAGCGCCTGTGGCGCGCGCTCGAGGCCGCAAGCCGGCGCGGCGCGGAGCTGGGCGAAGAATTGGCAAGGGGAGGCTGAGTGCTGGAGCAAATTGTGTCGTTCCTGGTCGACACGGTAGCCGCGTTCTTCGTCTATTTGTTGCTGGCGCGCTTTCACTTCCAGTGGCTGGGAGTGCCGTTCCGCAACCAGATCGGAGAGTTCGTCGTCGTCGCCACCAACTGGATCGTGCGCCCGGCGCGGCGGGTCATGCCGCCGCTTGGCGGGCTCGATCTGGCCACCGCGGTAGCGGCCTGGCTGCTGCAGGCGGTTTCGCTTTACACGCTGTTCGCGCTGCGCGGCGGCGATCTCGGCTCGGCGCCCGGCGCGGCCCTGGCGCTGCTCGCCGTGGTGGCGCTGATCGACCTGGTCCGCCTGAGTGTTTACATGCTGATGTTCGCAGTCGTTGTTCAGGCGGTACTGTCCTGGGTGGCGCCGCACGCGGCCGGCAACCCGGTTCTGGACGCGATCACGCGGCCCTTCCTGCGCCCGGTGCGGCGGCTGGTGCCGCCGATCGCGAACATCGACCTTTCCCCGCTCGTGCTGCTGATCCTGCTGCAGGTACTGCTGTTCCCGATCTGGAGCCTGCGCGGCGCGATCGGAGGCATCGTCTGAGCGTCTGGTACCGCCAGGACGGCGGCCGTCTGGTGCTGGAGCTGCACGTGCAGCCGGGGGCCGCCCGCACCGAAGTGGCGGGGCTGTACGGCCGCAGGCTGAAGCTGCGCCTCGCGGCGCGGGCGGTCGACGGCAAGGCGAACGCGGCGCTGATTGAATTCGTCGCCGAGCGGCTGGGCGCGGCGCGGCGCGACGTGACGATCGAGGCCGGGCTCAGCGGGCGCGCCAAGCGGATCGCGGTTCGCGGCGCCAGACGGGGGCCGGAGGCGCTGTACGGGGAGGGGGACCATGACTGAGAAGAATCTTGCGTTCGAGCGGTTGAAGACGATCACGGCGGTGGTCTACGCGCTGCAGGCAGCGGCCTATTTCACCGGTCTGACCGCGCTGGTGGGCGTGATCGTGAACTATGTCAAGCTGGACGACGTGCGCGGCACCTGGCTCGAGTCGCACTTCCGCTGGCAGATACGCACCTTCTGGTTCGCCTTGCTCTGGTTCGTGCTGGGGGCGCTGTCGTGGATCGTGTTCGTCGGCATGATCGTCGTCGGCGCAACCGCGATCTGGGTCATCTACCGAATCGTGAAGGGTTGGCTGAACCTGTACGACGAGCGGCCGCTGTACGCAGCCAGCGTCCCGCCGGCGGCGCCGCCTAGCGCTTGAAGCGGCAGGACTCGGGGTAGGAGAAGACGTCCTCCTGGATCCCGGCGCGGATGCGTGCCTGCTTGCCGGTCCAGAACGCGGGATCGGTGAGATCGCCATGCAGCTGCATGAACACCTCACGCGCATGCGGGTTGGCCACCAGAAAGCGTTCGAACTGCTCCGGGAAGACGTCGTGCGGGCCAACCGACCAATACGGCTCCGCGGCCATCTCGTCCTCGTAGCTCGCCGGCGGGGGGATGCGGCGGAAGTTGCAGTCGGTCATGTACGCAATCTCGTCGTAGTCGTAGAACACGACCCGATTGTGGCGCGTGACGCCGAAGTTCTTGAGCAGCATGTCGCCCGGAAAGATGTTCGCCCCCGCGAGCTCCTTGATCGCCTTGCCGTACTCGTCCAGCGCGTGCCGCAGGCGCGTTTCGTCGCCTTCGCGCACCGCTTCCTCGAGATGCAGGTTGAGCGGCACCATGCGCCGCTCGATGTACATATGCTTGATAACGATCTGGTCGCCCTCGAACTCGATCGACGACGCGGCATGGGCCTTGAGCTCTTCGATCAGATCGGGCGCGAAGCGCTCGCGCGGCAGCGCCACCAGCGAGTACTCCAGCGTGTCGGCCATGCGCCCGACCCGGTCGTGGTACTTGACCAGCTGATATTTCTCCTTGACGGTCTGCCGGTCCATCTCCTTGGGTGGCGCGAAATGGTCGCGAATCACCTTGAACACGTATGGGAACGAGGGCAGGGTGAACACCAGCATCACCATTCCCTTGATTCCGGGCGCGATCACGAATTCGTCGGTCGAGTGCTTGAGGTGATAGTGCAGGTCGCGGTAGAAGAGCGTCTTGCCCTGCTTCTGCAGCCCGACCGCCATGTACATCTCGGCGCGCGGCTTTTTCGGCATCAGCTGGCGCAGGAACGACACGTACGCGGCCGGCACTTCCATGTCGACCAGGAAATACGCGCGCGCGAACGAGAACAGGAGCTGGAGCTCATCGTGGTCGAGCAGAAGCGCGTCGAGGTACAGCTCGCGCCTCTCGTTCTGCAGGATCGGCACGGCGAAGGGGTATTCGCGGTGGCCGTTGACGATCTTGCCGATGACGTAGGCCGCCTTGTTACGGAAGAAGAGCGATCCGAGCACCTGCACCTGAAGGCTGGGGTAGGCGCGCGTCGGGCGCGGGAAGTGCGCGCGTAGCGCGCGCAGCACGCTGTGGGTGTCGCGTCGCAGGTCCTCGAACGAGTTGGTCAGATCAAAGTCGGCGACGATTGCGCGCAGCGTGCCGCGCAGCCCCTTGTCCCTGGGGTAGTAGCAGCGGTAGGTCGGCGCCTCCCCCTCGAGGTGCTCGGTCGCGACCGCAGGTCGCCAAAAGATGAACTCATTGCGGTAGTAGCGTCGGTGCAGGACTTGGCAGGCGACCGAGTTGTAGAACGTCTCCGCGCACTCGGGCTGCCTGTGCTCGTGCAGCAGTCCGATGTATGCAAGCTTGATCGCGGGCCAGAGCGATTCGTCGCGCTCGGCCTGCGGGTAGTCCGCGCGCACCGTCTCGACTGCCTCGTGCACGCGCCGGTCGTACAGCTGGATGCGCTCGCGCGCGAGCTTGCGCATGGCCAACCAGTCGGCCGCCTCGAAGTGGCGCTTGGCCTGACGCGCGGCCTCCCGGAAAAGGCGGTAGTGCTTGTCGAAGCCGGCGAGAATGGCGCGCGCGACCCCCTGCGTGAGGTCGGCACGCGCCTCGTGAACCCGCAGCAGGGCGCCGGCGCTCACGCTCGCCTCAGGCCACCTTCTTCTCGGCCTGCTTCTGGTCGAAGAATTGCTCGTCCTCGGTCGAGCCGTGCAGCGCGGTGGTCGACGCCTTGCCGCCGGTAACGGTCTGCGTGACGTCGTCGAAGTAGCCGGTGCCCACCTCGCGCTGGTGCTTGACCGCGCTGAAGCCTTTCTCCGCGGCGGCGAATTCCTTCTGCTGCAGCTCGACGAACGCGCTCATGTTGTTGCGCGCGTAGCCGTAGGCGAGATCGAACATCGAGTAATTGAGCGCGTGGAAGCCGGCCAGGGTGATGAACTGAAACTTGTAGCCCATCGCGCCGAGCTCGCGCTGGAACTTGGCAATCGTGGCGTCGTCCAGGTTGCGCTTCCAGTTGAAAGACGGCGAGCAGTTGTAGGCCAGCATCTTGCCCGGGTACTTGCGCCGGACGCCTTCGGCGAACTTGCGCGCGAATCCGAGGTCCGGCGTGCCGGTCTCGCACCAGACCATGTCCGCGTACTCGGCGTATGCAAGGCCGCGCGACAATGCCTGGTCGAAGCCCTTCTTGGTGCGGTAAAAGCCCTCGGCGGTGCGCTCGCCGGTGAGAAACGGTTTGTCGTTCTCGTCCACGTCGCTGGTCACGATGTCGGCGGCTTCCGCGTCCGTGCGCGCGAGCAGCACGGTCGGCACGCCCATCACGTCCGCCGCCAGGCGCGCGGCCACCAGCTTCTGCACCGCTTCCTGCGTTGGCACCAATACCTTGCCGCCCATGTGTCCGCATTTCTTCACCGAGGCGAGCTGGTCCTCGAAGTGCACGCCCGCGGCGCCCGCCTCGATCATCGCCTTCATCAGCTCGAATGCGTTCAGCACGCCGCCGAAGCCCGACTCGGCATCGGCCACGATCGGCGCGAACCAGTCGACGTCACCCTTGCCCTCCATCCACTGGATCTGGTCCGCGCGAGCGAGCGCGTTGTTGATCCGCCTGACCACGTTGGGAACGCTCGAGACCGCGTACAGCGACTGGTCCGGGTACATCGAGAGCGAGTCGTTGGCGTCGGCCGCCACCTGCCAGCCCGAGAGATAGATTGCCGGGACTCCCGCCTTGACCTGTTGCATGGCCTGGTTGCCGGTCAGTGCGCCGAGCGAGTTGACGAACGGCCGTTCGTTGCACAGCTGCCACAGCTTCTCGGCGCCGCGCTTAGCCAGCGTGTGCTCGATACGCAGGCTGCCGCGCAGGCGCACTACGTCCTCGGCGCTGTAGCCGCGCGCGATGCCCTTCCAGCGCGGATTCTCGGCCCAGTCCTTCTTCAGTTCGGCAATCTCGTACTCCCGTTGATTCATCGTCGTCCCTTTGGCTTGTTGAGGATGGATAAGTCACCTCACCATAGCGCACGGCGTTGGCGCACGGCAACAAGCCTGTAACGACGATCTAAGGGTGCGAGAAACAAGCACTTACAACGAGTTAGCGCGGCTTCATTTCACCATGCGGCGTGCGTTTTCAGATTGATGCTGCTGCGCAATATCGACCTGAAGTCAGGTCTGCACCAGCTTGCGGTGGCGATTGATGCTCATCAGCAGGCCTACGCCGATAAACAGGGTGGCGAGCGAGGTGCCGCCGTAGGACACGAACGGCAACGGCACGCCCACTACCGGCAGGATCCCCGCCACCATGCCCATGTTGACGAAAGCATAGGTGAAGTACATCAGCGTGAGCGAGGCGGCCAGCAGGCGCGAAAAGTAGGTCGCCGCGTTGGCCGCGATCATCAGCCCGCGTCCGATCAGCAGTGCGTAGAGCAGGAGCAGGACGCAGTTTCCGATCAGTCCGAACTCCTCCGAGAACACGGCGAAGATGAAGTCCGTGTGGCGCTCCGGTATGAACTCGAGGTGCGCCTGTGTTCCGTGCAGCCAGCCCTTGCCCGCGATGCCGCCCGAGCCGACCGCGATGATCGACTGGATAATGTGATAACCCGCGCCGAGCGGATCCTGGGTCGGATCGAACAGCGTCAGGATGCGCTTGCGCTGGTAGTCGTGCAGCATCCCCCACAGCGGTGCGACGCTCCCGAGCGCCAGAGCAGCGAGGGTCGCCAGGACTTTCCAGCCGATGCCGGCGAAGAAGATCACGTAGAAGCCCACGGCGAAAACGAGCAGTGCGGTACCGAGGTCCGGCTGGCGAGCGATGAGCGCCACCGGCACCGCGAGCAGCAGGCCTGCCAGCGCGAAATCGCGCAGCCTCAACGCCGATTCGTAGCGGTGGAAATACCAGGCCAGCATGAGCGGCACCGCAATCTTCATCATTTCGGAGGGCTGCACGCGTACGAATCCGAGGTGCAGCCAGCGGCGGGCGCCGTTCACCACGTCCCCGAACAGCGCCACCGCGACCAGCAGCGCGAGCCCCACCAGGTAGGCTGGCAGCGCAAAGCGCGCCAGGGTCTGCGGCGGCACCTGCGCGGCGACCCACAGCGCTGCGAACGCCACCGCGAAATTGAGCAGCTGGGCGTGAAAGCGCGCGGGTGTGTCATAGCTCGCCGAGTACAGCGTGGCGAGGCCGATGCCGGTAAGCGCGAGCACGATCGCGAGCAGCGGACCGTCGAGGCCGCTTGTCATTCGCGCGATGGCGCGGCGCGCCGTCACTGGGGTAAGCGTCATCAGTCGTTCGCCTGCGATGAATCGTCTTCCCGGACGCCCTTGCGCACCGGCGTCTTGCCCAGAAGATAGTAGTCGAGCACGGTGCGAGCGATCGGGGCCGCCGCCCGCGCGCCGAAACCGCCGTTCTCCACCACCACGGCGAGCGCGATCTTGGGGCTTTCCACCGGGGCGAACACGACGTACAGCGAGTGGTCGCGCAGCCGCTCGGCGACGTTCTTTTCCTCGTACTTCTCGTTCTGCTTGATGGCGATCACCTGCGCGGTGCCCGTTTTGCCGGCGCTGGTGTACTGCGCGCCGGCGAAGGCGCGCGCGCCAGTGCCCTCCGGATCCTGGTTCACGCCTTCCATCGCATGCTTAATGAACGCGACGTTCGCTTCGTGCAGCGGTATGCGGCGCACCAGTTGAGGCTCTTCGTAGCGGCGCTCGCCGGTGCGCGGATTGTCGATGTGGTCGACCAGCCGCGGGCGGTACATCACTCCGCCGTTGGCCAGCGTCGCGACCGCGACCGCGAGCTGTATCGGCGTGTATGCGTTGTAGCCCTGGCCGATGCCGATCGAGATGGTCTCGCCCGGGTACCATCTCTTCTGCTCGGGGCTCCTGAAGCGCTTCGCCTTCCATTCCGGCGAGGGCAGCACGCCGGACGCTTCGCCGTCCAGGTCGATCCCGGTTCGTGAGCCGAAGCCGAAGGGCGCCAGGTACTGCGCAATGGCGTCGATGCCAAGATCGTTAGCCAGCATGTAGTAGTACGTGTCGCAGGATTCGACCAGTGACTTGTATAAATTCACCACGCCGTGGCCGCCGGGCTTGTCGTCACGAAAGCGCCGTCCGCCGAACATGAAATATCCCGGATCGACGATCGAACTCTTGGGCGTTCGTTTGCCCAGCTCGAGCGCAGCCAGCGCGAGGTAGGGTTTGAGCGTGGAGCCTGGCGGGTACAGGCCCGCGATGGCGCGGTTGTTGAGCGGGTGATCGGGCGAGTTGTTCAGCGCATCCCAGCTCTGCGGGTCGATGCCGTCGACAAACAGGTTCGGATCGAACCCGGGCTGAGACACGAGCGCGAGCACCGCGCCAGTGGCCGGCTCGAGGGCGACCAGCGCGCCGCGGCGGTCGCCGAAAGCGGCCTCTGCGACCTGCTGTAACCCCGTGTCGATCGTGAGCGCGACGTCGTCGCCGGGCTGGGCCGCAGTGCGGGTCAGCGTCCTGACGGCACGTCCGGCGGCGTCGATCTCCACCTGCTCGAAGCCGGCGTTGCCGTGCAGGTCCTCCTGGTAGCTGGCCTCGATTCCGCTCTTGCCGATGACATCGGTGCCGCGGTAGTTGGCCGCGACGCCGAGCGCGTCGAGCCGTTCCTGGTCTCGCTCGGTGACCCTGCCGGTGTAGCCGAGCACGTGCGACGCGGTCTCGCCGAGCGGATAGTCGCGGAACAGGCGCGCCTTGATCTCGACGCCCGGGAAGCGGTACCGGTTGGCCGCGACCCGCGCTACCTCGGCATCGCTCAGCCGGGTACGGATCGGCAGGCTGTCGGCGCTGCGCGTCTCGGCCAGCAGGCGCTCGAAGCGGCTGCGGTCCTTGGGCTGGATTTCCACCAGCTTGGACAGCTGGTCGATCGTGCGCTCGAGGTCGGGCGTCTTGTCCGGTGCGATCTCGAGCGTATAGCCGGAGTCGTTGCCCGCCAGCACGACGCCGTTGCGATCGACGATCAGGCCGCGGTTCGGCGCGATCGGGACGATCGAGATGCGATTGTCCTCGGCCTTGGTCTGGTAATAGTCGTGCTGCAGCACCTGCAGGTAGACAAAGCGTGCGAGCAGCGCGCCGAAGGCGAGCAGCGCCACCGCGGCGGCGATCGCCATGCGCAGGTGAAAATCGTAGAGCTCGCGCTCATAGTTCTTCAGCTCGGCAAGGCGCATCGCCTAGATCGCCCGCGTCTCGTCCGGGCTCACGGGTCGACGTTGCGGCGAGAGAAGCAGAACCGACGCCAGCGGCCACAACAGCGCGCCGATGAGCGGGCCGACGAAGATCGTCCAGCCGGGAAACTCGGCGCCGGCGGCTAGCCGCACCAGCGCGGAGACGGCCTCGGCGAAGGCGAGCAGGGGTGCGACATGCAGCGCCTGCTGCAGCAGCCCGAACCACAGGATGCGGCGCGAGAGGGAGATGGCGAGGAACGCAAGCAGCGAGTACGTGAGCGCGTGCTGGCCGAGCAGCACGCCGTTGCCTGCGTCAATCACTAGGCCGAGCATCCAGCCGATTCCAAGCCCGACCAGCCGCGGCTGGCGCACGCACCAGAACACCAGCACCAGCGCGACGAAGTCGGGCGTCAGCCGCAGGTCCTTCCAGGGCAGGAAATCGAGCAACAGCGCGATCGCGAACGAGGTCGCGATAGTGCTCAGTCGCACCGGCCGCAGTATGTGTTGCGGGCTATCGGGACCGAATGCCATCGTTTTTACGCGTATGCTGCGGCGCGAGCCGGCGCCGCTTGACAGGGTCCGCGCGGCTGAAGTTGGGAGCCGGATTCGCTTCGCCGGATAGCACCAGCACGAAGCGGCCGCGGTCGACTCCCGCCGCGGGCTTGCACAGCACACGTGCAAAGTCGTGCGCCGAGTCGCGCTCCACGCTCACCACGGTAGCCACCGGCAGCCCGGCCGGATAGGTGCCGTCGATGCCCGAGGTGACCAGCCGGTCGCCGTTGCCGATCTCCGCGTTCGGCGCCATGAAGCGCAGCTCGAGCAGGCCGGAGGATCCGCCGCCGAACGCGATCGCGCGCAGGCCGCTGCGCAGCACCTGTACCGGAACCGCCTGGCCCTTGTCGGTGATCAGCGTGACTTCCGAGGAGAACGCGTGCGCGCGGGTCACCTGGCCGACCACGCCGCCCTCGTCCACCACTGGGCTGCCGGGGGCGACGCCTTGCTCGGTGCCCTTATCGACTACCACCTTGAGCGCGTAGGGGTCGCGCCCGGCGTAGATGATCTCCGCCGGGATGGTGCGCCGCTTCAGTTTCTCGCCCGCCTCGATCAAGCGCTGCAGGCGCCCGCCTTCGGCGGCTGCGGCCTCGTTGCGCTGCGCGGACTGCAGCGCGGCCAGCAGACGGGCGCGCAGCTGCGCGTTTTCCTCACGCAGCGAGGACTGGGTCGCGAAGTAGTCCCCGATTCGCCGCCCCAGCTCCGACGGCGCGGTCGCGATGCGCTGCAGTGGGTAGGCCACCAGCGCCAGGACATTCCTCAAGCCCTCGGTATAGTGAAAACGTGCGTCCAGGACCAGCAGGGCGAGGGATAGGGAGGCGAAGAATGCCAGCCGGACGACCGGCGCGGGGCCGCGCTTGAAGAACGGTGGGGGGCTGTGCTCCATCCCCCCATCACTCAGTCATTCGTGAAGATCGGTCCGAAATGCTCCATCTTCTCGAGCGCTTTGCCCGAGCCGCGCACGACGCAGGTCAGTGGGTCGTCGGCAACGATCACCGGCAGCCCGGTCTCCTCCATCAGTAGCCGGTCGAGGTCGCGCAACAGCGCGCCGCCGCCCGTTATCACCATGCCTTTCTCGGCGATGTCGGCGCCGAGCTCGGGTGGCGTCTGTTCGAGCGCCGATTTCACCGCCGACACGATCTGGTTCAGCGGCTCGGTGAGCGCCTCGAGGATTTCGTTCGAGCTGATGGTGAAGCTGCGCGGGATGCCTTCGGCGAGATTGCGGCCCTTGACCTCCATCTCGCGCACTTCGCTGCCCGGGAACGCGGAGCCGATCTCCTTCTTCACCATCTCGGCCGTGGTCTCGCCCACGAGCATGCCGTAGTTGCGCCGGATGTAGTTGATGATCGCTTCGTCGAACTTGTCGCCGCCAACCCGCACCGAACCCGAGTAGACCATGCCGCCGAGCGAGATCACGCCGACCTCGGTGGTGCCGCCGCCGACGTCGACCACCATCGAGCCGGTCGCTTCCGCCACCGGCATGTCGGCGCCGATCGCGGCGGCCATCGGCTCCTCGATCAGGTACACCTGTCCGGCGCCGGCGCCGATCGCGGACTCGCGAATCGCGCGCCGCTCGACCTGCGTCGAGCCGCATGGCACGCAGATGATAATGCGCGGGCTGGGTGAGAACAGCTTGTTGTCGTGCACCTTCTTGATGAACTGCTTGAGCATCTGCTCGGTGACGGTGAAGTCGGCGATCACGCCGTCTTTCATCGGCCGAATGGCGGTTATGTTGCCCGGCGTCTTGCCGAGCATCTGTTTTGCTTCCTTGCCCACTGCCTGGATCGTCTTCTTCCCGTTGGGGCCGCTTTCCTGGCGGATCGCGACCACCGAGGGCTCGTCCAGCACGATGCCCTTGCCGCGCACGTAGATCAGCGTGTTCGCGGTGCCCAGGTCGATGGCGAGATCGTTGGAAAAGTAGCTGCGCAGAAATCCGAACATATGCTTGCCGAGCCCCTTTCGAAGTCGGTTTCCGTTACGCCTTAACTTCGTCCGCTAAGGCTGTGTCCCGATTGGGGGTTCGGAAGTTTCTCCTCCCTCGCCCCGATCAGCTTCTATGATACTCTAATGGCACCTTCGGCAAAGACTGCGGAGGGCGTTTTTCTGCACTGCAATGTCGCTCTCTCCTGACCAGATCGAACGCCTCGCGCGCCTCGCGCGCATCGCCCTCGGCCCGACGGAGGAAGCCGCCGTCGTCGGCCAGCTTAACCGGGTGCTCGGCCTGATCGACCAGTTGCGGGCGGTCGACACCGCCGGCATCGAGCCGATGTCGCATCCGGTCGACGTCGCCCAGCGGCAGCGTCCCGACCTCGTGACCGAGACCGACCAGCACGAGCTCTTCCAGACGGCTGCCCCGGCAGTGGAAGCGGGGCTGTATCTGGTTCCCAGAGTCCTCGAGTAGCGGGTGCTGAACGCGACCCTGAGCGAGCTTTCCGCCGCGCTGGCGGAGAAGCGGATCTCCGGCGTCGAGCTCGCGCGCCTGTTCCTCGAGCGCATCGAGCACCTGAACGCGGAGCTCAACGCGTTCATCACCGTCGACCCGTCGCAGGCGCTCGCGCAGGCGCAACGCGCGGACCGGGATCGCGCCGCGGGGAAGGCCGGTCCGCTTACCGGTATCCCATTGGCACACAAGGATATTTTCTGCACCAAGGGGCTGCGTACCACATGCGGATCGCGCATGCTGGAGAACTTCGTCAGCCCCTACGATGCGCACGTCATCGAGCGCTTCGAGGCCGCCGGTACCGTATTGCTGGGCAAGACCAACATGGACGAGTTCGCCATGGGCTCGTCGACCGAGCACTCGGCGTTCGGCCCGACGGC
>JBAUTW010000405.1:0-2395 GCA_049582365.1 Burkholderiales bacterium | reverse complement strand
GCGCAAGGGCGCTCCGGTCAAGATCCTGGCGGGCAAGGTGGCGGCGCGCGCGAGCGAGAACCTGGACCTGCGGCGCGAGGCCGGCGGCCTGCGCTACGCCTGCGCCAAGTGCGCCGCGGACCTGGGGCCCTTGCGCGACAACTTCAAGGACGGCTGCGTGGCGCTGGAGCGCGAGATCGCCGCGGCCAATCCGAACATCGGCGACTGGCGCCGCTATATCGACGACCGGCCGGTGTTCCGGCAGTTCTTCTGTCCCGGGTGCGGGGCGTTGATCGAAAACGAGGTCGCACGCGCCGATGATCCGGTGCTGCGCGACATCGAACTGCAACTCAAATAAGGGAGAGCACGTGATCCACGAACTGCGCGTCTACCATTGCGTCCCGGGCCGCCTGCCCGAGCTGAACCGCCGCTTCGAGGCCGTTACGCTCAAGCTCTGGGAAAAACACGGCATTCGCCCGGTCGGCTTCTGGACCACGCTGATCGGCGCCGATCACCAGGCGCTGTACTACCTGCTCGAATGGGACAGCCTGGCCGAGCGCGAGCGGCGCTGGAACGCCTTCCAGAGCGACCCGGAGTGGATCGCGGCGCGCGCCGAAACGGAGAAGGCCGGACCGATCGTGGCCAGGATCGAGAATCAGATCCTCGCCCCGACCGCGTACTCCAAGCTGCGCTGAATGCCGCTGCGTGCGAGGCGGGCGTCAGCGGCCGCCGAACAGCATCATCGAGGCGCCGACGGCCGGCACCAGGGCGCCGATCGCGATGAGCACACCCGCGAGGCGCGGGTGGGCGCGCACCACGATGTCGAGCGTGAGATCCATCTCGTCGCCTTTCATGGTCAGCTTGCGCGAGGATACCCAGCGGTTGGCGCTGGCGGCCAGCGGGCCCATCATCTGCGGCAAGAACGCGAGCACGAAGCCGATCGCCAGCGCGATGAGGTTTGCGCCGATCAGCGCCCAGCGCAGGCTGTTCGCGAACCACAGCAGAGCCCCTTGCGCGGGGCGAGTGGTGAGCAGCGCCGTGAAATCCGAGCCGCCGACCCGCAGGAGCAGGAAGTAGAGCGAAAAGGCGGCGCCGATCAGAATTACGATTCCAAGCCCGCGCGGATGTTTGCGCACGCCCTGCTCGATCTCGCGCGGAACTTCGAGCGGTTTCAGCGCACGCCTGAGCGAGGTCCAATGGTTCAGGCGCTCGAGCAGCCGCAGGACCGATTCGTTGCGGGCGATCAATCCCAATCCGAGAAGGATGCCCACGACGCCCACCAGCAGGACGAACACGAGCATGGAAGGGACGACTACGTGAGCGACAAAATAGTTGTTGGAAATTGGCATGTCTCCCTCGTCCTTGAGCGGGTGAGCCCGATTGACGCGGATTCTAGCGCGTTCCACCCATGAGCACGACCGGCGTGCATCTGCTGACCCGAGCGCTGCGCGAGGAGGGGGTCGACACGATCTTCACGCTCGCGGGCGATCACATCCTGCCTCTGCTGGACCTGCTGGCCGACGAGGACTTCAGGCTGATCGACTGCCGCCACGAGCAAGCCGCGGTGCACATGGCGGACGCCTGGGGGCGAATCACCGGGCGGCTGGGCGTGTGCGCCTTTACAACGCCGGGGCACGCGAACGCGATTCCCGGACTGGTTAACGCGCTGTCCTCGGAGAGCCCGGTGCTCAACATCGCCGGCTCGGCCGCGCTGCGCGACTACCACCGCGGCATCATGCAGGAAATCGATCAGGTCGGCATGGCGCGCCCCGCCACCAAGGGCGCCTGGCTGGTGCACGACGCGCGGCGCATCCCGGACCTGGTGGCGAGCGCGGTGCGCACCGCCTTCGACGGGCGGCGCGGGCCGGTGCATCTGACCGTGCCGATCGACGTGCAGACCCAGCGCGTCGAGGACTCCGAGATCCGCTTCTTCGACCCGCAGACCTGCCGCCCGCAGGCCCCGCGCATTGCCGCGCCGGCGCAGATCGAGCAGGCGCTGCGGCTGCTGCGCACGGCCGAGCGGCCGCTGATCGTGGCCGGCACGCCCGCCGCCTACGGCGACTGGGGTGCCGCGCTCGAGCGGCTGATCGAGACGACAAAGCTGCCGCTGATGACCGAAGAGGCCGCGCGCGGCATCGTCTCCGACCGGCATCCGTACTGCTTCGGCTTCTTCGACCTGTCGCAGCACCAGCCGGCGAACCTGATCCGCGAGGCCGACGTGGTCCTGCTGCTGGGCAAGATGCTCGATTTCACTGTCGGCTACGGTTTGCCGCCGATCCTGGCGCAAGGCGCGAAGCTGATCCAGGTCGATCCCAGCGGCGTTCAGGTCGGGCGCAATCGCGGCGTCGAAGTCGGCATCGTCGGCGACGTCGGTCCGATCGCCGAGCAGCTCGCCGCCGCGGCGGCGGCGCACAAC
>JBAUTW010000404.1:0-4543 GCA_049582365.1 Burkholderiales bacterium | reverse complement strand
GGACGAGCTCGAAGCCGGGCGCGGCTTCCGCCTCGCCCTGCCCGCGGCGCGCCACGCGCAGATCAAGGACTTCCGCATCCTCGTGCTCGACAGCCACCCGCTCTTGCCGACCGCGGCGAGCGTGCGCACGGCGATCGACCGCCTCGCGGGACAGCTTGCGAAATCCGGCGCCAGGGTCGCGCGCGAAAGCGGCCTGCTGCCCGACCTCGCCGACTCGACGCGGCTCTACATGCGCTTGCTGTTTTCGGTCATGACGGCGGGGTTTCCGGCCGACGTCTACGAGGGCATGAAAACCGCGGCGGCGAAGCTCGACCCGAAGGACGCGAGCCTGCCGGCCGAGCGCCTGCGCGGCGGCGTGCTGAGCCAGCGCGACTGGATCGTCGCGGACGCCCGGCGCGCCGGACTGCGCGCGCAGTGGCGCGCCCTGTTCCGCGAGTTCGACGCGCTGATCTGCCCGGTCATGCCGACCCCGGCCTACCCGCACGACCATTCGCCGGACCAGGAGACGCGCCGCGTCATGGTCGATGGCCGCGAGGTTCCCTACGTCGACCAGCTCGTCTGGCCCGGCGTCGCGACCTGCCCCGGCCTGCCCGCGACCGCGATCCCGCTCGGCCTGTCGCCCGAAGGCCTGCCGGTCGGCGCGCAGATCGTCGGGCCGTGGCTGGAGGACCGCACCACCCTCAGGCTCGCGGAGCTGATCGAGCAGGCCTGGGGCGGATTCGTCCCGCCGGCCGGCCTCGCGTGAGCGCCGCGCCGGCTCACACCGGCAGTACGTAATTCTTTTCGCGGAACAGGCGCAGGCAGGCGGCGGCGACCCGCGGATCGAAGCGCGTGCCGCTGTGCTTCTCCACCTCGGCGAGCGCCGCGTCGATGCCCAGCGCGGGCCGGTAGGGCCGGTGCGATGCCATCGCCTCGATGGTGTCCGCCACCGCGAGGATGCGTGCCGACAGGATGATTTCCTCGCCCTTGAGCTTCTGCGGGTAGCCGCTGCCGTCGAGCCGCTCGTGGTGCTGCAGGACCGCCTGAGCCACCGGCCACGAGAAGGGCACCGATTTCAGGATGTCGTAGCCGAGCTGCGGATGCGCCTTGACGATCTCGAACTCGATCGCGGTCAGGCGCGTAGGCTTGCTCAGGATCTCCGCCGGACAGGCGATCTTGCCGATGTCGTGCAGCGCACCGGCGATGCGCAGGCCCTTGATCTCGTCCTCCGCCAGGCCCAACTCCTGGCCGATCGCCCCCGCGAGCTCGCTCACGCGCCGCTCGTGGCCCGAGGTGTAGGGGTCGCGCAGCTCGACCATCGCCGACACTGCGTCGATGGTTCCCATCATCGCCTGCTCCAGCTGGATCAGGTACGTCTTGGCCTGCTCCTCGGACTTCCTGCGCGCGGTGATGTCCTGCAGCAGCCCGATCACCGCTGGCCGCCCGCCGAACAGCGAGCGCGAGCCGTGCACGCCGACGTCGAACCAGGAGCCGTCCTTGCGCCGGCCGCGGAAGCTGTACTGCATGCTCTCGGCTTCGCCCACGATGCGCCGGCGCACGTTCTTCTCCACCAGCGCGCGGTCGGGCTCGGCGACCAGGTCGCGGAACTCCATGCCGACCAGCTCTTCGGACCGGTAGCCGAACAGCTCGGCGAAGTGCGGGTTGACGTAGACGAACCGCTCGCCCTGGATGATGTAGATGCCGGTGAGGTTCTGCTCCACCAGCCCGCGGTACTTGGCCTCGCTGTCCGCCAGCGCGGCCTCGGCCTCGTGGCGCCGCCGCTCGCTGTCGAGCGTTTGCAGCGCAAACGAGACGTCGTCGCCCAGCTCGATCAACAGGGCCTGCACGTCGGGCGTATAGAAGCCCTTCTTCGCCGAGTACAGGTTGATCACGCCGACGGTCGCGGACCCCAGGCTCAGGGGGACTGCGGCCGTCGACGCGACCCCGAAGTCGAGGCAGAACTGGCGCCACGGCACGGCGGCCGAATCGCTGAACACGTCGTTGCTGAAGTACGCCGCGCCCGAGCGCGTGGCGATCCCCGAGGGGCCCTGGCCCTGCGGCAATGCCGGGTCGACGCTCACCGTCAAGGCCGCGACCTGTCCCGCCATGGAGTCGGTCCACGCTTCGGGCACGATGCGCCGGGTGGCGGGGTCGACGAAGCCGATCCAGGCACCGATCCATCCTCCGTGTCCGGCGATCACCTTGCACACGCTGCGGAACAGCTCGGCGCGCGAGGTCGAGCGCACGATCGCCGAGTTTGCGCCGCTCAGGGTGGCGTAGAGGAGATTGAGCCGCTGGATGCGCTCCTCGGCCTCCCTTTGCGCGGTGATGTCGCGGAAGTACCACACCCGCCCGTAATAGCGCCCGCCGGCGCCGATCACCGGGGAGGTAAAGCGGTCGATGATCCTGCCGTCCATGCACAGGATCTCGTCGCGCGCCTTTTCATCCCGGTGCTCGTACAGATAGCCGACGCGCGCCCTGAACGCCGCGGGATCGGCGATCCTGTCGGTCACCCACTGCAGCAGCGGCGCGTCGTCGCCCAGGCGCACGACATCCTGTGGCACCTTCCAGAGCTCGAGGAACTTCTGGTTGTAGGAAACGATGCGTGCGTTCTCGTCCACCAGCAGGATCCCGTCGAGCGAGGTCTCCTGCTGCGTCCTGAGCACGGTGGCCTGCAATCGAAGCTGTTCCTGCGCCTGCGTGCGCTCCGAGATGTCGCGCGCGTTGAGGATGACGCCCGCGATGGTCGGCTCGTGGAGCGCGTTCTTCGCCACCGCTTCGAGCCTCGCCCAGCGCCCGTCCTTGCGCAGGAAGCGCTTCTCCTTGAGGCGCACCGATGCCGTCGTCTGCATGATCTGCTCCAGCTCGGTGAGGCCTTCCGCGTGCTCGTCGGGATGGAGGAACTCGAGGTAGCTGCGCCCGACCAGCTCCTGCGGCGCGTAGCCGCCGATCTGCCTGATCGACGGGCTGACGTACTTGATGATGCCGTCGCGGGCGACGATCGCCACCATGTCGCCGACGTTCTCGATCACGCTGCTGGCCCACTGCTGGTGCGTATGCGTCTCGCGGTCGATCAGCACCCTGGCCTCCAGCATGCGGTTGAACTCGCGCGCCAGGTCGCGCAACTCGGCGGGTCCGGTCGGCTCGAGGCGAACGTTGCTGTCCCCGGCGGCAACCGCGCGCGCCGCCGATCCGATGCGCCGGATCGGACGCGAGATGCTGCGGCCGAAAACGTAGCCGGCCGGCGCCAGGATCACCAGCAGCAGGACTGCAAGTGTCAGAGCCGGCTCCGCTCTGGCCCACGCGGCGTCGACGATCATCGCCTTGTGCACGCCCGCGACCAGCACCCAGTCGGTGCCGGGAACCTTCGCCGACGCCCTCAGGCGCTCTACCCCGTCGACGCCGCGCATTTCGCCGGCCCCGGGAACGCTGCGCCGTTCCGCCGCCGAGCCGTCCTCCGTGGCGACGCTCTTGCCCACCCATTTGTCATGCTCGATCGAACGCATCAGGAACCTGCCGTCGGTGCCGATCACCGATGCCGCCCGGCCCGCGGGCAGGTCGCCCAGATTCCGCTTGCGCAACTCGGCGAGATCGATCGGCAAGGCGAGCATGCCCACCCGCCTGCCGGCCTCGTCGAGCACCGGATAGGTCAGCACCGTCACCCAGCGCCCGGTGTTGCGCCCGAGCCAGGCGTCGCTCGCGGTGAAGGTTCCGCGCTCGATGCCCAGCGCGAACCACGGGCTCGATGTCGGAATCACCGCCCGCGCATTGCCGAGATACGAGCACACCAGGCTGCCGTCGAGCCTGCGCAGCGCGAGCTGATCGACCAGCGGATCGAGCGCCGGGATGACGGTGAACGCCGGGCCGCACTGCGCCGGGTCCATCTTCCTGGTGCCCGGCAGGGACGCTATCCGGGACAGGGTAAGCCTCGCGTCCCTGACATCTCTGCCGACCCTGCCCGCGTACTGATCGGCCAGACGCCGGAGATTGTCACGCCCCTCGTCGATCTCGGCGTTCAGGTACACGAACAACAGGTAGACGAGCACCGCCGCGACGGGCACTACGACGCCGAGCACAAGCGTGAGCAGCCGCGCACCGATGCTCATCGGAGAGCGCATTCCGCCCAGCGGACCAGCATGCTTCGGCATCGCGGACCTCAGGCAACGAGCGCCCCGCTCCGCAGGCCGGGGACGCCCCGCGATCAAGGTAGCACGCCGGATCGCGCGACCACAACAAACGAACCGCTCGATTCGCCGCTGGTTGAGCGTTCGTCAGCGCAAGCGCTTGGCTCGCGCGAGCAGCTCCCAGTCCAGCATCAGTTCGACCGGCGCCCGGCGTGCCTTCAGCTGGACGAAGAATTGCCGCGTCGCGAGCTGGAACGGAATGTAGATCTGCCGTGCGTAAGCGTCGACCACGGCGATGTCGTAGCGGCCCCGGTCCAGGCGCACGAAGACGCGGCCGTCCTGGTTGACGACGCGCGTTGCGGAATTGAGCCCGAAATAGCGCCGCGCGACGTCGATCACCAGCGGATCGATCTCGACCCCGGTCACGGCCAGATTCGGAT
>JBAUTW010000403.1:0-1978 GCA_049582365.1 Burkholderiales bacterium | reverse complement strand
ACAATCCAGTCCTTCCCGCGGTTTCGATCATCAGCCTAGGGTAAACAGCGAACGCACGCTCCTCGATAGAAAATTCCGCTCGGGCATAAGCGGGTTCTTGTTCGGCCGGCCGTTTAGGCATGCGCTAAGGTCCGCTTTCTGGCAGCACCGGCGCGAGGACCGGCGCGGCGCACAGCGCGAAGACGAGCAGAACGACGACTTCTGAGTCAGGAAGATTCGGCCATGACGCTGGTGAAAGCCGCCGCCTGCGCATAGACGGCGCGGGCCTCGGCCGCGAGCTGCTCCGGATTCATGGTCTGATATCCGGTCAGCGCGCGTCCTGCCATGATGCGGGCGAAGATTTCCGCCGCGAGTTTCTGAGTGTCGTTCACGCTACCCCCGATCGAATGTGCCCGAGCCGGGCGCCGGGCCATATACGAAAAAAAGCCGGGGCAGGCCCCGGCTTCCCTTGGCGTCAATTGCGTTGTGGTCAAAACTTGTAGAGCGCGCCTACGCTGAACACGGCGACGTCGCTTTTCACGCCGGCGTCGTTTCCGACGTCCTTGTATTTCTGCCATTCCAGGCGCATGCCGACCTTTTGCGTGAAGTCGTACTGTCCGCCTACCCCATAGGTGGCAGACGTGCCGGTGGGGGACTGCTGCACGGACCCAATGCCAGTCGGCGTCAACGTCGAATCAAGGCGCCAAAGGGCGACGCCGAGCTTGCCGAGCAGCGAGAACTGCTCGCTGAGGGGCAGGATCCCGACCGCCACGATGTCCCAAGATCTCGCTTTCCAGTTTCCCGATTGCGGTACGCCCGAAACGACACCGCTGGCGGTGGCTTTGCCCAGCTCGGCGTAGCCGACCTCGGCCGCGAAGTTTCTGTTGACCTGGTAGCCGCCGAAAATCCGGTACGCCGTATCCGAGTCGTCGCAGCCAAGCCCTGCCGCCAACACGCCGTTGCAGGCATCCTTGGCTTTCATCTGGCCGAGCGAGCCGCCAGCGTAGAAGCTGGGGGTCGACATTTGCGCGTAGAGCGACGAACTGAGGCCGAAGCTCGTTGCGGCCAGCAGCCCGGTAAAGAGCAGTTTAACCTTGGTCATCCTGTAGCTTCCTTGTGCCTGGGAGAATTCCCAGTCCGCAAGTTGCTCCGGCGCCGGCTGCGCCGCTGTACGCCAGGTCACATAGCGCTCAATTATGAGCGTCGCCAGGGCCCGACTGTTGCGTTGCTGCAACGCGCGGCTGGTGCTTGGCGCAGGCTTGGCAGCGTTAGGCTTGAGCTATGATTGCCGCGAAGCGGACAACCCCCCACTCTAGCGAAGCAATCGGCGTGGCGCCCCGGATACGAATCGAACGTACGACCTGCCCCTTAGGAGGGGGCCGCTCTATCCACTGAGCTACCGGGGCGCGCCACGCGATTTTAACGCCTAGATGAGTCGAATTCTTCCAACAGGACTGGTGTTTCTTGTGCTGGCCGCCTCGTCGGCGTGGGCGCAGGACTACGCGCGCGAGAAGCGCTGGGCGGACGAGGTGGTGCCGAACGTGGTGGTGGGCGACGCGGTCTGGCTGAAGGAGAAGGAAGGGCGGGAGTTTCTCGGGCTGTACACGGCGGTGAAGGGGGCGAAGCGGGCGGTGCTGCTGGTGCACGGCATCGGGGTGAATCCGAATCACGGCATCATCGGGGAGCTGCGCGTGGCGCTGTCGGACATGGGCTACGCGACTCTGTCGATACAAATGCCGGTACAGGCGGCGGACGCCAAGGCGTCGGACTATTACCCGAAGCTGTTTCCCGAGGCGATCGATCGGATCGGCGCCGGCGCGGCATGGCTGGCGGGCAAGGGCTACGCGCACCCGGTGCTGCTGTCGCACAGCCTTGGGTCGTGGATGAGCGAGTCGTACTTCGCCGCCACGCCCGAGGCGCCGTTCGCGGCCTGGGTCTGCCTGGGGCGCGGCGGGGCGTTCGGGGACCTGGCGAACCTGCACGTGCCGCTGCTCGACGT
>JBAUTW010000402.1:0-3131 GCA_049582365.1 Burkholderiales bacterium | reverse complement strand
GCATAGCCGATGCCTGCGGTCGAGCCCGTAACGAGGGCGCGGCGCCCTTTCAGGTTCAGATCCATCTGCCTGCTTCCTCCTTCGCTAGCCGCCGCGAATGGTGGCGGTCAGCCCGCCGTCGACCACGATCTCGGCCCCGGTGACGAACTTGGCTTCGTCCGAAGCGAGGTACACCGCCGCCCAGCCGACGTCCCAGGCATCACCCATCTTGCCGGTCGGCGTTCTCGCGTTGCGCTTGGCGATCAGTGCCGCCGCGTCGCCGCCCTGCGACTTCGCCAGTCGCGCGGCGACCAGCGGGGTGTTCATCAGCCCCGGGATCACGGTGTTGATCCGCACGCCCGCGGGCGCGTAGCGCACCGCCGCGACGCGCGAGAAATGCTGCAGCCCGGCCTTGGACGCCGCGTAGGCCGCCAGATCGTTGCCGAGATGGCGCAAGCCGGCGATGGAGGACAGGTTGACGATCGCCCCGCCGCCCTGCTTCGCCATCAGCGGCGCCACCATGCGGATCGACTGGTAGACGTAGTGCAGGTTGAACTCGAACTGCGCGCGCCAGGCGTCCGGCTCGATTTCTTCCGGCCCGCCCGGGATGCTGCCGCCGACGTTGTTGACCAGGATGTCGATCCGCTCGTGCTGCGCGAGCGTTTCGTCTACCGCGCGCCTGAGGTCCGCCTCCTTGGTCACGTCCGCCGCGAGCGCAGTCATCGTCGCGCCCTCGGCCTTCACCAGACGCGCGGTTTCCTCTGCCGCCGCGAGATTCACGTCCGCACCGACCAGCTTCGCGCCCTCGCGCCCGAACAGAACGCAGATCGCGCGCCCGTTGCCGACGCCCTCGCCCACCGATCCGGCGCCCAGCACCAGCGCCACCTTGTTCTTGAGTCTGTCGGTCATCCGGCCCTCCCGTCAGTTGTCCTGCCGCGGCAAGGTGAGAATCGCCTCGAGTCCGCGGGCAGGCCGGTTCTTCAGCACCAGCTCGCCGCCGTGCGCGCGCGCGATGTTGCGCGCGATGCCCAGGCCTAGCCCGGTGCCGCCGGTCTCGCGGCTGCGCGAGCGCTCGCCGCGGTAGAAGGGCTCGAACGCCCGCTCGAGCTCCTCGTCCGGCATGCCGGGTCCGTCGTCGACGATGCGCACCACGACCTGCGCCGGCGTGTCTTCTACCGCGATCATCGCACGCCCGCCGTAGCGGATCGCATTCTCCACCAGGTTGGTGAGGCAGCGACGCAGCGCAAGCGGGCGACCGACATAGGGCTGTGCGACGGCGCCATCGATTTCGACCACGCTGCCCGTGTCGCGAAAATCGATCTGCAGGGTTTCGAGCAGCGCCATCAGGTCGATCTGCTGCGCGGACTCGCCCCGGCTCGAGTCGCGCATGTAGTCGAGCGTCTGGGTGACCATCGACTGCATCTCGTCCAAGTCCTGCTCTATCTTGGCGCGCAGCAGCGGGTCCTTCACGGTCTCCATGCGCAGCCGCAGGCGGGTGAGCGGCGTCTTCAGATCGTGCGACATAGCGGTCAGGACCCGCGCGCGGTCGGCGAGGAAGCGCGACAGGCGCTGCTGCATGAGGTTGAAGGCGCTCGCGGCGCGGCGCACCTCGAGCGGGCCGTTTTCTTCCAGCGCCGGCCGATCGATGTCCCTGCCGAGCTTCTCCGCCGCCGTGGCGAGCGCCGATAGGGGTTCGGTCACCCATCGCACCGCGATCAGCGAAAGCGCGATCACCGTTCCGAGCAGCACCAGCAGAGTCAGCCCGAGGCGTAGCGGGATCGATCCTTCCTGCGGCGACAGGTAGGAGTCGAAGGTGACCAGCGCGCCGTCGCGTAGCGTGATTTGCACCAGGTACGACGCGCCGCCCGGCGCCATGCCCGGCATGGGGTATCCGCCCATGGGGTGGCGCATCATCGGCGACCCCGGCGGCGGTTCGAAGCGGCCGGACCGCCTCATCAGCCTCACCGGCATCTCGGAGCCCAGCGCAAAGCGCAGCACGCCGGCGAAGACCGAGTTCTGCGCGTCCTCGTCCCCGGCCAGCGCCAGGGGCGGGCGATCGAGCGAAATCGAAAGCGGCGGCGCGTTGAACACCGCCGCGATCCTGCGCCGTTCCTGCGGCGCGACCGAGTCGAGCAGCCGTGCGATGTCGGCAATGCGCTGCGCGAGCTGCATGCCGCCCGCGCGGTAGAGCAGTCGGTCGCGCTCCGCCAGGTTGATGTACGCCGCGGCCAGCTGCGCCACGATCAGCCCCCCTAGCAGCACCATCACCAGGCGACCGAACAGGCTCCGCGGCAGCAGCCATCGCATCGTGCGCCCCACTAGCGCTTTACCTCGACTGGCACCGCGAGCAGGTAGCCCTCGCCGCGCACGGTCTTGATGATCCGGGGATCCGACGGGTCGTCTTTCAGGCGATGCCGCAGACGGCTGATCTGAATGTCGATGCTGCGATCGAGCGGATCGGCCTCATGGCCCTTGGACAGCACCATAAGCTGGTCTCTCGAAAGAACGTGGTTGGGGTGGCTGAGCAGGATCCGCAGCATCTGGTATTCGCCGCCGCTCAACGAGGTGACCACGCCCTTGGCGGAAACCAGATGCCGCGGGCCGGTCAGCAGCCGCCAGCCGGCGAAGGCGATCTCGCTCGCTTCGTCGGCGCGCAGATTGCGCGGCAGGCTGCGGGCGCGCCGCAGTACGCTCTTGATCCGCGCCATCAGCTCGCGCGGGCTGAACGGCTTCGACAGATAGTCGTCCGCACCCATCTCCAGCCCGACGATGCGGTCGGTTTCTTCGCCCAGCGAAGTGAGCATGATCACCGGGGTATCCGCGTCGCCGCGCAGCTTGCGACATAGCGTCAGGCCGTCTTCGCCGGGCAGCATCAGGTCGAGCACGATGAGGTCGACCTTGCCGCGCGCAAGCGCCGCCCACATCGCCTTGCCGTCCGCGGCGACGCTCGCGCGGTAGCCGTTCTTGGCCAGATAGTCGCCGAGCAAGTCGCGGATGTCCGCGTCGTCGTCGACGATCAGGATGTGGTCCTGGGGATCCATGACGGCATTTTCGACCGGTTGCGCCCGGCCGCAGAGACGGATTTGTAGCCTATCGTAACAAGCCGGAACAAGGATACGGCGCGCTACAAAAGTCCAACCGGCCCGTTACGC
>JBAUTW010000401.1:0-6096 GCA_049582365.1 Burkholderiales bacterium | reverse complement strand
CTCAGCGCTTCTTCGCCGCCAGCCGGCGCGCGTAGGGATTGGCGCGCGTACGGAACTCGACCACCATAGGGGTGCCGCGCAACCCGAACGCGTTGCGGAAACGGCCCTCGAGGTAGCGCCGGTAGGTATCCGGCACGTAATCGAGGGCATTGCCGTGAATGATGATCCGCGGCGGATTCATTCCGCCCTGATGCGCGTAGCGCAGCTTCGGCCGTACCAGTCCCTTGCGCGGAGGCGCCTGCTGCTCCACCGCCGCAATGAGCGCACGCGTCAGCTTCGGCGTCGAAAGCTTGGCCATGGCCGCGGCATAGGCGGCATCCACCGAGCGCATCAGCTCGCCCAGGCCCTTGCCGCCGCGCGCCGACACGAAATGGGTCTCGGCAAAGCCCAGAAATCCGACTTTCCAGGCCAGTTCCTGCTTGACCCGATCGCGTGCCTCCTTGTCCGCCGCATCCCACTTGTTGACCGCCACCACCACCGCGCGGCCACGCTCCAGGATGTAGCCGGCGACGTGAGCGTCCTGGTCGGTCACACCCTGCGCCGCGTCCAGCATGAGCACCGCGACGTTCGCCGCCTCGATCGCCTGCAGGGTTTTGACGATCGAGAAGCGCTCCACTGCCTCGCCTGCCTTTCCCCGCCGCCGCAGGCCTGCGGTGTCGATCAGCGTATAGCGCCGCCCGGCGCGCTCGAACGGGACCTCGATCGGATCGCGGGTGGTTCCCGGCTGGTCGAACGCGATCACTCGTTCCTCACCCACCAGTGCGTTCACCAGGGTGGACTTGCCGACGTTGGGGCGCCCCACGATCGCCACCCGCGGATGACCCTCGTCCACCGCTTCGGCTTCCGCGTCGGGCGGCAATTCCGCGACCATCGCCTCGACCAGCTCGCGCACGCCCTCGCCGTGGGCGGCAGAAATCGCCGCCGGCGCGCCGAGGCCGAGCTCATGGAATTCCGCCGTCGCCATATCGGCGGCGAGGCCTTCGCACTTGTTGACGGCAATCCAAATGCGCTTCTTCAGCTTGCGCAGGCGCGCTGCGATCTCGCGATCCGCCGGCAGCAGACCGCTGCGGCCGTCGACCACGAACACCACCGCATCCGCTTCGGCCAGCGCCTGTTCGGCCTGGCGCGCCATCTCGACGAAGATTCCCTCGCTGGCGCCGAGCTCCAGCCCCCCGGTGTCGATAACGATGAACGAACGCTCGCCGAATGTGGCATCGCCGTAGTGCCGGTCGCGCGTCACGCCGGGGACGTCGACCACGATCGCATCCCGGCTGCGCGTGATACGGTTGAAAAGCGTCGACTTGCCGACGTTAGGGCGCCCGACGAGCGCGATGACGGACTTCAAAGCGAGAGCGCGTACAGCCTGCCATCAAGGGTCTGAACCAGAAACCCAGACGGCAGCTTGATCGGCGCGGCGCGGATCGGCCCGCCGTCGGTGGCGAAGCGCGCCGCGAAGGCGCCCGACTCGCGGGCGAGAAAGTGCACGTAACCCTCCAGGTCGCCAACGGCGATCTCGCTCCCGAGCGGGAGTGGCAGCGACGTCTGGCGATTCGCGAGCTTGTCCTGCTTCCATACGCTGCGCCCGTCGGTCCGATCGAACGCGTACACCGCGCCGTTGTCGTCGCTGACATAAGCGTAGCGCGCGTCCAGGCTGACGCCGGTAACGGACGATATCTCGCGCGACCAGATCGGGGTACCGTTGCGGCGGTCAAAGCAGGCCACTCGCCCCTGGTACGCAGCGGCGCATACCTCGCGGCCCTCGACCACCGGCACACCCTCCACGTCCGTGACCCGCTCGAGCTCGGTGGCGCCGTGCGGAACCGCTACCGTCGCCTCCCAGCGGGGCCCGCCGTTTTCCAGTGCGATCGCGACCAGCTTGCCGCCTGAGAAGCCCGCATATGCGGTATCCCCGTCGATGCTCAGCCCCGCCGGCGCTCGAACGATGAGCGATGCCGCCGCGCGCTGGTATACCCAGTGTCGCTTTCCGTCATCGCTGCCGAAGGCAAAAACGCGGCTGTCCGCGCTGCGCACCAGAACGAGTCCGTCGCGGACGACGGGCGCCGCCAGCACTTCGCTCGAAACGCGCGCGCGCCACAGGACACTGCCGTCCTTCGCGTTCAGCGCGAACACGACACCCTCGTCGGACGCGACCACGACCAGCCGACCGTCGCTGCCGACTCCGCCGGAGAGCTGCGCGTCGAGCGAAATACGCCAGCGTGTCCCGCCACTGGCCGCATCGAGGCTTGCGACCGTGCCGTCACGGCCGGCGACATAGACGCTGTTGCCCGCCAGCGCGGGGCTGAAGACGAATGGACCTGCGGACGAGACGCTTGCCGACCATAGCACCCGTACCGCCTGCGCATTGTTGATCGGCGTCAGCGGCGTAGGCTTGGGTCCGCTTGAAGAGCTGCCGAACCAGCTTGCGCAACCGCTCAGCATGGCGGCCGCTGCAAGCGCTGCGAACAATTGCCGCGTCGTCGTCACCCGCCGAGCGCCTCGAGCCGGATGCGCACGCTGCGGCGGAATGCGTTGTCGTCCTTGCCCGCCTTGTCGAGCGCCACCTGGTAGGCGGCCTTGGCTTCTTTCGTCTGGCTCTTGGCAACCAGCACGTCGCCCCGCAGCGCCGCATACTGCGCCGCATAGGCGTCGCCGTGTGGCGCATCGAGTTGCTTGAGCGCCTGATCGTAGGCCTTTTCGTCCAGCAGCACCGCGGCCAGACGCAGTCGCGCGAGATCCTTCAGATCGTCGGACCGCGAGCGCTCGAGTACCCACTCGAGCTGCGCCTTCGCATCCTTCGGCTCGCCGTGATCGAAGTAGTAGCGGGCGGCAACCAGCGCCCCCATCGACGCGTATAGCGTGCGCGCATAGCTCTCGGCCAGTGCGCCGCTCGCGTCGCGCATCGTCTTCGCGTCGCTGGCCTGCACCGCTCTGGTAAGCATTTCGTACAAAGCGCTCGCTTCGAGCGACTGCTTGTTCTGGTACCAGTTCCAGCCGCGCCATCCGGCGGCGCCGATCGCGATGGCCAGGATGGCCACCACCACCAGGTTGCCATGCTCCTGCCACCAGCCCTTCAGCGCCGCCAGCTGCTCCTGCTCTTGATGATCCAGTGCCATGCTATGTCCTTGCTTTTTGCAATGCATCGGCAAACGCCACGACGGCGTCCGCTCTTGCGATCCGATACTGAGGCTCCGCCTTGCGCAGCAACTTGACCGAAACCTCGCCGTCGCGCACCTCGTCGGCGCCGACGATGAGCGCGGTCCAGGCGCCGCTCGCGTCCGCTTTCCTCATTTGCGACTTGAAGCTGCCGCCTCCGGCGTGCTGCACGATCGCGTAACCCGCCCCGCGCAGCAATTCGGCGAGCGCAAAGGCGTACTCCTGCGTCCCTTCGCCGTGAGACAGCAGGTAGGCATCGGGCAGGCGGATCGCAGGTGCGCGCGCGCCGTCGCGTAGCAGCGCGATCAGCCGCTCGTTGCCCATCGCGAACCCGGTCGCCGGGGCTGGTTTACCGCCGATCTGCGCGAACAATCCGTCGTAGCGCCCGCCGCCGCACACCGTACCTTGCGCGCCGAGCGCATCCGAGATCCACTCGAACACCGTGCGATTGTAGTAGTCGAGCCCCCGCACGAGGCGCGGGTTGATCGTGTACTGCACTCCGGCAACCGCGAGCATCCGCCGCAACCCGTCGAAATGCGCCCTCGATTCTTCGCCAAGATATCCCATCAGGGCCGGCGCGCCGGCTACCACTTCCTGCACCACGGGGTTCTTCGAATCGAGCACGCGAAGCGGGTTGCTATGCATACGCCGCTTGGCGTCGGCGTCGAGGCGATCGACGTTCGCCTCCAGGTGCCGTACGAGATCTGCACGGTAGTGCGCGCGCTCCTCCGCCGAGCCGATGGTATTGAGCTCGAGGCGAATGCCTTCAAGGCCGAGATCGCGCCACAGCGCGGCGCACATGACGATATGCTCGGCGTCGATGTCCGGGCCTTCAAGCCCGAGCGCCTCGACCCCGTATTGGTGGAACTGCCGGTAGCGCCCCTTTTGCGGCCGCTCGTGCCGATACATGGCCCCCGCGTACCAAAGGCGCTTGGGCCCGTCGTAGAGCAGGTTGTGCTCGATCGCGGCGCGCACACACGAAGCCGTGCCCTCCGGGCGTAGCGTAAGGTCCTCACCGTTGAGTTCGTCACGCCAGGAATACATCTCCTTCTCGACGATGTCGGTGACTTCGCCGATTGCGCGCCGGAACAGCTGCGTTTGCTCCACCAGCGGCATGCGGATGTTGCGGTAGCCGTAGCGGTCCAGCCAGGCCTCGACCGTGGCCTCGAAATGACGCCACCACACGGCCTCATCGGGCAATATGTCGTTCATGCCGCGCACGGCTTGGATGTTGGCGTTCATGCTTGCGACGGCGGTCAGGAGGCCGCCTTGACCGGAATCTCTTTGCCTCGTCCGGCGCGCGGGCGGCGACGCTGGCTTTCGGGGCCGAAGTTCACGCGCACGTAGTCCTCGACCAGCTGCTGGAATTCCTCTGCGATGCGCTCGCCCTTGAGCGTCACGGTCTTTTCGCCGTCGACGTAGACTGGCGCGACCGGAACCTCGTTCGTCCCAGGCAGGCTGATGCCGATGTCGGCGTGCTTGGACTCGCCGGGACCGTTCACCACGCAACCCATCACCGCGACCCGCATTTCCTCGACGCCGGGATAGCGCTCGCGCCATAGCGGCATCTGCGCCCGCAGGTAGGCCTCTATGCGCCCAGCGAGCTGCTGGAAATAGGTGCTGGTCGTGCGGCCACAGCCCGGGCACGCGCTCACCATCGGCGCAAAGCTGCGCAGGCCCATGGTTTGCAGAATCTCCTGCGCCACCTGCACTTCCCGCGTTCGATCGCCACCCGGCTCCGGTGTGAGCGAAACGCGGATCGTGTCACCGATCCCCTCCTGCAGCAGAAGAGCCAGCGCCGCCGCGGAGGCGACAATGCCTTTCGATCCCATCCCGGCCTCGGTAAGCCCGAGATGCAGAGCGTAGTCGCAGCGCCGGGCAAGCTCGCGGTAGACCCTGACCAAGTCCTGCACCTGGCTCATCTTGCACGAAATGACGATATGGTCCGCCGGCAGCCCCAAGGCCTCGGCCTGGCGTGCTGAATCGAGCGCCGAACGCACCACCGCCTCGTGCATCACGGTCTCCGCATCGTGTGGCTCCGCGCGGGCAGCATTCTCGTCCATCAGCTTCGCCAGCAGCGCCTGGTCCAGGCTGCCCCAATTGACTCCGATGCGCACCGGCTTGTCGTATCGGATCGCGCATTCGATCATGGTGGCGAATTGCTCGTCGCGTTTGGCGCCCTTGCCGACGTTGCCGGGATTGATGCGGAATTTCGCCAGCGCCTGCGCGCAATCGGGGAACTGCGTCAGCAGCTTGTGCCCGTTGAAATGAAAATCGCCCACCAGAGGCACGGCGCACCCCAGCGCATCGAGCCGCCGGCGGATCGACGCCACCTGGGCAGCGGCTTCCGGACCGTTGACCGTGATCCGCACCAGCTCGGATCCGGCCTGCGCAAGCGCGTAGACCTGCTGGACGGTGGCCTCCGCGTCTGCAGTGTCGGTATTCGTCATTGACTGCACCACGATCGGCGCACCACCGCCGACCGCCACGCCGCCGATCAGCACCTGCCTCGAATGGCGGCGCTTCGCCGTGGCCGCGCGCGCAGTCATTTGAGGGTAAATCGAGCTACTTCGACCCTGATGTGAGGCGCAAGGTCGAAAGCTTGCCCGTCGTAAGTCAGTTGCACATGCTGCGCATTGCCGACCACGACCGAGAACGGCGGAGTGCCCTGGACGACTTTCTCGCTGCCGGCCGGATTGAGTTGCGACAGCAGAACCTTGCCCGATCCGTCGCGGATCTCGACCCACGATTCGGCATTGAAGTGCAGCGCGATACGCCCCGCCGCCGGCGTCGCCGCGGGCGCTGGGGCGGTCGAGCTCTCCGACGAAGCGGGCGGACTCGCCGTTCCGGCGCTCGCGCTGGGTTGGCTGCTGGCGCCGCTGATAGCGTCGGGAACTTTGCTGGCGACCATGGCCGGAGTCGCGCCAGCGGGCTGCGCTGGAT
>JBAUTW010000400.1:0-3644 GCA_049582365.1 Burkholderiales bacterium | reverse complement strand
GCTGTTTCGCCAACGGCATGGACGTCGGCTTCGGCGCGCACGTGGCGCGCAACATCGCCCAGGTGCCGCGCTGGCTCACGGGCCTCGGCGCCTACCTGGCCGCGATCGCGCAGACCATGCTGCGCTACCCGACGCTCGAGATGCGGCTGCAGTTCGACGACGGCGCGCCGTTCGCGCACCGCTCGACCATCGCCGCGGTCATGAACGGGCGCTGCTTCGGCGGCAGCTTCTGGGCCTGCCCCGAAGCCTGCGCCGACGACGGCCTGCTCGACGTGCTGCTGGCGGACGTGGTGAGCCGGGCCCAGATCCTGCGCCTGGTGCCGAAGCTGATGCGCGGCACGCACGTCAGCGAGCCTGTCCTGCGCATGTTGCGCGCGCGACGGCTGGTGATCGAATCGGACGAGCCGCTGGTCATCGAGGCCGACGGCGAGCTGCCGCCGCTCGCCGGGCGGCGGCTCGAGATCGAGGTGGTTCCGCGCGCCCTGCGGGTGTTGAGCTAAGAGACGCGTGATATCATCGCGCGCCGATGCTGATCCAGATTCCGAACGTTCTGACGAAGGATGAAGTCGAGTTCGCATTGCGCGAACTCAGGCAGGGCGCGTACGAGGACGGCAAGGTCAGCGCGGGCGAGATCGCGGGCCAGGTGAAGAAGAACCTGCAGCTCAAGCGCGACGCCGAGGCGATGAAGAAAATCGCGCCGATGCTGCTGGCGGCGCTCAAGCGCAACGCCGAATTCCAGGCGGCGACGCTGCCGCTCAAGCTGCGCGACCCGCTGCTCAACCGCTACGACGTCGGCATGGCCTACGGCCTGCACGTGGACAACGCGCTGATGGGCGAGCCGGCCACGATTCGCACCGACGTCTCGGCGACGCTGTTCCTCAGCTCGCCGCAGGACTACGACGGCGGCGAGCTGGTGATCCAGGAAATCAGCGCCCAGCGCCGCATCAAGCTGCCCGCGGGCAGCATGGTGATTTACGCCTCGACCAACTCGCACCGGGTCGAGCCGGTGACGCGCGGCACGCGCCTGGCGGCGATCTTCTGGGTCCAGAGCATGGTGCGCGACGAAACGAAGCGCGACATCCTGTTCGATCTGAACCAGATCATGGACTCGGTCGACAAGAAGATCGACGCCGCCGAGAAGATGGCGCTGGCCTCGATCTACCACAACCTGCTGCGGCAGTGGACCGAGACCTGAGCGCTCTGCGCTAGAACGAGCGCGGCAGGCCGAGCACGTGCTCGGCGACGTAGGACAGGATCAGGTTGGTCGAGATCGGCGCCACGAGATAGAGCCGGGTCTCGCGGAACTTGCGCTCCACGTCGTACTCGGCGGCGAAGCCGAACCCGCCGTGGGTCTGCAGGCATACGTTGGCCGCCTCCCAGGACGCCTTGGCGCACAGGTGCTTGGCCATGTTGGCCTCCGCGCCGCAGTGCTTCCTGGCGTCGAACAGGGCGGCGGCCTTGTAGCGCATCAGGTTCGCCGCCTCGATCTCCATGTAGGCCTCGGCGATCGGAAACTGCACGCCCTGGTTCTGTCCGATCGGGCGGCCGAACACGACCCGGTCCCTGGCGTAGGCGGTGGCGCGCTCGACGAACCAGTAGCCGTCGCCGATGCACTCGGCGGCGATCAGGATGCGCTCGGCGTTCAGCCCGTCGAGGATGTAGCGGAAGCCCTTGCCTTCCTCGCCGATCAGGTTCTCGGCCGGAATCTCGAGGTTGTCGAAAAACACCTCGTTGGTCTCGTGGTTCACCATGTTGCGGATCGGCCGCATGGTGAGCCCCTTGCCGAGCGCCGCGCGCTTGTCGACGATGAACACCGACATGCCGTCGGACTTCTTCTTCACCTCCGCAAGCGGCGTGGTGCGCGCCAGCAGCAGCATCAGCTCCGAGTGCTGCAGGCGCGAAGTCCAGACCTTCTGCCCGTTGACCACGTAGCGGTCGCCTTGCTTCACCGCCACGGTTTTGATGCTGGTGGTGTCGGTGCCGGCGGTCGGTTCGGTGACGCCCATCGCCTGCAGGCGCAGCTCGCCGCTGGCGATCTTCGGCAGATACTTCCTCTTCTGCTCGGGCGAGCCGTTGCGGAGCAACGTGTTCATGTTGTACATCTGCCCGTGGCAGCAGCCGGGATTGCCGCCGGAGCGCGATATCGCCTCCATGATCACGCTCGCCTCGGTGAGCGACAGGCCCGAGCCGCCGAATTCCTCTGGAATCAGGGCCGACATCCAGCCCGCCTTGGTCAGCGCATCGACGAACGCCTCCGGGTAGGCGCGCGCTTCGTCCACCTTCTGCCAGTAGGCCGAGTCGAACTGGTTGCACAAGGCGCGCACCGCGTCGCGCAGGTCGGTGTGTGTTTCCTGTCCCAGGTTCATGGCCCGATTCTATACATAGCCCGGCCCTTCGATGGCCGGGTGCGCGGCGATGAAATCCTCGTTCACTTCCAGCCCCAGCCCCGGCGCCTCGAGCGGCCAGACCCGGCCCTCCTTGTCGATCTCGCCCGGGTTGGCGACCAGCTCGTCGCGGAACTTGTTCGCGCGCGACACGTCGCCCTCGAACCAGCCGCCGTTGTCGATCGCCGCCAGGAAGTGGATCGTGGCGGCGTGGTTCAAGCCCGTCATCGAGCTGTGCGGATGGATCGGCAGCTTGTAGGCGGAGGCCATGGCGGCGATCCTCAGCGCCTCGGTGATGCCGCCGCACTTCGACAGGTCGGGCTGCAGGATCGTGATCGCGCCGTCCTCGATCACGCGGTTGAACTCGAAGCGGGTGTAGTGGTTTTCGCCCGCGGCGAGCGGGGTGCGCCCGAAGCTGCGCGCCTCGCGGTAGCTGCGGGTGTCGTGGGCGGGGAAGGGCTCCTCGAGCCAGCCGATGGCGAGCTCGTCCATCGCCGGCATCACGCGCCGCACGTCCTCGACCGAATAGCCGATGTTGGCGTCGGTCAGGATCTCGACCGCGGGGAAGGCGGCGCGCACCGCGCGCATGCGCTCGACGTCGCGCGCCGGCGAGTCGCCCACGCGCAGCTTCAGCGCCTTGTAGCCACGGTCGAGGCTCGCGCGCGCCTCCTCGAGCAGCTCGTCGGGCGGCTGGTAGCCGAGCGACACGCCGCCGGCATAGGCGGGCACGCCCTTGCGCGCGCCGCCGAGCAGGCGGTAGAGCGGCACCCCCGCGGCCTTGGCGCGGATGTCCCACAGCGCCATGTCGATACCGCTCATCGCCAGGCAGGCGCCGGCGCCCATGCCGTGGCTGGCGAGCTGGAAGCGGTACATGCGCTGCCACACGCCGACCACGTCGTCCGCGTCGCAGCCGAGCGCCAGAGACTTGAGCGTGGTCTCGATCAGCTTCGCCACCGCGGTGTGGGCGCGGCCGTGGTGCGCCTCGCCCCAGCCGATGAGGCCGTCGCGCGTGGTGACCTTCACCAGCACCGCGTCGCGCTTGACGGCGGTGCCGATGCCGAGCGCCACGCGGCGCTCGGGCGGGATCGGGAACGACGTCGGGTAGGCCCGGACGTCGGCGATTCTGAGGTCGTTCATGCGGGGCGTAGGATAGCAACCTGCCGCGGGGCGAGGACATTGTTTCGAAATCTTCCGGAGGCGCCATGAAGTCATGCAAGCTGTGCTGGACACTGACCGTCGTGCTCGCCGTCGTCGTCGCCG
>JBAUTW010000399.1:0-1917 GCA_049582365.1 Burkholderiales bacterium | reverse complement strand
GGCGCGAGCTGCTGCTCGGGCGCGGCCCGCACTTTCCGGCCGGCATGTACAGCGCGCTCGCGGGCTTCGTCGAGCCGGGCGAGTCGCTCGAGCAGTGCGTGCAGCGCGAGGTGGCGGAAGAAGTCGGCGTCGAGGTGGCGAACCTGCGCTATTTCGCCAGCCAGCCGTGGCCGTTCCCGCACTCGCTGATGGTCGCCTTCACCTGCGAATGGGCGGCGGGCGAATTGCATCCGCAAGCGGGCGAGATCGAGGCCGCAGACTGGTTCGATGTATTCCAATTACCCAAGCTTCCAAGTAAAATCTCGATCGCTCGCAGCCTGATCGACGCCTTTGCCGGCCAGATCAGGGGCGAAATTGGAACGGGCGTCTAGCTTCGCGCAGCCGACGGATTCGGCGCCGGGGCGGCCCAAGAGGGGTCCTGCACGAATTGAACACATCACACACTTTTCGTCTTTGCGCCGCGAGGCCTAAATGAACGGCTTGCATCTTATCGGTGACCTCAGCGGCTGCCGCTGCGATCCGCGGCTCCTGCTAGACGGAGAGCGCTTCCGCGAAAGGTGTGTCGAGCTCGTCAACGCATCCGGGCTCACGATCATGGACGTGAGCTTTCACCAGTTCGAAGGCTCGGGCTACACCGGAGCGGTCGTGCTGGCCGAATCGCACCTGGCGATCCACACCTGGCCCGAGACGAGCAGCCTGACGCTCGACGTCTACGTGTGCAACTACAGCGCCGACAATTCCGCCAAGGCGCGCAAGGTGTTCGACGCGATCATCGAGCATTTCCAGCCGACCGACGCGGCGCGGCACGAGATCGAGCGCGGCGAGCACCTGCTGATGGAGCCGCTGAACGATTCGACCGGCTTTTACATCAAGGCGCGGCGGCGCCTGGGGGAGTGGCAGACCCCGTACCAGAAGATGGCGATCTTCGACACCGCCCAGTACGGCAAGCTGTTTCGCCTGGACGGGTTCAACATGACCTCCGAGAAGGAGGAATTCGTCTACCACGAGAACCTGATCCACCCCGCGCTCGCCGCGCACAACGCGCCCAGGAAGGTGCTCGTGATCGGCGGCGGCGACGGCGGCTCGTCCGAGGAGGCGCTCAAGCATCCGTCGGTCGAGCAGGTCACGATGGTCGAGATCGACGAAGACGTCATCCGCGTCGCCAAGGAGCACTTCGGCGCGGTGCACAACGGCGTGTTCGACAACCCGAAGCTGCGCGTGCTGATCGACGACGGCATGCGCTTCGTGCGCGAGACGAACGAGAAATTCGACCTCATCGCGCTCGACCTGAACGATCCGATGGGCCCGGCCGAGGCGCTGTACTCGAGCGAGTTCTTCCAGCAGCTGCGCCACACGCTCGCCCCCGGCGGCGCGCTGGTGCTGCACATCGGCTCGCCGGTGGCGCGCCCGGACCGGGTGGCCGAGCTGGCGCAGCGCCTGAACGGCGTGTTCCGCATCGTGCGCCCCTACACCATGTACATCCCGCTCTACGGCTCGCTGTGGGCGATGGCGGTGTGCTCGGACAAGCTCGACCCCAAGGCCTTCACCGCGGACGAGATCGACCGCCGCATCGAGCATCGCAAGCTGCAGGACCTGAGGTACTACAACGGCGAGACCCACGAGGGCGTGTTCGCGCTGCCGAACTACGTGCGCGACCTGGTCGCCCCGCCGCGCCTGAAGCAGCCCACGCGCGGCCGCCGGCTCGGCGTCGTCCGCGCCGCGGCGAAGTAGGAATAATCCGGGTCAGAGTCGATTTGTCCGGGCCGGATTAGACCGCCCGCTGGCATTTTTGGCTAAAATAGCTAAAATTGCCGCCATGAAGCAGATCGACGCCACGGCCGCGAAGAACCGCTTCGGCCGCCTGCTGGAGGCCGCTGCGTCCGGCCCGGTCGCGGTCACGCGCCACGGCCGCGTGGT
>JBAUTW010000398.1:0-2500 GCA_049582365.1 Burkholderiales bacterium | reverse complement strand
GGGCAGGCCCTTGCCCGCGAGGCGCAGGCGCTGGCCGGCCTTGGAGCCCGCGGGCACCTTCATCGTCACCTGGCCCTCGAGCGTCGGGATGCGCACCTCGGCCCCGAGCGCCGCTTCCCAGGGCGCGAGCGGCACGTCGAGGTAAAGGTCGTGGCCGTTGGGCTTGAAAAGGGGATGCGGGTGCAGCGCGATGTCGAGGTACAGGTCGCCCGCCGGGCCGCCTTTGGCGCCCGCGCCGCCCTTGCCGCGCAGGCGCAGCCGCTCGCCGTCGGTGACGCCCTTGGGGATGCGCGCCTGCACCCGCTTGCCGCCGCCGAGGTCGAGCGTCACCTCGCTGCCGTGCGCGGCCTCGTGCAGGCCGATGTGCACCCCGACCTCGTAGTCGCGCCCGCGGCGCGGGCCCTGGCGCGCGTGCACGCCGCCGAAGGAGGCGAACAGGTCCGACAGGTCGATGCCGCCCAGGTCGTCCATGCCGCCGGCGTGGAAGCGCTCGGACCAGTCCGGCGGCGGGCGAAAGTCCTGCCCCGGCCGGAAGCTTCCCAGGCCGTCGTAGGCGGCGCGCTTTTCCTTGTCCTTGAGCGTCTCGTAGGCCTCCGACACTTCCTGGAAGTGCTCCTTGGCGTCGGCCTCCTTCGACACATCGGGGTGGTACTTGCGCGCCAGGCGCCGGTACGCCTTCTTGATCTCCGCGTCGCTCGCTCCCCGCTCGACGCCGAGGATCTTGTAGTAGTCCTTGTACTTCAAGTCGGCGCTGCGCTCAGCGGCAAACCAGGACCGGAATCTTCGAGTGCGTCAGGACCTTGGTCGTTTCGCTGCCCAGCAGCAGGCCCGACAGGCCGCGCCGGCCGTGCGAGGCCATCACGATCAGGTCGGCCTTCTTGGCCTTGGCCTGCTTGACGATGCCTTCCCAGGCCTGGTCGGCGGTCAGCCAGCCGACCTTGCACGACACCCCGGCGGTGCGGGCCTCGATCTCGACCACCGCGAGCGCTTTCCTCGCTTCCTTCTCGGACAGCTCCTGGTAGCGCTTGGGCGTGATCTCGGGCACGTAGATCGCCGCCTCGCCGTACATCGGCGGCACGTAGGGCGGAATCACGTAGACCCCGGTGATGCGCGCGCCGACCTGCTTGGCGAGCCGGGCGGCGGTCTTGACGGCCTTGGCCGACAGCTTCGAGCCGTCGGTCGGAACCAGGATGTGCTTGTACATGCGGGTCTCCTTCGTTTTTCGTTGCGACATTCTAGGTCAGCTGCGGCGGATGCGCATGCCCCTTGCGGCCGCCGTGCGCGATGCGCGCCAGCGCGGCGCGGTCGAGCAGGGTGATCTCGCGCTTGGCGATGCTCACCAGCCCGCGCTGCGCCAGCTCGCGCAGCAGGCGCGAGAAGGTCTCCTTGGTCACCCCCAGGCGCGCCGCGATCACGGTCTTGGTCGCGGGCAGGCGCACCGTCACCAGCCCCGGCGCGCCGGCGTCGGCGAGCGACTCGAGGTAGGAGGCGACGCGCTCGAGCGCGCCGTGCAGCGCGGTGGCCTCCATGTCGGCGACCATCGCGTTCATGCGCGCGCTCAGGCTCGCGATCACGCTGCGCGCGAAATGCGGCTCGCGCTCGATCAGCGCGTTGACCGATTGCGCGGGCAGGATCACCAGCAGCGTGTCGCCGAGCGCGATCGCGTCGAGCGGCATCGGCGTCTCGAGGAAGGCCGCGGGCTCGCCGAACACTTCGCCCGGGCCGACCAGACGGATCACCTTCTCCTCGCCCGCGTCGCCGCGCAGCGAAAGCTTGACCATTCCGTAAGCGACCGCGAGCAGCCCCTGCAGCTTGTCGCCGCGGTGCACGATCAGCGTGCCGCGCGACACGTGCTGGGTGCGCGCGTGGCGCGCGAGCTCCGCCAGGTGCGGCTTGCTCGAATGCTTGAACAGGGGCAGGTTGGCGATGACGCCTTCCACCAGGCTGCCGTTCGGTGTGCTCATAGCGGTAATCGTCCTTTGCGCGCATGCTGGCATGCCTATGGGCCCGGTATTTGAGGCAGATCAAACAATTGCCGCCCCTCCTCGCGCACACTGCCGCCTATGCTCAAGATCGGCGCGCTCGAGGCCCTGCCTCTGGTGCAAGGCGGAATGGGGGTGGGCGTTTCGGCGCACCGCCTGGCGGGTGCGGTGGCGCGCGAGGACTGCGTCGGCACCATCTCGAGCGTCGACCTGCGCCGCCACCATCCCGACCTGATGCGCGCCACCGGCCGCTCGCGCGACCGGGCAGCGATCGAGCAGGCCAACCTGACCGCGCTGGAGCGCGAGATCCGCGCCGCGCGCGAGGTCGCGGGCGGCAGGGGCATGATCGCGGTCAACGTCATGCGCGCGGTGTCGCAGTACGCCGGCTACGTGCGCCAGGCCTGCGAGAGCGGCGCCGACGCGATCGTGGTCGGCGCGGGGCTGGCGATGGACCTGCCGGAGCTGGCGCGCGATTTTCCCCGGGTGGCGCTGCTGCCGATCGTTTCCGAGGCGCGCGC
>JBAUTW010000397.1:0-2613 GCA_049582365.1 Burkholderiales bacterium | reverse complement strand
GTCCAGCCGAGCGCGTGCAGATAGAGCGCAAACGCCGCGACCAGCGCGCCCTGCCCGAGGCTGCGCGCGGCGCGCGCGGCCATCAGGCGCAGGACGGCGGGAGGCAAACGCGCGCTCAAGCGCGCAGACTCGCTATCAGGTGCCGTTCAGGGTTCCGAACTCGACCTCGGTCTTGGTGTAGAAGGCGTGCACGTTCTCGCTCTGCAGCAGCTCGAGCACGCGCCCCGATTCTTCCTTGCCGAGGATGAATTCGACCACCACCGGTACGTCGCCGGCAAGCTCGAAGAAATGCTGTTCGTGCAGAAGACCGTGCCGCCCGTAACCGGCGATGGCGCGGAAGGCCGAACCACCGTGGATGCCCATCGCCTTCGCCTTCTCGAGCAGCCACTCGTACAGCAGCACGCCGTGATGGCGGTGGTTCTCGTGCATGTAAAAGCGCAGTGAAGTACCCTGCATGGAGTTCTCCCTCAACGGCCTAGATGCGAAACAGCAGGCGCGCCGTGGCGATGCCCGCGAATGTCATCAGGATCGACCCCGCGACGTGGCCGCCAATGAGCAGCGCGCCCCAGCCGAACTGCTGGCGCGCGAGCAGCGTGGTCGCCTCGGCGGAAAAAGTCGAGAACGTCGTCAGCCCGCCAAGGAAGCCGGTGGTCACGAACAGCCTCGCCTCGGGCGACAGCGCCTGGTAGCTGGTGAATGCTCCGAGCGCGAGTCCCATGAGGTAGCCGCCAAGCATATTGGCGGCGAAAGTGCCGAGCGGGATCGTCGGGAAGACCGGGTTCAGGGCGATGCCGAGCAGCCAGCGCAGCCAAGCCCCGGCCGCGGCGCCGATGCCTACGGCGATTGTTCCAAGCAATGTCACTTGCGTACCTCCGACCGTTGTTGTTCCGCCTGCGTCGGAGGGGGAGGGAAGGAACGCCTACGCTTCCGCCCCTCTCCGGCGTCTCACGTAGGCATCATCAGCCTTGCGGCGGTTTTTCAGGGGAGGAATGCCATCTCCCGTGGACGGGAAGTCTAGCCGAAACGCTTTGGTTCTGCCAACCCGTCCCAGCGCCCCGCCGCCTGGTCGTCGCTCGCGCGCGCCTCGACCCAGCGCGTGCCCTCGGCGGTCTGCTCCTTCTTCCAGAACGGCGCGCGCGTCTTGAGGTAATCCATGATGAACTCGCAGGCGGCGAAAGCGTCGCCGCGGTGCGCGCTCGCCACCGCGACCAGGACGATCTGGTCGGTGGGCTTGAGCTCGCCGTAGCGGTGGATGACGGTGCAGTCCATCACCCGCCAGCGCACGCTTGCCTCCGCGACGATCTTGCCGATTTCTTTCTCGGTCATGCCGGCGTAGTGCTCGAGCGTCATCGGCACCTCGCGCACCACGCCGACGAAGCTCGCCACCGCGCCGACCCTGGGGTCGCGCGACAAGGCGCGCATCTCGGCGCCGGCGTCGAAGTCTTCGTGCTGCACGCTGATCTTCATCTCAACCCCCGGTCACCGGCGGGAAGAACGCAACTTCGTCGCCGGCCTTGACCGGGGCGGTGGGCTGCGCCATCTCCTGGTTCACCGCCACGCGCACCAGCGCCTTGCCGGAAAACACTCTTTCGAAGTTTCCGCCGCGCGCCTTCAGGTGCTCGCGAATTCCCGCCAGCGTTGTGACGCCGGCAGGCAGCTCGATCTCCTCGCCCGAGGATCCGAGCTGCTCGCGCAGCCCGGCGAAGAACAGCAGCTTGACCTTCACCCGTAGAGCTCCGAAAACGCCAGGAAGCGGACGCGCTCGCCCATCCCGATCGGGTGGTTTGGCGGGTTGTCGACCAGGCCGTCGGCCCAGGCCGTCGAGGTGAGCACCGCCGAATCCTGCGTCGGGTACAGGTCGAGACCGCCCTGCGGATTCCATCTTACGCGCAGGAACTCGCGCCGCGAATCCGGTTTCGGCCAGTCGAAATCGGCCCGCGCGTCGATGGCGCGCGGCGCGACCTCGGCGATGCCCTGCGTCTTGCGCAGAAACGGCCGCACGAAAAGCAGAAAGGTCACGAAGCTCGACACCGGGTTGCCGGGCAGGCCGATGAAGGCCGCCCCGCCGACCTTGCCGAAGGCGAGCGGCCGTCCCGGCTTCATCGCGATCTTCCACATCAGCAGCGCACCTTCGGCCTCGACCGCGGGCCGCACGTGGTCTTCCTCGCCGACCGACACGCCGCCCGAGGTGACGATGATGTCGCTGTCCGTCGCCGCTCGCCGCAGCACGTCGCGCGTCGCCGCCAGGCTGTCGGGAACGATGCCGAAATCGCGCACCTCGCAGTCGAAGATCTTGGCCAGCCCGTTGAGCGTGAAGCGGTTGGAGTTGTAGATTCGGCCCGGCGGCAGCGGATCTCCCGGCATCACCAGCTCGTCGCCGGTAAAGAACAGCGCCAGGCGCACGCGCCGGCGCACCGGCAGCGACTTGATGCCGACCGAGGCCGCGAGCCCGGTGTCCTGCGGCCGCAGCCGGATGCCCGGCGCCAGCACTTCCGCTCCCGCGCGAATGTCGCTGCCGCGGCGCCTGATCCATTCTTCGGCCTGCGGAACCTTCTTCACGATCACGTGCTCGCCGTCCGTGGCGCAGAACTCCTGCATCACGATCGCGTCCGC
>JBAUTW010000396.1:0-1965 GCA_049582365.1 Burkholderiales bacterium | reverse complement strand
TCGGTCGGGGATTCGTTGCCGCAGGCGACCAGTCCGGCCACCGCAAGCGCGGCAAGCACGAGTTTCAATTTCATTGCTATGCTCCTAGGAGTGTTTGGAATTTGTCTGACGTTCGGCTCGCGCCGTGTCGTCGGGTATGCATTTGAGCGCGGCGCTGTAACCGGGCGATTTCCCATTGAGACGGATTGATTGCAGCGGCCGCGGTTTTGTTACATGGCGTTACATGAAGGGCCGATAGCGTCGCCATGGAACGACAGGACCACGCGCTGGTCGTCGACGACGACGCCGAGATCCGGGGCCTGCTGGCCGAGTACCTCGCGCGGCAGGGCTTCAAGGTCTCGCTCGCGCGCGACGGGCGCGAGATGCGCCGGATGATCGACGAGAGCCGCCCGGACATCGTGGTGCTCGACGTGATGCTGCCGGGCGAGGACGGGCTCGCGCTGTGCCGCGACCTGCGCGCGCGCTCCAACCTCCCGGTGATCATGCTTACTGCGCGCGGCGATGAGCTCGACCGCATCATCGGCATCGAGATGGGGGCGGACGACTACCTGCCCAAGCCGTTCAACCCGCGCGAGCTGCTCGCGCGCATGAACAGCATCCTGCGCCGCTCGCGCGCGCTACCTGCTTCGCGCGGCGAAGGCAAGCGCCTGCGCTTCGCCGGCTGGACGCTCGACACCTCGGCCCGGCACCTGATCGGGCCCGACGGCGTGGTGGTCGCGTTGAGCGGCACCGAGTTCCGCCTGCTGTCGGTGTTCGTCGAGCACCCGAACCGCGTGCTCGACCGCAACCAGCTGATGGACCTGACGCTCGGGCGCGAGGCGACGCCGCTCGACCGCTCGATCGACGTGCAGGTGAGCCGCCTGCGCCAGCGCCTGCGCGACGACGCGCGCGAGCCGCGCATCATCAAGACCGTGCGCAACGGCGGCTATGTCCTCGCGGCGAGCGTCGAGCGCCTCGATTGATGCGCCTGCTGCCGCGCTCGCTGTTCGGCCGCACCCTGCTGGTGCTCGGCACGGGCCTGCTGCTGGCGCAGGCCGCGAGCGTGCTGGTCAACCTGCTCGACCGCGGCGCGGCGGTCTACCGCCTCGCCTCGCAGCAGATGGCCGCGCGCATCGCCGGCAGCGTGCGGGTGCTCAACCGCATGCGCCCGGCCGAGCGCTACGCGATCGTCGACGTCATGAACGGCCGCGACCTGAGCGTGTCGCTGAGCGCTTCCCCGCTCAGGGTCGCGAAGGGCTACGACGAGCTCGACCGCTACGAGCAGGCGTTCGCGGCCGCGATCCAGCGCAGCCTGGGCGAGCCGCTCCCCACCACGGTCGAGATCACCGCGCGGCGCCCGATGCCGGGCGAGGTAGACGATCTTGCGGGCACGGGCGCGAACTGGCTCGCGCGCCACTTCTACTTCCTGATGCCGGACACCTTTGCCTTGGTGGCGCAGGTGCAGCTCACCGACGGCAGCCACGCCGTGTTCTTCGCCCGCGTGCCGCAGGAGCCGCTCAGACGCTACGAGAGCCTGATCCCGCGGCTGCTGCTCACGCTGCTGATCTTCTTCGCGCTCGCGACGCTCGCGGTGCGCACCATGACGCGCTCGCTCGAGAGGCTCGCGCGCGCGGCGCGCGCGCTGGGAGAGAACCCGGAAGGCCCGCCGCTCGCGCCCGAGGGCCCGCGCGAGGTGGCGAGCGTGATCGAGGCCTTCAACCGCATGCAGTCGCAGGTGCGCGGCTACGTGCTCGAGCGCTCGCGCATGCTAGGCGCGATCTCGCACGACCTGAAGACGCCCATCACGCGCATGCGCCTGCGCACGGAATTGCTTCCCGACGGCGCGGTAAAGGACAAGTTCGTGCGCGACCTCGAGGAGATGGAGACGATGGTCGGCTCGACGCTCGAGTTCTTCAAGAGCCTGGGCAAGGAGCCGCGGCGCCAGCCGGTGGACGTGGCGGCGCTGATCGACAGCCTGTGCGAGGA
>JBAUTW010000395.1:0-14780 GCA_049582365.1 Burkholderiales bacterium | reverse complement strand
GGGCATGCGTCCGCGCGCGAGCGCCGCCGACACCGGCGCGAACAGATCGCGGCCATGAAAAGTGTTCGAGAGCGAGGCGGGGCGCCACACAATGCGCCGGCAGCGGCCGCGCTTCGCGCGCCGCCAGAGCACCGACAAAAGCCCGTTATCCGGACCGACGAAGCGGCGGCCGTCAGCCTCCACCACGATAGCGTCGCGCGGCCCGCCCACGCCTGGGTCGATTACCGCTAGGAACACGCTTCCGCTGGGGTAGCGAGGCGCAAGTGCGGCAAGCAGGTGTGCAGCGGGCTCGACCGCAAAATCGAGAGCGTCGTTGAGCGCGTCCACCACCGGCGCGCGCGGCGCGGTGCGCTGTAGGACGGCCTTGACCTGCCCGAGATAGGGATCAGACGTGCCGAAGTCGGTAAACAGGACAATCACGCGCGTTCCCAAATGGAAAAGGCCGGGGGGTGCCCGGCCTTTTTCGCACGAACGCGGGACGCGATCAAGCGGCCTTTTTGTCTTCCTTCTTCTCGTCGGCCGGCTTGTCGGCCTGATCGAGCAGCAGCACCAGCGCGAGCGGCGCATTGTCGCCCTTGCGAAATCCGCTCTTCAGGATGCGCAGATAACCGCCATTGCGCTTGGCGTAGCGCGGGCCCAGGTCGTCGAACAGCTTACCGACGATCTCCCTGTCGCGCAGGCGGTTGAACGCCAGGCGCCGATTGGCGAGCGAGGGCTTCTTTCCGAGCGTAATCATCGGCTCCACGACGCGCCGCAGCTCTTTAGCCTTGGGCAGCGTGGTCGTGATCGTCTCGTGGCGCAGGAGCGAATTCGCCATATTGCGCAACATGGCGAGCCGGTGGCTCGACGTGCGGTTGAGCTTACGCAGTCCGTGACCGTGACGCATGGCTTGTTATCCTTATCTCCGGCGCGCGCTAGACGCGGTGGTGCTCGAGTCCTGCGGGCGGCCAGTTCTCGAGCTTCATGCCGAGCGTCAGACCGCGCGATGCAAGAACTTCCTTGATTTCGTTCAACGACTTGCGACCGAGGTTCGGTGTTTTGAGCAGCTCGGTCTCGGTACGCTGGATCAGGTCGCCGATGTAGTAGATGTTCTCGGCCTTGAGACAGTTGGCCGAACGTACCGTGAGTTCCAGGTCGTCGACCGGGCGTAGCAGGATGGGGTCGACCTGCGGCGATTTCGGCTGCTCGGCCGGCATCGAGGTTCCCTCAAGCTGCGCGAAGACCGACAGCTGGTCGACCAGGATGCGCGCCGAATAGCGGATCGCCTCCTCCGGCTCGATCGCGCCATTGGTCTCGATGTCCATGATCAGCTTGTCCAGATCGGTACGCTGCTCGACTCGCGCCGACTCCACGGCGTAGGAAACGCGGCGCACCGGGCTGAACGAGGCGTCGAGGACGATCCGGCCGATCCCCTTGGTCTCCTCAGGCAGGTAGCGCATGTTGCCCGGAACATAGCCCCGCCCGGACTCGACCTTGATCTGCATCTCGAGCTTGCCGCCCGACGCGAGTGTCGCAATGACATGCTCGGGATTGACAATCTCCACGTCGTGCGCGGCCTCGATATCGGCGGCGGTGACCTGACCCTCGCCGTCCTTCTTCAGCGAAAGTATTGCTTCCTGCCGATTGTGGAGCCGGAACACCACGCCCTTGAGATTGAGCAGGATGTCGACGATGTCCTCGCGCACGCCGTCCAAGGTGGAGTATTCGTGCACCACGCCGGCGATCTGCACCTCGGTCGGCGCGTAGCCGGGCATCGAGGACAGCAGCACGCGACGCAGAGCATTGCCGAGCGTATGGCCGTAGCCGCGCTCGAAGGGTTCCATCGTCACTTTCGCGTGATAGGGCGACAGGTTTTGCACGTCGACGATGCGCGGTTTCAGAAATCCGGTTTGCGACATATTTTCGTCCTGCGGTTGATCGTGTAGGGGGTGCGGGGACAAGACGCGGCTCAACCCGGCGTCACCTCGTTACTTCGAATAGAGTTCGATCACGAGGCTTTCGTTGATCGAAGAAGGCAGTTCTGGCCGCGTCGGCAACGCCTTGAAGGTGCCCTTGAGCGCCTTCGCGTCCACCTCCATCCAGTCCGGAATGCCACGACTCTCAGCGGCTTCGACGGCGGCCTTGACGCGCAACTGAGCCTTCGCCTTCTCCGCCACTTCGACGACGTCTCCGGGCCTGACCTGGTAGGAGGGAATGTTCACCCGCCTGCCGTTCACGTAGATCCCGTTGTGGCGCACCAGCTGGCGCGACTCGGTACGTGATGCGCCGAATCCCATCCGGTACGCGACGCTGTCAAGACGCGTCTCGAGCAGCTGCAGCAGTCGCTCGCCGGTCACGCCCTTTGAACGGGACGCCTCGGCGTAAGTCTTGCGGAACTGGCGCTCGAGAACGCCGTAAATCTTGCGGATCTTCTGCTTTTCGCGCAGCTGCTTGCCGTAGTCCGACAGGCGCTGGCCGCTCTTCTGGCCGTGTTGGCCCGGCGCGTAGCTGCGGCGCTCTACGGCGCACTTGTCAGTAAAACACTTCTCGCCTTTGAGAAACAGCTTCTCCCCTTCGCGGCGGCACTGGCGGCACTTAGCGTCGAGATTTCTTGCCATGGCGTCTCCTTTCCCGTCGGCTCAGACCCGGCGCCGCTTGGGCGGCCGGCAGCCGTTGTGGGGGACGGGCGTGACATCAGCGATGCTGGAAATCTTGAGCCCGATCGAGTTCAGCGCACGCACCGCGGATTCACGGCCAGGCCCTGGTCCCTTGATGCGCACTTCGATGTTCTTCACTCCGCATTCCTGCGCCGCCCGTCCCGCGCGCTCCGCGGCGACCTGCGCGGCGAAAGGCGTCGATTTGCGCGAACCCTTGAAGCCCGCGTTGCCTGAAGTCGCCCACGAAAGGGCGTTTCCCTGGCGGTCGGTAATCGTAACGATGGTGTTATTGAACGATGCGTGCACGTGCGCAATTCCCTCGGCCACATTCTTCTTGACCTTTTTGCGGGCGCGCGCTGCTTGCTGCGTCTGTTGCGTGGGATTTCTGGTCGCCATGAATGTCCTTTAGCCTGCGTTACACCTTGCCGGCCTGTGCCGTCAGCTTGATGGCCGTCTTACGTGGCCCCTTGCGGGTTCTGGCGTTGGTGCGCGTGCGCTGCCCGCGGACCGGCAGGCCCTTGCGATGACGCACCCCGCGATAGCAGCCAAGGTCCATAAGACGCTTGACGCTCATCGAGACTTCGCGCCGCAGGTCACCCTCGACCGACAACCGCATGACGTTGTCACGCAGTCGGTCGAGCTCCGAATCGGTCAGATCCTTGATCTTGCGCGACCCTTCAACGCCGGAGGCGGCGCAGATCGCCTGCGCGCGAGCGCGCCCGATGCCGTAGATTGCCGTCAGCGCGATCTCCGCATGCTGATGGTTGGGGATGTTTATTCCCGCGATCCGTGCCATGTGCTAGTCCCGTAATTGCGTCGCGAACGAAAAGCCGAATATTTTATCCTGAAATGCCTGTCTGCTCAAGAGGTTAATCAGCCCTGACGCTGCTTATGGCGCGGATCGGAACAGATGACCCGCACCACGCGCTTGCGACGGACGATCTTGCACTTGCGGCAGATCTTCTTTACTGAAGCCATTACTTTCATGCCCAGCTCCTTTGCCTTGGTGTCTACCGCGCGGGCAGACCACCCTTGAAATTTGCCTTGCGCAGCAGGCTTTCGTACTGGTGCGACATGACGTAGGCCTGCACCTGTGCCATGAAGTCCATGGTGACGACAACGATAATCAGGAGCGACGTTCCGCCGAAGTAGAACGGCACGTTCCACTTCAGAATCAGGAATTCGGGCAGCAGGCATACCAGCGTCACATACAGCGCGCCAACCAGAGTAAGGCGGGTCAGAATTCGCTCGAGGTAGCGCGCTGTCTGGTCGCCGGGCCGAATGCCCGGCACGAAGGCGCCCGACTTCTTGAGGTTGTCGGCAGTTTCCTTTGGGCTGTATTGCAGCGCGGTGTAGAAGAAGCAGAAGAAGATGATCAAGGCCGCATACAGCATCACGTAAATCGGCTGCCCCGGGGTAAGCGTCCCGGCGATGTCGCGCAGCCAGAGCATCCCTTCCTGCGAGCCGAACCAGCCGAGCACGGTCGCGGGAAACAGGATCAGCGAGCTGGCGAAGATCGGCGGAATCACGCCCGACATGTTGAGCTTGAACGGCAGATGCGAACTCTGCCCGCCGTATACGCGGTTACCCACCTGCCGCTTTGCATAGTTGACCAGGATCTTGCGCTGGCCTCGCTCGACGAAGCAGACGAACGCGGTCACCACTACCACCGCCACGGCGATCAACAAAGCGGTCAGCGGGTGCATGGCTCCGGTGCGCACCAGTTCCAGCGTTCCGGCCACCGCGTTTGGCAGCCCGGCGGCAATGCCGGCAAAGATGATGATCGAAATGCCGTTGCCGAGCCCGCGCTCCGTGATCTGCTCACCGAGCCACATCAGGAACATGGTGCCGGTTACGAGGGTGGTGACGGCGGTGACGCGGAACATCAGTCCCGGATCCAGCACCAGGCCGGGCTGTGACTCGAGCGCAATCGAGATCCCCGTCGCCTGAAAGAGAGCGAGGAAGACGGTGCCGTAGCGCGTGTATTGGGTGATCTTGCGCCGCCCAGATTCCCCTTCTTTGCGCAGCGCCTCGAGCTGCGGCGAGACCGAACTCATCAACTGCATAATGATCGATGCCGAGATATACGGCATGATCCCGAGCGCGAAGATCGTGAAGCGGCGCAGCGCACCGCCGGAGAACATGTTGAACATGCCCAGAATTCCGCCCTGCTGACCGCGGAACAGCTCGGCCAGCACCCCGGGATCTATCCCCGGCACAGGGATGTGAGCCCCGATACGGAACACGACGAGCGCGCCCAGGAGGAAAAACAGGCGTCGCTTCAGGTCGCCGTAGCGCCCGGTCTTTCCGGCGTTTGGGAGGGCTGTGGCCAAGTGAAGGGTCCTCGAATGCCTTATGCCGCGGCGGGCGCCGGCGCGTCCTCGACCTTCCCGCCCGCGGATTCGATCGCTGCGCGTGCGCCCTTGGTCGCACGCACGCCTTTGAGCGTGATCTTGCGTACGAGCTTCCCGGAAAGAATCACTTTCGCGGCCTGTGCCTGGCGCGACACGACACCCTCGGCCTTGAGCGCAGCGAGATCGATCTCGCTGGCACTCATTTGTTCGAGCTCCGAAAGACGCACTTCGGCCGTCGCGTCGCGCGTCAAGGAGGTGAAGCCACGCTTTGGCAGCCTGCGGTGCAGCGGCATTTGGCCGCCCTCGAACCCGATCTTGTGGAATCCGCCCGAGCGCGCCTTCTGCCCCTTATGGCCGCGGCCCGCGGTCTTGCCTAGCCCCGAGCCGATGCCGCGACCGACGCGGCGACGCGAGCTCTTCGCGCCCGGCGCCGGTTTGATATCGTTAAGCCGCATGACTGCCTCTGTTTCCTACGCCACTACCTGCACCAGGTAGTAGACCTTGTTGATCATTCCCCGCACCGCTGGGGTATCGGTCAGCTCGACCATGTGATTGAGGCGCCGCAGACCGAGCCCGCGCACAGTCGCCCGGTGGCTTTCCTTGCAGCCGGCAAGCCCCTTAATCAGCCTTACCTTGATCTTCTTGTCAGCCATGTTCCGCCTCAGGAGAGGATTTCCTCGATCTTCTTGCCGCGCTTGGCTGCGATCTCTGATGGCGTGTTCATTGCCTGCAAGCCATTGAGCGTGGCGCGTACCACGTTATACGGATTGGTTGAGCCAAAGCACTTGGCCAGGATATTGGTAACCCCCATGACCTCGAATACCGCCCGCATGGGGCCGCCGGCGATGATTCCTGTGCCCTCGGATGCCGGCTGCATCAACACCTTCGCCGCCCCGTGGCGTCCTACTACCGAGTGATGGAGTGTTCCGTGCTTCAGCTTGACCTTAAAGAGGCGCCTGCGCGCTTCTTCCATGGCCTTCTGAACCGCGACCGGGACTTCGCGCGCCTTGCCCTTGCCCATTCCGATCCCGCCATCTCCGTCGCCGACCACCGTTAGCGCAGCAAAGCCGAGTACGCGGCCGCCTTTCACCACTTTGGTGACGCGGTTCACTGCGACCATCTTCTCGCGCAACCCGTCGGAACGATCGTCCGAAGTCTGCATTCTCGGTTGGATTTTTGCCATGAGCTTCGTGCCCCTTAGAACTTCAGCCCGCCGGCCCGTGCGGCTTCAGCGAGTGCTTTGACGCGTCCGTGGTATTTATAGCCGGAACGATCGAACGCGACCGTTTCGACGCCTGCCTGCTTCGCCCTCTCGGCAATGCGCTGCCCGATGACTTCCGCCGCCTTGACGTTGCCGCCGTGTTTCAGCGTTGCGCGTACTTCCTTCTCCGCGCTCGACGCGCTAGCGATGACTTTGTCACCGGAGGCAGAGGTGATTTGCGCATAGATATGGCAATTCGTGCGGTGCACGGTCAGACGCACCGCCCCGAGCTCCCGTATCTTGAGTCTGGTTTGTCGCGCGCGGCGTAGCCGCGAAGGATTCTTATCGAACATGGCCTTATCCCGTTACTTCTTCTTCGTCTCTTTCAAGACGACGATCTCGTCGGCATAGCGCACACCCTTACCCTTGTAAGGCTCCGGTGCGCGGTATCCCCGCACCTCGGCGGCAACCTGGCCAACCTGCTGTTTGTCGATTCCCGTGATTACGATCTCGGTCTGCGTCGGGGTCGCCACCTTCACCCCCTTCGGCATCTGGTGAACCACCGGATGAGAAAAGCCGAGCGTCAGGTTCAGCTTGTCGCCCTGCGCCTGAGCGCGGTACCCGACACCAACGAGCGCAAGCCGCTTCTCGAAACCTTTGCTTACCCCGGTTACCATGTTGGCGATCAGCGCGCGCATGGTTCCCGACATGATGTTGGCCTGGCGCGAATTGCCGAGCGCCTTGCACATCAGATTCTCGCCGCTTTTCTCGACCGCGACGTTCGGATCGGCGGTACGGGAAATGGTGCCGAGCGGTCCCTTGACGGATATCTGACCCGAGGCGAGGTTCACTTCGACGCCCTTCGGGACCGGGATGGGAAAGCTTCCGACGCGAGACATGTTCAGCTCCTTACGCGACGATGCAAAGCACTTCGCCGCCTACACCCGTGGCGCGCGCTTTGCGGTCGGTCATCACTCCGTGCGAAGTCGAAAGGATCGCCACGCCGAGGCCGTTCATGACCTTTGGCAGGTCATCGCGCCCCTTATACACGCGCAAGCCGGGCTTCGAGACGCGCTCGATGCGCTCGATCACCGGCCGACCGGCGTAGTACTTGAGGCTGATTGCAAGTTCAGATTTGCCGTCGCGCTCGCGCACCCCAAAGTCCTCCACGTAACCCTCGTCCTTAAGCACCTGGGCGATCGACGCCTTGAGCTTGGAGGAGGGCATCAGGACTTCCGTGTGCCCGATCAGCTGCGCATTGCGGATGCGCGTCAGCATGTCCGCGATGGGGTCGCTCATGCTCATACTCTGTGCTCCTTACCAGCTGGCCTTGATGACGCCGGGCACTTCGCCGCGCATGGCCAAATCACGCAGCTTGTTGCGCCCGAGGCCGAATTTCCGATACACGCCACGCGGCCGGCCGGTAAGCGAGCATCGGTTGCGCAGACGGGATGGCGAAGCGTCTCGTGGCAGCTTCTGGAGCTGTACCCGCGCCGCGTCCTTGTCTTCGTCGGAACTGCTGACGCTCCACAGCACTGCCAGCATCGCAGCGCGCTTCGCCTTGAATTTCTCGACCGTTTTGCGGCGCTTTTGGTCGCGGTTCTTGAGAGCAAGCTTGGCCATGCGTATCCCTCAGTTTCTGAACGGGAAGCGGAAGGCGGCGAGCAACGCGCGCGCCTCTTCGTCCGTCTTCGCGGAAGTGGTAATGCTGATGTTCATGCCGCGCAGCACATCGACCTTGTCGTACTCGATTTCGGGGAAGATGATTTGCTCTTTGATGCCAAGGTTGTAGTTACCGCGACCGTCGAAGGCGCGCCCTGAAATGCCGCGAAAGTCGCGGATCCTCGGAATCGCAATGTTCACCAGGCGATCGAGAAATTCGTACATCCGCGCGCCCCGCAGTGTCACCATGCATCCGATGGGATAGCCCGCCCGGACCTTGAAAGTGGCGATCGACTTGCGCGCCTTTGTGACGACCGGCTTCTGGCCAGCGATCTTCGTCATGTCGGCGACCGCATTATCGAGCACCTTCTTGTCGCCGGTGCTTTCCCCCACGCCCATGTTGAGCGTGATCTTCTCAATCCGGGGAACCTGCATAACGGACTTGTACCCGAACTTGCCGGTCAGCTCGGGCACCACCTTGTCACGGTAGAACAAATGCAACCGCGACGGAGGCACCGGCGTCGCCGCTTTTTCCTTCTGTTGAGCTGATGCTTTCGCCATATCGATGACCTTACGCGTCGACCTGTTCGCCGTTCGACTTGAACACGCGCACCTTTCGCCCGTCTCCGAGAACCTTGAATCCCACGCGGTCCCCTTTCTTGGTGCCGGGATTGAACAGTGCGACATTCGAAACGTTAATAGGCATGTCCTTGTCGACGATGCCCCCCGTGACGTTCTTCATCGGGTTGGGGCGCTGATGTTTCTTGACGCGATTCACGCCTTCCACGACGACATGTTCGTCGTCCACGCAACGCAGAACCGTACCGCGCTTGCCCTTGTCGCGACCGGTGATGACGATAACCTCATCGCCTTTCTTGATTCTTCGCATGACGATTCCCTTCCGGCGTCCGCTTACAGAACTTCTGGTGCGAGTGAAACGATCTTCATGAAGCGTTCCGTGCGCAGTTCCCGCGTTACGGGGCCGAAGATACGCGTGCCGATTGGCTCGAATTTCGCTGTCAGAAGTACTGCAGCATTGGAGTCGAACCGGATCAGCGAACCGTCGGCGCGACGCACTCCCTTCGCGGTACGAACCACCACCGCGTGGTATATCTCGCCCTTCTTTACCCGCCCGCGCGGCGCAGCGTCTTTTACGCTCACCTTGATAATGTCCCCGATGCTGGCGTAGCGACGCTTCGAGCCGCCAAGCACCTTGATGCACATGACCGCACGTGCGCCAGTATTGTCGGCGACGTCCAAAATGGACTGCATCTGAATCATTGCGTGTTCTCCATCCAACTTCCTCTGCCCCGCCGCCTCGGCGGTGTTGCAGCCAGTTTTGGATCCCGTCCGGGTCTACGTACGCCCCACCATGCGTGGCCGGGGAGCGAAAAGACCGATGATTTTATACCAATTCCGCTTTCTCAAGCAAGGAATCCCGCTCAAACTTCCTTCGACTTCTCCAGCAGCCGCGTAACGGTCCAGGACTTCGTCTTCGAAATCGGCCGGCATTCGGCAATTTCGACCAGATCGCCGAGCTTGACGTCGCCGGAATCGACGTGCGCGTGGTACTTCTTTGAGCGCGTCATCGTCTTGCCGATCACCGGATGCTTTACTCGGCGCTCGACCAATACGGTGACCGTCTTTTGCATCTTGTCGCTCACGACGCGCCCGGTCAAAGTGCGCGTGTTCTTCACCACGACTTGCGCAGGGGTCTGTTCGGTCATTTGGCGGCCTTCTCTCTCAGCAAGGTGCGCGCGCGCGCGATGTCACGGCGCACCTTCTTCATTTGGCTGGTATTGGTGAGTTGCTGGGTGGCGACCTGCATGCGCAGACTGAATTGCGCTTTGAGAAGCTCGCTCAGCTCCTTCTGCAGGTCTTCGCCGCTCTTGGCGCGTAGTTCGCTAGTCTTCATGGCTTACCCCAGCATGCGGTGCACCACCGCGGTCTTGAACGGCAACTTCGCCGCAGCGAGCGCGAAGGCCTGCCGTGCGAGCGGCTCGGTCACGCCGTCCATCTCGTAAAGAATCTTGCCCGGCTGGATTTCGGCGACGAAATACTCCGGGTTGCCCTTGCCGTTTCCCATGCGAACCTCTGCGGGCTTCTGCGAGATCGGCTTGTCCGGGAATATGCGGATCCAGATACGGCCGCCGCGCTTGATGTGGCGCGACATCGCGCGCCGCGCCGCCTCGATCTGACGCGCCGTGATTCGACCCCGTGTCAGGGCTTTCAGGCCGTATTCGCCGAAGGACACCTTCGCTCCACGAGTCGCGACTCCCTTGTTGCGGCCCTTCTGTTGCTTGCGGTATTTCGTTCGTGCTGGCTGAAGCATCGTCTACTCCTTCTTGCCCTCGTCACCCGCAGCCGCATCGCCTTCGTTGGCCGCCGGCTTACGCGTGCGCTTGACCGTGGTCTTCGGTTTAGACGCGCGGGCGCCTTCGTCCTTCTTTGTCGCGCGGGGTCGCACGGACTTTTTCGCCTCGCCGTCGGGAGTGGTCTTAGCCGGTGCCCTGCGTCCGGCGGGCCGCGGAACCGGCTTCTTCGCGCGCTTGGGCGCCGCCGGCTCTTCGGCCGACGCCGGGGTGGCCGACGATAGCGCGGCCTGTGCCTCGCTCTTCGGCATCACTTCACCCTTGTAAACCCACACCTTGATGCCTATGACGCCGTAGGTGGTCTTGGCCTCGCCGAACCCGTAGTCGATGTCGGCGCGCAGCGTATGCAGCGGTACGCGTCCCTCGCGATACCATTCGGTGCGCGCAATCTCTATGCCGTTCAGCCGTCCGGCGCTCATGATCTTTATCCCCTGTGCGCCGAGGCGCATCGCGTTCTGCATCGCGCGTTTCATGGCGCGCCGGAACATGATGCGCTTCTCCAACTGCTGCGCAATCGAGTCCGCGATAAGCTGAGCGTCGATCTCGGGCTTGCGGATCTCCTCGATATTGACGTGGACCTGCTGCACGCCCATAAGCCTGCGCAACTCGCTTTTGAGGGACTCGATCTCCTCCCCTTTCTTGCCGATCACGACGCCGGGCCTGGCAGAGTAGATGGTGATGCGCGCATCCTTTGCGGGCCGCTCGATCACCACTCGTCCCACCGAGGCGTGCGCGAGCTTCTTCTTCAGAAATGCGCGCACCTTGATGTCGTCGGCCAACATGCCAGCGAACGCGCGCGTGCTGGCGTACCAGCGCGAGCTCCAATTCTTGTTGACCGCCAGCCGGAAACCGATCGGATTGATCTTCTGTCCCATAGTTGCTCTCTCAGTCGCCGACCGTGATGTAGATGTGGCAGGTGTGCTTGAGCACCCTGTTGCCTCGCCCCTTGGCGCGCGCGTGGAATCGCTTTAGGAAGGCGCCACGCTCTACATGGATCGTCTTCACCTTCAACACGTCGATGTCGGCACCATCGTTGTGTTCGGCATTGGCGATCGCCGATTCCAGCACCTTCTTCAGGATCGCAGCTCCCTTCTTGGGCGTGAGCGCGAGAATGTTGAGTGCCCGATCGACCGGCTTGCCGCGGATCAGGTCCGCCACCAGCCGCCCCTTCTGGGCAGACATGTGTGCTCCACGAAGTACCGCTCGAGTCTCCATATCAGGCTCCCTACTTCTTGCCGCCGGCCGGAGCCGCGGCAGGCGCAGGCGCTCCGGTTGGCGTTCCGCTGGTCTTGCGATCCGCGGAATGGCCTTTGAATTGACGCGTCAACGCAAACTCGCCGAGCTTGTGCCCGACCATGTTTTCGGTGATGTACACCGGGATGTGCTGCTTCCCGTTGTGCACCGCAATGGTCAGCCCGACGAAATCCGGCACGATGGTCGAGCGTCGCGACCAGGTCTTTATCGGGCGCTTGTCGCTCGTACCGCGCACGGAATCGACCTTCTTGATGAGATGCAGGTCCACAAATGGACCCTTCTTGATTGAACGCGCCATATTCAGCCTCGCCCTGCGTTATGCCCGGCGCCGGTCACGGACGATCATGTTCTGCGTCCGCTTGTTGCTTCGGGTCTTGTAACCTTTGGTCTGGACGCCCCACGGGGATACGGGAGGACGCCCTGCCGAAGTACGGCCTTCGCCACCGCCGTGGGGATGATCGATCGGATTCATCGCGACGCCGCGCACTGTCGGCCTTACGCCGCGCCAGCGCATGCGGCCCGCCTTGCCGACCGACTCGAGGTTGTGTTCCTCGTTGCCAACTTCCCCTATCGTCGCTCTGCAGTCGACATGCACCTTGCGGATTTCGCCTGATCGGAGACGCAATTGCGCATAGGAACCCTCGCGCGCCAGCAGCTGCGCGCTCGCGCCCGCCGAGCGCGCAATTTGCGCACCCTTGCCGGGCAACATCTCGATGCAATGCACCGTGGTGCCGACCGGGATGTTGCGCAACGGAAGCGCGTTGCCAGGCTTGATCGGTGCCTCGACACCCGACAGCAGCGGCATGCCTGGCGTCAAACCCTTCGGTGCAATGACATAGCGACGCTCGCCGTCAGCGTAGAGCAGCAGCGCCAGGTTCGCGCTCCGGTTCGGATCGTACTCGAGGCGTTCGACCTTCGCCGGAATGCCGTCCTTGTCGCGCTTGAAATCGATCATCCGGTAATGCTGCTTGTGGCCGCCCCCCTTGTGCCGCATCGTGATGCGCCCGGCGTTGTTGCGGCCGTTGGTCTTCAATTGCTTGGCAAGCAATGGCGCGTGCGGCGCCCCCTTGTGAAGATTGGGGTTGGTAACCTTCACCAGCGCGCGGCGCCCTGGCGAGGTGGGTTTGACTTTGACCAGTGGCATGACTTACTCCGTCGCCGCGAAATTGATTTCCTGCCCCGGTGCAAGGCAGACGAACGCTTTCTTCCAGTTGCGCCGACGGCCGTTGAAGCGACCGAAGCGCTTGGCTTTTCCCTTCACGTTGGACACCGTCACCGAGTCGACCGTAGTCTTGAACAGCAGCTCGACCGCGGCCTTGATCTCCGGCTTGCTCGCATTGTCGGCGACACGGAACACATACTGCCTGTTGCGCTCGGCCAGCATCGTGCTCTTTTCCGACACTATGGGCGCCAGAACAACCTTCATCAGCCGATCGGCGCTGTATTTCTTGGTCGCCGTCATTTCAGCATCTCCTCGAGCTTCTGCACCGCCTTCTTGGTCAGCAGTACGTTCGGAAAGCGCACCAGCGCCTCCGGATTCGCATGCTGCGCCGCGACCACCATCACATTCGGCAGGTTGCGCGAAGACAGCAGCAGGTTCTGATCGACCTCGTCGGTGATCAGCAGCAGGCCGGTGAATCCCATCGACTTCACCTTCTGCGCCAGAAGCTTTGTTTTCGGCGCATCCAGCTTGAAGTCGTCTACAACGCGAATTCGATCCTCGCGCGCAAGCTGCGACAGGATGGACGCCATTCCTGCGCGGTACATCTTGCGGTTGACCTTGTGCGAGAAGTTTTCGTCGGGGCTGGCGGCGAAGATCTTGCCGCCGCCGCGCCACAGCGGACTCGATGCCATGCCCGCGCGCGCGCGGCCGGTTCCCTTTTGCCGCCAAGGCTTGCGCGTCGACTTGGCCACCTCGCTGCGCTCTTTCTGCTTGCGTGTTCCGAGCCTGGCATTCGCCTGGTAGGCCACGACGACCTGATGCACTAGGTCCTCGTTGAAATCGCGCCCGAACAGCGCATCGGGCGCATTGAACGTGCCAGCGGCGCCTTTGTCATTGACCATCTTCAGTTCCATGGCGCCTCCTAGCCCTTGGCCGTGGGCCGCACGATTACGTCGCGGCCGCGCGAGCCAGGTACTGCTCCCCTTACTAGCAGCAGCTGGCGCTCCGTGTCGACGCGCACTATGACAAGGTTCTGCACCGTGCGCCGAACATCGCCGAGGTGGCCGGCCATGCGCTTGCCGGGGAATACGCGCCCGGGATCCTGGTTCTGCCCCGTGGATCCCGGCTTGTTGTGCGAAACCGAGTTGCCATGCGACGCGCGGTTCGACGAGAAGTGATGGCGCTTGATCACGCCCGCGAACCCTTTGCCAATCGTGATTCCCGTCACGTCGACTTTCTGCCCTACCTTGAATAGCTCGACGCCGAGCCTGGCACCGACCTTGAGATCGGCAAGCTCCTCGGGTTTGGCGCGGAATTCTCTTAGGGTACGGCCCGCTTCCACCGCGGCCTTGGCGAGATGCCCGGCAAGCGGTTTGACGACACGACTGGCTCGGCGCTTGCCGAACGCAACCTGCACGGCGGCATAGCCGTCGCTTTCGGGCGTCTTTATCTGCGTGATCCGGTTGTCGGACACGTCGAGGACCGTTACCGGAAGCGTGTCGCCGTCTTCGGTAAAGATGCGCGTCATGCCGACCTTGCGGCCGACGAGTCCAATAGTCATTTTCTTAACCTCTCTTGAGGCGCCGGCTGCAATTGGCCGGCCTTACTGTCAATCATCCACCCGGTCGCCCGGGAATCCGGCGCTTCGGCGAATAAGAGAGCCGGAGCAAAAAATAACTTTCCTACTGCTTCTTTCTCACTGCACCTTGATTTCTACGTCGACTCCGGCAGGCAGGTCGAGCTTCATCAGCGCATCCACGGTCTTGTCGGTCGGATCGATGATGTCCATCAGTCGCAGGTGAGTACGGATCTCCAACTGCTCGCGCGACGTCTTGTTGACGTGAGGCGAGCGAAGAAGATCGAACCGCTGCCTGCGCGTCGGCAACGGCACCGGGCCGCGTACAACCGCGCCCGTACGTTTCGCCGTGTCGACGATCTCCAGCGCCGACTGATCGATCAGGCGATAGTCGTATGCCTTGAGACGGATGCGGATGCGTTGGCTTTGCATGGTCCTTACTCGATGACCTTGGCGACGACGCCGGCGCCGACGGTCTTGCCGCCCTCGCGGATGGCAAAGCGCAAGCCCTGCTCCATCGCGATCGGCGCAATCAGCGTCACCACCATCTTGATGTTGTCCCC
>JBAUTW010000394.1:0-4304 GCA_049582365.1 Burkholderiales bacterium | reverse complement strand
GCGCCGGCCTGATCGCCGCGCAGCGCGCGGGCGCTGCGGCGATCGTCGACCCGCGCGCCTGCGCGGCGCCGCAAATCATGCAGGTCTACGCGCAATATCCGCACATCGGCCCGGTGCTGCCCGCGCTGGGATATTCGGCGCAGCAGCTCGAGGCCCTGCGCCTGACTCTCGAAGCCGCCGACGCCGACGTGATCGTCGCCGCCACGCCGGTCGATCTGGCGTCCCTGCTGCGCCCGCGCATCCCGGTCGCGCGGGTGCGCTACGAGTACCGCGATCTCGACGCGCCCGGCCTCGCGGGACATGTCGACAGGTACCTCGACGGCGCCGCGCCCGGCCGGGCATAGTGGCTGTCGCCGCAGGCCGACGCGCGCCGCGCTCGACGGGGCCCGGCGGGGATGAGCATAATTCGCCTCATCGATTTCCTTCCCAGCGCAGGCCCGCATGATCTCGCTCACCATCAACGGCAAGAAGAAGAACCTCGACCTCGACCCCGAAACCCCGCTGTTGTGGGTGCTGCGCGACGAGCTCGGCCTGACCGGCACCAAGTTCGGCTGCGGCGCGCAGCTGTGCGGCGCATGCACGGTGCACATCAACGGCAAGCCGGTGCGCTCCTGCGGCACGCCGCTGTCGCAGGCGGCCGGCCGCTACGTTCTGACCATCGAGGCGCTGCACTTCACCCATGTCGGCAAAGCGGTGCAGAAAGCCTGGCTCGCGAACGACGTGCCGCAGTGCGGCTATTGCCAGAGCGGCCAGATCATGAGCGCGACGGCGCTGCTGACGGAGAACAAGTCGCCCGACGACGCCGCGATCGACGCCGCGATGAGCGGCAACGTCTGCCGCTGCGGGACCTACAACCAGATCCGCGCCGCGATCAAGGATGCCTCCGCGGCGCTGGGAGGGCGGCGATGAAAGCGGCGTTCAGGCCCTCGCGCCGCCGCTTGCTCAAGGCCGCCGGCGTTACCGGCGGCGGGCTGGTGATCGGCTTCGTCCTGCCCGGCGCGAGGCGCCTGGCCGAAGCCGCGCAGCCGTTCAGCCCCAACGCCTACCTGCGCATCGCCGGCAACGGGCGCGTGACCGTGGTATGCGGCCTGTCGGAAATGGGCCAGGGCGTGCTGACCGCGATCCCGATGCTGGTCGCAGAGGAACTCGACGCCGACTGGACCAAGGTGCGCGTCGAGCAGGCGCCGGCGGACAAGGCCTACGCCAACCCGATGTTCGGCATGCAGGCCACCGGCGGCTCGGCCTCGATACGCGGCTTCTGGGAGCCGATGCGCAAGGCCGGCGCCGCCGCGCGCGAGATGCTGGTAGCGGCCGCGGCTGCGGCGTGGAGAGCGAAGCCGGCCGACTGCCGCACGCACAAGGGGGTCGTGATCCACAAGAGCGGCCGGAGGCTTTCCTACGCCAACCTCGTCGCCAGGGCGGCGAAGCAGCCGGTGCCGGCCAACCCCAAGCTCAAGCGCCCGAGCGACTTCACGATCCTGGGACAGGGCCTGAAGCGGCTCGACACGCCGCCGAAGCTGAACGGCAGCGCCAGGTTCGGCATGGACGTGCGCCTGCCCGGAATGCTCACCGCAGTGCTCGCGCGCCCGCCGGTGCCCGGCGGCAAGGCGCTGTCGTTCGACGACAGCAAGGCGCGCGCGGTCCCGGGCGTGAAGCAGGTGCTGCAAACGCCGCACGGCGTCGCGGTGCTGGCCGACGGCTACTGGGCGGCGAACAAAGGGCGCAACGCGCTCGAGATCAAGTGGGACGACGGCCCGCACGCCGGACTGTCCTCCGAGGGCGTTTCGAAAATGCTCACCGAGGCGACCGCGCTGCCGGGAAAGGTCGGCCGCAACGACGGCGACATCGCCACCGCGGCGGTGCCCGCCAAGACGCTCGAGGCGGTGTACGAGGCGCCCTACCTGGCGCACGCCTGCATGGAGCCGATGAACTGCACCGCCTGGGTCAAGCCCGGCGAAGTGGAGATCTGGGCCGGCACGCAATCGCAGGGACCGACCCAGGGCATCCTGGGCCAGGTCGCGAGCGTCGACCCGGGCAAGGTCAAGGTGCACACCATGTACCTCGGCGGCGGCTTCGGCCGGCGCTTCGCGCCCGACTTCACCATCGACGCGACGATCCTGTCCAAGATGTCGGGCAAGCCGGTGAAGCTCGTCTATTCGCGCGAGGACGACATGCGCGCCTACTACTACCGCCCGGCGTCGGTGGCGCGCTTCAAGGCCGGGCTGGACGCGGGCGGCAACCCGCTGAGCTTCAGCGCGCGGGTCGCCTCGCCCTCGATCATGGAAGGCTCGGGCTTCATGAAGCTGCCGCCCAACGGGGTCGACAAATTCGCGCTCGAAGGCGTGCAGGACCTGCCCTACGACATCCCCAACCTGCGCGTCGAGTACGCGCGCCAGGAGCCCGGCGTGCAGGTGTGGTTCTGGCGCTCGGTCGGGCACTCGCAGAACATCTTCTTCAGCGAGAGCTTCGTCGACGAAATGGCGCACGCCGCAGGCAAGGACCCGTTCGAGTACCGCCGCGCGCTGCTCGGCAGGCAGCCGCGCTACAAGGGCGTGCTCGAGCTGGCGGCGCAAAAGGCCGGCTGGGGCGAGCCGCTGCCCGCGGGCGTGCAGCGCGGCATCGCGGTGGCGCAGTCCTTCGGCAGCTACGTGGCGGAAGTCGTGGAAGCATCGGTGGCCGACGACGGGCAGGTGAAGGTGCGGCGCGTGGTGGCGGCGGTCGACTGCGGCATGACGGTCAACCCGGAGATCATCCGGCGCCAGATCGAAAGCGCGATCGTCTACGGCCTGAGCGCCGCGCTGTACGGCCGCATCACGTTCAAGGACGGCAAAGTCGAGCAGGGCAACTTCGACAGCTACCCGGTGCTGCGCATCAACGAGATGCCGATCGTCGAGGTGCACATCGTGCCGAGCGGCGAGAAGCCGGGCGGCATCGGCGAGCCCGGCCTGCCGGCGCTCGCGCCGGCGCTTACCGGCGCGATCTTCGCCCTGACCGGAAAGCGCGTCCGCCGCCTGCCGATCGACCCCGGGATGCTGAAGAAGGCCTGATAGCGTATAATGCAGCTCAAGGTTTCTGTTGCGCGTGTTCCGGTTAGCGTCTCAGTGGTTTCCCGGCCCGTCCTGGGCTGCGAATCAAAAAAACCTGAAACCAGATCTGCCTGAGCCGGTTCCTTGCAGGCTGATCGTCAGGAGATCGCTATTACTACGTCATTCGAAGGCCTCGGCCTTGCCGCAGAGCTTGTGCGCGCAGTCGCCGACCAGGGCTATACCGAGCCCACCCCCATCCAGTTGCAGGCCATCCCGGTGGTGCTCGCCGGCCGCGACCTGCTCGCCGCTGCGCAGACCGGTACCGGCAAGACCGCAGGGTTCGTGCTGCCGATGCTGCAAAGGCTCGGCGCGACCGCGGGCACTCATCATCCGATCAGAGCGCTCATCCTCGTTCCGACGCGCGAGCTCGCGGCCCAGGTGCAGGAAAGCGTACGCACCTACGGCGCCCACCAGCACCTGCGCTCGACGGTGATCTTCGGCGGGGTCGGCATCAACCCGCAGATCGCCGAGCTGCGCCGCGGCGTCGACATCGTCGTCGCGACCCCGGGCCGGCTGCTCGACCACGTGCAGCAGAAGACCATGGACCTGCGCCAGGTCGAGATCCTGGTGCTCGACGAAGCCGACCGCATGCTCGACATGGGCTTCATCCCGGACATCCGCCGTATCCTCGCCCTGCTGCCGGCGAAACGCCAGAACCTGCTCTTCTCGGCCACTTTCCCGGACGAGATCCGCAAGCTGGCGGCCGGCTTCATGCACGACCCGGCGACGGTCGAGGTCGCGCGGCGCAACACCCCGGCCGAGCTGGTGGCGCAGGTCGCGCACCCGGTCGACGCGGCGCGCAAGCGCGAGCTGCTGGCGCACCTGGTGAAGTCGAACGACTGGCGTCAGGTGCTGGTGTTCACGCGCACCAAGCACGGCGCCAATCGGCTGGCCGAGCAGCTCGAGCGCGACGGCATCGAGGCGGACGCGATCCACGGCAACAAGAGCCAGAACGCGCGCACCCGTGCGCTCAAGCGCTTCAAGGACAACGAGCTGCGGGTGCTGGTGGCGACCGACATCGCCGCGCGCGGCCTCGACATCGAGTTCCTGCCGCACGTGGTGAACTACGACCTGCCGCACGTGGCCGAGGACTACGTGCACCGCATCGGCCGCACCGGCCGCGCCGGCAGCACGGGCGAAGCGGTATCGCTGGTCGGGCACGAGGAAAAGCCGCTGCTCGCCGCGATCGAGCGGCTGATGAACCGCGCAGTCGAGAAA
>JBAUTW010000393.1:0-49746 GCA_049582365.1 Burkholderiales bacterium | reverse complement strand
CAGCAGCCGCGCCCGCGGCGGCGCCCGCGCCGGCCGCTGCGCCTGCACCCAAAGAGGCTGTGTCGGCGGATGCGGATCCCAGCATCAACTCGGGCGACACGGCATGGATGATGACCTCCATGGCGCTTGTGCTGATGATGACAATCCCGGGCCTGGGACTGTTCTACGGCGGCATGGTGCGGAAGAAGAACGTGCTTGCCACCCTGGCGCAGAGCTTCGTCGTAACCTGTTTGGTAACGGTGCTCTGGTTCATGATCGGGTACAGCCTGGCGTTCACGAATGGCGGATCGTTTGTCGGCGATCTATCCCGGATGTTCCTGCACGGAATGGGCAAGACGACTGTGAGCAGCCTGTCGGGCGCGGTGCCCGAGTCGGTGTTCATGAGCTTCCAGATGACGTTCGCCATCATCACTCCGGCGCTGATCGCGGGTGCGTTCGCCGATCGAATGAAATTCTCCGCCCTACTGTGGTTCATGGGCCTATGGCTAATCTTCGTCTACTCCCCGATCGCGCACTGGGTGTGGACGGGGAACGGCTGGCTGGCCAAGATGGGCGCGCTCGACTTCGCTGGCGGCACGGTGGTGCACATCAACGCAGGTGTAGCCGGTCTGGTCTGCGCACTGGTACTTGGCAAACGCCTCGGCTACGGCAAGGAAGTGATGGCGCCGCACAACCTGGTGCTTACGATGATCGGGGCCTCGCTTCTGTGGGTCGGCTGGTTCGGCTTCAATGCCGGATCGGCGGTCAGCGCTGGCGGCCGTGCCGGAATGGCGATGACTGTGACGCAGATTGCCACCGCCACCGCAGCACTTGCCTGGATGTTTGCCGAGTGGATGGCGAAGGGCAAACCCAGTCTGTTGGGTATGTGCTCGGGCGCAGTAGCGGGCTTGGTCGCTATCACCCCGGCGTCGGGTTTCGTTGATCCGATGGGCGCGTTCATTATCGGCATCGCCGGCGGAGTGATCTGCTTCTGGACCGCGACGTACATGAAGAACATGCTTGGCTATGACGACTCGCTGGACGCCTTCGGGGTGCATGGCATCGGCGGAACGGTCGGGGCGATTCTCACCGGCGTGTTCGCGGTCAAAGCGATCGGCGGCACTGCGGGCATGCTCGAAGGGAACGGCGGGCAGGTGTGGACGCAGATCATCGCCGTGGCCGGAGTCGCAGCTTACGATGCCATCATTACGTTAATCATTCTCAAGTTGATCGACATGACCATCGGCTTGCGCGTGACGGAAGAGCAAGAGCGCGAGGGTCTGGACATTACCCAGCACGGAGAACAGGTAGTTTGATCGACACCCGCTGCGCCGCTGCTCCCAACCGGCAGCGCAGCGGGTTAGCTGCAGATATCACGGGCCCGATCGGGCCCGTTTTTTTATGACTCCAGCTTCTCGAGCAGAGCAAAGAGCTGCCGCCGCTCCTCGGTCGTAAGGCGGTTAGCGAATCGCCGTTCGTGTGCCTGAATGCGCCGCATTGCGCCGGCAAGGAAGGTGCGCCCGGCGCGTGTGAGCCACAATCCGTTGGTGCGCCGGTCCTCACCCCGGCGGCGCGCGATTAGACCCCGAGCTTCCAGCTCGTCCAACACCGCGACCATCGTCGAGCGATCGCGGCGAACCGCCTCTGCGAGCCGACTCTGCGTCAGGCCGGGGTTGGCGTCGATCAGCACCAGGATGCCGAGGCGACCAGGCGAAAGTCCCTGCACGTTCTCGGCAAAATCCTTGAACACAGCCTGCTGCGCCAAGCGCAGCCGATACCCGATCAAGCGCGGCAGCACGCCCGGGCTCAACGCCTTCGGTTCAGCTCGGTCCATTGGCGATCGGCCCAATTAGTTGACGTTCCAAACAATTTGACGTCAAAACGGAGGCAGAATAGCATCGTAAGGAAAGGAAGGTCCGTTCGCAATATTTTCTGAGATGGGACAACTCCGCGTCTTTTCGACTCGCGCTGCGGCGGAGTACGCTGCCCGACCATGAACGGGGCCGAATTCCTTCTCGGAGTCGAAGCGCTTGCACGTCATGGCCAGCGCGTGGCACTTATTTCCGGTGCCGATAAGATAACCTACGCGGATCTCGCAGTGCGGGTCAGGCGCGCGGCCGGCGCGCTCACGGCGCTCGGGGTCGAGCCTGGCGACCGAGTGATGCTGCTGATGCGCGACTCCCCGGACCTTGCCGCCGCGTGGCTCGGCTGCCTGTGGTGCGGCGCCGTCGCGGTCGCCCTAAATAGCCAGCTTACCGAGGACGACTACCGCTTTGTGCGCTCCGACAGTGGCGCACGACTCGCAATCGTCGAGGATGTGTTCGCGGCAGGGTTAAGCGGATTCGTTCACGCCATGACGCGCGAGCGGCGCATAGCGATTGCCGGCCGCGCGCCGACCGGCGTTCCGGATTGGAGCGAGGCTTTGCAGAGCGCCGCGCCAGACTCACCACCTTTCGCGGCCAACCCCGAAGACGCAGCATTCTGGCTCTACTCGTCGGGCACCACGGGCCGGCCGAAGGGAATCATACACACGCATAAAGATGTCCTGCCCGCCGGCCAGACACTGCGCGAAACCATCGCATTGCAGCCGGGTGACAAGGTGCTTGCAACGTCGAGATTCTTCTTTGCCTACGGGCTGGAGAACGGCCTGCTCGGGCCGCTGTCGATCGGCGCCGCCTCCATCCTGTGTCCGGACTGGTCCGACGTCGGGCGCGTGTGTGCGCTTGTCGCCGAGCACCAGCCGACCGGGTTCTTCAGCGTGCCGTCGTTCTATCGCCGCCTGCTTGCGCTCGGCGCTGAGGCGCTCGTCCCGTTCCGCCCCGTTCGGCACTTCTTCGCCGCTGGTGAACGCCTCCCCGAGTCCATGGTTGCGCAATGGCGGAACGTCGTGGGGCGCGAGATTCTCTCGGTCTACGGTATGTCCGAGACGTTTTGCGTTGCCATCGTCACGCCCGTCGGCACCTCGTCCGGGAGGCATACCGGCAAGCCGCTAGCCGGCGTCGAGACGAAGCTCGTGGCGCTGGAGGGCCACACGGCGGAGATCGGCGAACCAGGCGTGCTGTGGCTGCGCCACCCCGCGCTCGCGCTCGGATACGCAAATCGCAAGGAGCAGACACGCGAACAGTTCCTCGACGGCTGGTTCTGTACCAAGGACGTATTCGTGCGCGACGTAGAAGGCTTCTACGCCCACCAGGGTCGCTCCGACGAGCTGGTCAAGGTGGCGGGGCAGTGGGTCAAGCCAAGCGAGCTCGAGGAAGCCGTCCTGGGCGAAAATTCGATCACCGAAGCGGTCTGCGTGCCGCTGGCGGATGCGGACGGCTTCGAACGGCTAGCCCTATTCCTGGCCGCCGACGGCGACCCTCAGGAGGCGATAGACGCGGCGGCGAGAGCGTGCGAGACAAGGCTGCCTCGCCACAAGCGCCCGAAGTGGATCCGGACGGTGGAGACCCTGCCACGCACCGCCACCGGCAAGGTCCAGCGCTTCAAGCTGCGCGAAATCCTTCAGCGCGAATTCGGCGTCAAGGAATAGAATTCGACCCTTCTCCTGAACGCTTCTTGCTACCTAGAGGACAGCATGGCCTACGCAATCCCGATTTGGACCCCCCCCGCGCTTCCCGTAACCGGCTCGGCGGACAGCTTTCCGGTGCGGCGCATCTTCTGCGTCGGCCGCAATTACGTCGAGCATCAGAAGGAGATGGGTGGCGACGGCCGTGAGGCACCGTTCTTCTTCATCAAATCGGCGCATTCGCTGGTTCCGCTTGGCGGCGACGTGCACTACCCGCTCAAGACGGCCAACTTCCACTACGAGACCGAAATGGTGGTCGCGATCGGCAAAGGCGGGCGCCGGATCGATGCCAGCAAGGCGAACGAGCACGTCTTCGGCTACGGCGTCGGGCTGGACATGACGCGCCGCGATCTGCAGCAATGGGGCAAGGACCACGGCCGGCCGTGGGATTTCGGCAAGGACTTTGACGAGGGGGCGCCCTGCGGTGCGCTTGCTCCGGCATCCAAGATCGGGCATCCCTCGAAGGGGGCGATCGTGCTCGTAGTCAACGGCAAGGAGCGCCAGAGGGCCGATCTTTCTGACATGATCTGGTCGGTTCCGGAGCAGATCGCCTACCTGTCGGAGTACTACACGCTCGAGGCCGGCGACCTGATCTTTTCCGGTACTCCGGCGGGCGTAGGACCAGTAAAGCCTGGCGACGAACTCGAGGGGCGCGTCGAAGGGGTAGGGGAACTGAAGGTGAAGATCGTTCCGGCCTTGTGAAGCTGTACACCTATTTCCGCAGCTCGGCGGCGTTCAGAGTACGAATCGCGCTGAACCTGAAGGGCTTAAGCTATGAGGCTCAGTTCGTGCATCTCACGCGGGGCGAACATCGGCAACCCGCATATGGCGCGCTGAATCCGCAGGCACTGGTGCCCGCACTTGTCGACGATGGAAGCCTCCTTACGCAGTCGCTCGCCATCATCGAGTATCTGGAGGAAAAGCACCCGAGTCCGGCGCTGCTTCCAAAGGACCTGCTGGGCCGCGCGCGAGTCAGGTCACTCTCGCTGCTCGTCGCGTGCGAGATCCACCCGCTGAACAATCTGCGTGCGTTGCAATACCTCGTAAGCGAACTTGGCCATAGCGAGCAGGACAAGAACAAGTGGTACCAGCACTGGATCCACGACGGCATGGCGAAGCTCGAGGCCCACTTGGTGCGCGGGCCGGAGACTGGGCGCTTCTGCCATGGAGACACGCCTAGCGTGGCGGACTGTTGCTTGGTTCCGCAGGTTTTCAATGCCCAGCGTTTCAACTGCGACCTGTCGCATGCCCCGACGGCGTTGCGGGTGTTCGCGGAATGCATGAAGCTCGACGCCTTCCAGGGTGCCCAACCATCGAGGCAGCCGGACGCGGAGTAACGCTGCGTCAGGGACCGATCGCGTCCTGGTCGCGTCCCTTGTCGGTCAGGAACGGCTCCACCAAAATGCGCAGCCCTTCGTGCACGTACTGCTCAAGTGAGTAGCGCCCGCCGAGGGCCCAGTGCTTCAGCGCCCACGCGTGGCAGAACATTACGTGGGAGTAGGCAAGCAGGTGCTCGTTCACAGGTCGCATATGGCCGGCCTCGACGCAAGCTTTTATGCAGGCCTCGAGAATCCGGTTGGTGCGGGTTTCCCCCTCCATGATCAGGGTGCGACGGTCGGGCCGCAGGGACTTGGTCGAGCGGTAGGTGAGCAGGGTTGCGTCGCGCCAGCGGTCGACGATCGCACAATAAGTCCGGATCGCGGCGCACAGCCGCTCAATCGGATGTTCGATCCCCTTCAACTGGCGCGGGATCTCCTGTTCGTAGCTGTCGAGCACCAGCATCAGCGCGAGCAGTAGCACGTCGTCCTTGTCGCGGAAGTACTGATATACCAACCCGGTGCTGACGCCTGCCTCGCGTGCGATCTGCTGGATGGTCGTGGTGTAGTAGCCCTGCGCCGAAAAGAGCTTCACTGCCGCGCGCACGAGCTGGCCCCGCCGCTCCGCGACCAGCCGCGGGTCAGAGACGAGGCTTGCGACGTGCGCCGGAGATTCGGATTCGACTGCGGGAGCGCGCGCGCCCGCCGGGCGGGCATGCCGGCCGGCAGCGTTTTCGCGGCGCATCAGTTACCCTCGAACTTCGGCTTCTGCTTACTGACGAAAGCATTGTAGGCGCGCTCGAAATCGCCGGTTTGCATGCAGATAGCCTGGGCCTCTGCTTCGGTCTCGAGTGCCTGTTCGATCGACAAGTTCCACTCCTGATGCAGGCACTTTTTGGTCATCGAATGTGCAAACGCCGGCCCGTGGGCAAGCGTGCGCGCCATGTCCTGCGCCTTCTCGAGCAGTTTGATGCTCGGGACGATCTCGTTGTAATAGCCCCATGCGAGGCCTTCGGAGGCGCTCATGCTGCGGCCGGTGTAGAGCAGCTCCGCGGCACGCCCCTGGCCGATGATCCGCGGCAGAATCGCGCACGCGCCCATGTCGCAGCCGGCGAGTCCGACGCGCACGAACAGAAAGGCGGTTTTGCATTCCGGGGTGCCAAAACGCAAGTCGCTCGCCATCGTGATGATTGCGCCTGCACCGGCGCAGATGCCATCGACGGCGGCGACGATCGGCTGTGGGCAGTTGCGCATCTCCTTCACCAGGTTTCCCGTCATTCGGGTGAAAGCCATCAGACCCGGCATGTCCATTTTGACCAGTGGTCCGATGATGTCGTGAACATCGCCGCCGGAACAGAAATTGCCTCCTTCCCCCGTAAATACGACGGCGCGCACGTCGTCCGCGTACTGCAGTTTTTGAAACGTGTCCCTTAGCTCGGCGTAGCTTTCGAACGTGAGCGGATTCTTGCGCTCGGGCCGGTTGAGGGTGATGGTCGCCACCCGGTCCGCGACCTGCCACTTGAAGTGCTGTGGTCGCCAGTCCGCGGCTTTCAGTTTGTACATGTTGGCCTCTTACGGTTGATGCTTCGAGTCTTTATCCGACCATGGTCAAGCCGCCGCTTACCGACAATACCTGGCCGGTGACGAAATCTGCGCGCGCGCTGGCAAAGAACAGCACCGCATCCGCGATTTCGGAGGGCTTAGCGAGCCGCTGCATTGGGGTTACGCGCACAAATGCCTCGCGATGCCGCTCAGGCACGGCCGCGAGCAGCGGCGTGTCCGTCGGGCCAGGGCAAACGCAATTGACGTTAATGTTGTAGCGCGCCATTTCGCGCGCTAGGGACTTCGTAAAGGCGATCGCGCCGCCCTTGGCGCCTGCGTACACACTTTCACCGAGGCTGCCGACGCGCCCAGCATCGCTCGAGACGGTCACCACCTTTCCCGCCTTGCGCTCGATCATCGGGTCGAGGAAGCTGCGCGTCACGGCAATTGGCCCGAGCAGGTTGAGATCTATCACCTTGCGCCAGAATTCCGGCGAATTTTTCACGAACGGCTCGATCCTGCCCCAGCCGGCGACGTTGACCACGATGTCGACCTGCCTGCCTCGCGCCGCGGTCGTGGCGCGGAAGGCTTCGATGGAGGCAAGGTCGGTCACGTCCAGTCGAACAAAGTCGGCATCTGCGCCGTTGGCACGAATGGCTTCGGCGGCCTCCCTACCCTTGTCCTCGGCAATATCGCCCAACACCACGTATGCGCCGGCAGCGGCGAGCGCCTCGGCCGTGGCTCGGCCGATGCCGGATGCCGCCCCGGTGATAACCGCCGTCTTTCCATCGACTCGCATAGAATTTCCTTCGAGAAGCTTAAATGAATGATCATTCATTCAGTATTCGTCGTCAAGCGCGCGACGCCCCCAATCTTTGCGCTCTAGTGGTGTCCTCGACTGCGCAACAGTGCGCCGAACGGGCGGTCGATGTCGTCAATGTGCCGGAAAAGCCAGTCCTGCAGGAAATGTGAGCTCTCACTAACACTAGTGGTGTCCAGTTTAACGGTGAAGCGCATCAACGCTTCAAGTAGGCGCTGATGCTCGCCGCGGTGACGCTCCGCGGTTGCGCCCGCCTCGTCCATCAAGCGCTCTTCGGTGGCGAAGTGGTGCTCCGTGTAGCGCACCAGTTGCCTGAGCGATTCGATCAGCTGCTCGAGCTCGCTGCCAGCGCTCAGAGCGTCCTGCAGGCGGTCGATAAGTTCAAGCAGGTGCCGGTGCTGCCCGTCGATCACTTCGACCCCAACTTCGTAGCGCGGGCCCCACTGCACACGCACAGGGGGCGTACCCGCCGGCGGCGGCGGTGCTGCGCGCCCCTGCCCGTGCCCGGTGATCTCGAACAGCGCGACGACGATTGCGGGCCCGTCCGGCAGCGTCGCGCGCGTGGCCGACAGCTCGACATCGAAGCGGCTACCGTCGCCGTGCAATGCCCGCAGTCCTAACGCGACCTCGCCCGGGGATGCAAACGCCTTTTCGACCAGCTCGCGGTCTCGGTCGTCTATCAGGGCCGAGAAGGAGGTCGGCGTCTCGTCCGGTGCCAACCCAAACATACGGCTCAGTGCCGGGCTCGCGTGCAACAATTTGCCGTTTCGCACCACACCGATTGCGAGCAGATTCGCGCTGACCAGCGCTTCGACGCATGCGCTCTGAATCGCCGCATGCGCCGGACCAGCATCGAGCAGTTTGCGATCGCTCACGACCGATCTCTAGGGTTGTTGGGCGCGAAACAGCATTTTCAGCTCCTCGTTGATCAGCTGACCCTTCATCTTTCCCCCTGGACCGCCGACCCGACGCGTCCAGACCCGGGTTTCGGATCCCTCGGCGAGCAGAGTGCCGTCGTCGCGCATCACGCGATGCAATAGCACGAATGACTTGCCTCCCCAGCGCAGCACACGCGACAACACTTCGCAGCGGTCACCGTGAACCGGCGAGGCACGGAATTCGCAATTCGCCGCAACCAGCGGCATCGCCAGATCCTCAGCCCGCATGCGCTTTACGTCGTAGCCCACCTGCGCGAAGAAATTCCACGTCGCGGCGTCGAACCAGCGGAAATAGGTTGGATAGAAGATGATGCCTGCGGGGTCGCAGTCGCCCCAGTGGACTTCGCAGGCGAACTTGCCTTCGATCGACTTGAACTCGGTTTCGAGCGTCGTCACGGGGTCAGCATTGCTCCCACGGCAAACCCTCGAAGCGCCAGCCTGCGGTTACGTTGCGCTGGTGCCGATCGTTGAGTTCACCCTCAAATCCGTGCACGACGTTGTAGATCTTGGTAAAGCCGGACCGTTCGAGCGCCTCGCCCGCCTCCTGCGAGCGATTTCCGCTGCGGCAAATGAGAAGGATCGGGCGCATCGTATGGTTGGTGCCGGCGAGCTTCTTCACCTGACCGACGAAGTGCGGATTGACCTCCCAGTCCGGGCCGTCATTCCAGGCGACGTGCAGTGCCCCGACCGGATGGCCGACAAACAGATACTCCATCTCGCTGCGGCAATCGATGAACAGTGCATCGGAATTCCGATGAAGGAACTCGTAGGCCTGCTTTGGTTCGAGGTGCTGCATGGTCGGTGTTCGCTCTCCGGGTCAAGATTATACGCCCGCACGCGCAAGTGGTTGACAGATCAGGGGTTCGGCAGGCAGACTATCACTCAGCGCCGATTTGATGTTCAGCTTGCGGGCGCCGAACCGCCGAACGGCGACGACAAAGAAATGCCGCTAAAGAGACGCGTGCCACCCCGACGCCGAAGGCCCGTTTCCTGCGCAAGCTGAACGGGCTTTTTGTTGTTCCGGACAGGACATGAACCAGCCTTCCCACACCGCAAAGATCGAGTCCCTTCTCGCCGCACGCATCCTGCTGCTCGACGGCGCCATGGGCACGATGATCCAGCGTGAAAAGTTGTCCGAGGCGCAATACCGTGGGACGCGCTTTCGCGACTGGCCGCGCGAGATCCGGGGCAACAACGATCTACTGAGCCTGACACAGCCGGATTTGATCCGGCGAATCCATTGCGACTATCTCGCCGTCGGTGCGGACATCATAGAAACGAACACGTTCAATTCCACCTCGGTCTCGATGTCGGACTACGGAATGGAGTCTCTGGTGCGCGAGATCAATTTCGCCGCCGCCACGCTCGCGCGCAGCGCCGCGAAGGAGTGGGAAGCTAAGGATCCCGCGCGTCCGCGCTTTGTGGCCGGCGTGCTGGGGCCGACGAGCAAGACGGCCTCGCTCTCGCCGGACGTGAACGACCCAGGGTTTCGCAATGTCTCTTTCGACCAGTTGGTGGCTGCCTACCGCGAGGCACTGGACGCACTCATGGACGGCGGTGTCGACTTGGTCCTCGTCGAAACCGTATTCGACACACTCAACGCAAAGGCGGCGCTGTTCGCGATCGAATCCTGCTTTGAGCGGCGCGGTACGCGGCTACCGGTGATCGTATCGGGCACCATCACAGATGCTTCGGGGCGCACGCTCTCCGGCCAGACCACAGAAGCCTTCTACAACTCGGTGCGCCATCTGCGGCCGCTCGCGGTCGGACTCAATTGCGCGCTCGGCGCGAAGGAACTGCGTCCCTACGTCGAAGAACTCTCCGGCGTCGCCGAAGCCTATGTTTCCTGCCATCCGAACGCCGGCCTGCCCAACGCGTTCGGCGAATACGACGACACTCCGGAGTCGATGGCGCGCCAGATGGGAGAGTGGGCCAGGAGCGGCTGGCTGAACATCGCGGGCGGATGTTGCGGGACGACTCCGGAACACATCGAGGCTATCGCAGAGGCAGTGCGTGGGGTTGCACCCCGGGTCATCCCTGCATTGCCGAAGAAGCTCCGGCTAGCCGGACTCGAGCCGCTCAACGTCGGCGACGACTCGCTGTTCGTGAATGTCGGGGAACGCACCAACGTCACCGGGTCAAAGGCGTTCGCGCGCCTCATTCTGGCCGGGGACTACGCTTCGGCGCTCGCGGTGGCCCGGCAGCAGGTCGAGAACGGGGCGCAGGTGATCGATGTCAACATGGACGAGGCGATGCTCGATTCCGAGAAGGCGATGACGACCTTTCTCAGTCTCATCGCGTCCGAACCCGATATTTCGCGCGTGCCAGTAATGATCGACTCCTCCAAGTGGAGCGTGATCGAAGCAGGACTGAAGTGCGTACAAGGAAAGGGGGTCGTCAACTCGATAAGTATGAAGGAGGGCGAGGCGGAGTTCCTGCGGCAAGCGCGCCTGGTACGTAAGTACGGCGCCGCTGCGATCGTCATGGCTTTCGACGAAAAGGGCCAGGCAGACACTCTCGAGCGCCGCAAGGCGATCTGCCAGCGATGCTACGACCTGCTCACGCGCGAAGCCGACTTCCCGCCCGAAGACATCATCTTCGACCCGAACATTTTCGCGATCGCTACCGGGTTGGAAGAACATGCCCGCTACGGCATCGATTACCTGGAAGCGGTAGCCTGGATACGCAGGAACCTGCCTTACGCCAAGGTCTCGGGCGGCGTGTCCAACCTTTCGTTTTCGTTCCGCGGCAACGACGCAGTTCGCGAAGCGATGCACACCGCGTTTTTGTATCACGCGGTGCGGGCCGGCATGTCGATGGGAATCGTAAATGCTGGGCAACTCGGGGTGTACGAGGAAATCGAGCCGCGACTTCTCGAACATGTAGAAGATGTCATCTTCAGCCGGCGCGAGGACGCGACCGAACGCATGATTGAATTCGCCAACTCGGTCAAGACAGGGGCCAAGGAGAACGTCAAGGACGAAGCCTGGCGCAGCAGCAGCGTCGAGCGGCGACTCGCGCACGCACTGGTAAGCGGCATCGCCACGCACGTGGTAGAGGACACGGAAGAGGCGCGCCTGAAATTCGCGCACGCGATCGAGGTGATCGAGGGCCCCCTGATGGACGGGATGAACGTCGTGGGTGACCTGTTCGGCGCTGGCAAGATGTTCCTGCCGCAAGTCGTAAAGTCGGCGCGCGTCATGAAGTTGGCGGTGGCGCACCTGATTCCGTTCATCGAGGCGGAGAAGGAGAAAAGCGGCGACTCGGGGCGAGCTAAGGGCAAAATCGTGATCGCGACGGTCAAAGGCGACGTGCACGACATCGGCAAGAATATCGTCGCGGTTGTGCTTCAGTGCAATAACTACGACGTAGTCAATCTCGGCGTCATGGTGCCGGCACAGAAGATTCTCGAGACCGCAAGGCGCGAGAACGCGGATGCGATCGGACTCTCCGGTCTGATTACCCCGTCTCTCGAAGAGATGGCTAATGTGGCACGCGAGATGCAGCGCGAGGGTTTCAGCGTGCCCTTGCTGATCGGCGGCGCGACGACCTCGCGCGCGCATACCGCGGTAAAGATCGCGCCGAATTACCCCGGGCCGGTGGTGTACGTTCCGGACGCCTCACGAAGCGTCACGGTGGTAAGCAGTCTTCTGTCGACCGAGCAGCGCGAGACATTCGTTGCCGAGGTGCACGCTGACTACGAGCGCATTCGCGCGCAGCATCGAGAGAAGAAGGGGCCCGGACCGTTGCACACTATCGCCGAAGCACGCAGGCTGGGGCTGAAGACCGATTGGGGGGCCTATCGTCCGCCTGTGCCACGCAGGCTAGGCGTTACAGTGCTGCGCGAGTATCCGCTCGAGGAATTGGTACCCTACATCGACTGGACGCCGTTCTTTCAAACTTGGGAGCTGTCTGGCTCGTATCCGAAGATCCTTCAGGATCCGGTGGTCGGAGAGGCAGCGCGCAAGCTATTCGCCGACGCCCAGAATGAGCTCCGTCACCTGGTCGAGGAAAAGTGGATCACTGCGAACGCGGTGTTCGGCCTGTTCCCTGCCGCGCGCCTGGGCGGCGACGACATCGAGATTTACGCCGACGAACGGCGACTCGACGTGCTGATGACCTGGCACAACCTGCGGCAGCAGAATCACAAGCCGGCCGGGCGGCCGAACCTGTGTTTGGCGGATTTCGTGGCGCCGAGAGACTCCGGGGTGCCGGACTACGTCGGCGCGTTCGCCGTGACCGCGGGTGGCGGTATCGACGCCCGAATAGCCGAGTTTGAGGCGCACCACGACGATTACGGGGCGATCATGCTCAAGTCCCTCGCCGATCGTCTAGCAGAGGCCCTTGCCGAGCGCCTGCACGAACGGGTCCGGCGCGAGTTCTGGGGCTACGCCGCCGACGAAAAGCTTGCCGGTGAGGAGCTTGTCGCCGAGAAGTATCGCGGCATCCGGCCGGCGCCGGGCTATCCTGCGTGCCCCGATCACACCGAGAAACGGGCCTTGTTTGACTTGCTGGACGCCGAGCGCAACGCGGACATGGTTCTTACAGAGTCGTGCGCGATGCTCCCCGCCGCGTCGGTATCGGGATTCTACTTGTCGCACGTCGAATCGAGCTACTTTGCGGTAGGCAAGATCGGGCGCGACCAACTCGAGGACTATGCGAGGCGCAAGGGCGTGAATGTCGCAGAGGCTGAACGCTGGCTCGCACCGTATCTCGCCTACGAACCCGAAAGCCCGGCTGCCGCCGACGCCGCAGCCTAGCTATAATTCAGTAACGTAATCTTCATCATCGCGGAGCATGACCATGGGCAAGGGCGACAAGCGCACGCGGCGCGGTAAAATATACAAGGGCAGCTACGGCAAGAAGCGCCCGCAACGCACGAAGAAGAAGAGCAACTAGGTCCATAGCCCCAGCGCATGAGCGGCGGGGCCAAGCTGTTCGTCGCGATCGGGGCGGCTATGGCGGCCCTCGCGGTGGTATTGGGAGCATTCGGGGCCCACGCGCTGAAGGCGCGACTGCCGGCAGACATGCTCGCGGTCTACCACACGGCAGTGCAATATCACTTCTGGCATGCGCTCGGGGTGCTCGCGGTGGGGCTCGCCCTGCAATTATCCCCGGAAGCTGCCTGGCTGCGCACCGCCGGCTGGCTGCTAACGGCGGGTATCGTCCTTTTCTGCGGCAGCCTCTATTTGCTGGCACTCACCGGGTCGAAATGGCTAGGTGCCGTGACGCCGCTCGGCGGCGTAGCCCTCATCCTCGGCTGGGTTGCGCTGGTCGTCGCTGCGCTACGCGCCTAAAGCCTCGGGCGCCATCTCGCAGTCGCGCGGCACAGAAATTACCCGGCCGGATTCGACATAGCGGGCGAGCGGCCACTCGCTGAGCACCCGCTGTAGTCCTGACAGATGCTGTACGTCCGCCAGTTCGAGCAGCACGCGTCCCGGTCTGGCGTCGCGCAGCAGACGTGCGAGCGCAATTTGGGTCTCAACGCGCCCGGTACAACACGGGCATCCGACCGGAGCGAGCTTCGCCCAACCCGGGCGCGCGGCCAGCAATCGCTCGACCAGAGCGCGTGCTGCACTTGGCGCGCCCGTCACAATGTGCACAGGTGTGCGAGTCACTTGCGCCAGAACGCGGGCGTCAGCAGCACCAGCACGGTTAGCAGCTCGAGGCGGCCAAGCAACATGGCGGCCGAGCACAACCAGGTTTGGAAATCGTCCAGCAGGGCGAAGTTGGTTGCCGGACCGACCTGTCCGAGACCCGGCCCGAGGTTATTGATACAGGCCACCACGGCGGAAAAAGCTGTAACGAAATCCAGGCCCGTCGCAGCAAGGAGCATCGTTATCACGCTTATCGTACCGCCGTAGACCAGCATGAACGCGAGCACAGCAAAGATGATGTTGTTTTCGATCGGGTGGCCGCCGAGCTTGACCGGAATGTAGGCGCGCGGATGAACGATGCGGGCGAGCTCGCGGAACGCCTGTTTAAACATCAGCATCGCGCGTACCAGTTTGATGCCCCCGCCGGTCGATCCCGAGCAGCTGACGAATGAAACCAGAAACAGCATCCACAGTGGCGCGAACAGCGGCCAGACGCCGAAGTTTGTGTTCGCGTAGCCGGTCGAGGTGGCGACCGACACAAGATTGAACGCCGTGTACCGGAGCGCGACCCAGAAATCCCGGTAAACGCCCTTTGCCAGCAGGAACAGCGTGATGCCGACGATGCTTACGGCGATCACCGCGAAGAACACGCCGACCTCCGGATCCTGGCGGTAGGGCTTCAAGCTACGCTTTCGAAGCACCTGGAAATGGGTCGCAAAATTGATGCCAGCGATCAGCATGAATACGATTGTCACGGCCTCGATTGCCGGAGAGTTCCAGTGCGCAAAACTGGCGTCGTAGGAAGAAAAGCCGCCCGTACTCATGGTGGTAAAGGCGTGCATCACCGCATCCAGCCAGCTCATCCCTGCCCAGCGCATCGCGAGTGCACACGCGATCGTGAGCAGGCCATACACGCCCCACAGCCCCTTGGCGGTTTCGGTAATGCGCGGCGTGAGCTTTGTATCCTTCATCGGCCCCGGCGTCTCGGCCTTCAGGATCTGCCGTCCGCCTACCCCTAGAAGTGGCAGGATCGCGACCACCAACACCAGGATCCCCATTCCGCCCAGCCATTGCAGCTCGCAGCGCCAGAAGTTGATCGACGGCGGCAAACGGTCGAGCCCGGTAAGCACTGTCGCGCCCGTAGTCGTTAGGCCTGACATTGCTTCGAAATATGCCTCGGTGAACGAGAGCTTCGGCAGGTAGGACAACAATGGCAGGGCACCGAATGCGGGTAACACCGTCCAGGCGAGCGTAACGAGCAGAAAACCGTCACGCGCCTGCAGCTCGCGCCGCTGGCCGCGCGTCGCAACCCAGCTCAGCCCGCCGGCCAGCGCCGTAGCCAGTATCGCGCTGTCGTAGGCCTGCTCCGCCCCGTCCGCAAGGTGCAGTGATAAGCCAAGCGGCACGAGCATTGTGGCGGCAAAGATGATCACCACAACCGAAAGCAGGTTCAGGACAGCGTTGAACCTTCCCATTGCCGCGCGCGCCCGACGTTAGAGGAACCGGACGCCGACCTGGAACAACTTCTCCACTCGCGGTAGCGTCTTCTTATCGGCCACGAAAACGATCACGTGGTCTTCGGCTTGTATGACTGAGTCGTGGTGCGCCATGATCACCTCGTCTCCGCGCACCAGCGCGCCGATGGTCGTACCGGCGGGAAGATCGATTTCGTCAATTCGCCGACCCGTGACGCGGCAGGATTCGCGATCGCCGTGCACCACGGCCTCGAGCGCCTCGGCTGCGCCTCGCCGCAGACTGTGGACCGAGACCACGTCGCCGCGACGCACGTGTGCCAGCAGCTTACCGATGGTCGCCTGGGCCGGCGATATCGCGATGTCGATCTCCCCGCTCTGCAGGAGATCCACATACGAACGGCGATTAATCAACGCTACCACGCGCCGCGCGCCCATGCGCTTAGCCAGCAGCGCGCTCATGATGTTGTGTTCATCGTCGTTGGTAACGGCCACGAACAGATCCATCTCGGCGATATTTTCCTGCTCGAGCAGCTCTTCATCGGTGGCATCACCGTTGAGCACCAATGCACGGTTGACCTTGGCAGCGAGCATCTCGCAGCGGCGCTTGTTGTGCTCAACGACGCGCACCGAATAGTCGTTCTCCAGCGCTCGCGCGAGGCGCAGCCCGATGTTGCCACCGCCCGCGACCATCACGCGTTTGACCGGACGGTCCATGCGGCGCAGCTCGCGCATAACCCGGCGGATATGCTTCTCCGGCGCGAGGCAGAACACTTCATCGTCGACCTCAATTACGGTATCGCCATCTGGAACGATGGCGCGGTCGCGGCGGAAGATGGCGACCACACGGGCATCGACACCGGGAATATGCTTCCTCAGATCCTTCAGTTGGCGCCCGACGAGTGGGCCACCCATATATGAGCGCACCGCGACGAGGCTCACGCGGCCGTCGGCGAAATCCAGCACCTGCAGTGCCTCGGGAAACTCGACGAGCTTGACAATGTAGTCGGTAAGCACCTGCTCTGGGCAAATCGATAGATCGACGTCAAAGCCCTCCGGACCGAGCACTTTCTCATCATTCAAAAAATCGGTCGCTCGGATGCGTGCCACCCGCCGAGGAACGTTGAACATGCGCGCTGCAACCTTGCAGGCGACGAGATTGGTCTCGTCAGACTGCGTAACGGCAACCAGGAGATCGGCGTCTGCAGCGCCTGCTTCCGCCAGGACGGAGGGATGCGAGGCACTGCCTACCAGCGTGCGCAAGTCATACCTGTCCTGCAGAGGGCGCAATCGCGACGGGTCGATATCGACGATCGTAATGTCGTTTTGCTCGGAAACAAGGCTTTCGGCGACCGACGCGCCGACCTGTCCAGCGCCGAGTATGATTATTTTCAAGGTCGCGCTTTCCCCTGCGGAGGGCGCGCCATTGTAGACCTTTTATCGCCGCGCAACAGGCTCACGACCCGCTGTCCTCGCGTCGCCCGACCGACAGACCAAGTGCTTTGAGCTTGCGGTACAAGTGCGTACGTTCGAGTCCAGAACGCTCTGCCACGCGCGACATGCTGCCTTGCTCGCGCCCCAGCAGGCGCTCAAAATACAGCCGCTCGAAGGCGTCGCGCGCCTCTCGGTAGGGTCGATCGAGACCCAGGTGCGGCGTGTCCTGCACGTCCGTCCGCGTAGTTAGCACGCGTTCCACGTCGGCTAGCCCGATTTCCTCGTCGAGCGCCGTGTGCGCGAGGTCCGTGATCACGCTCTCAAGTTCGGCGAGGTTGCCTGGCCAAGGATGATGGCGCAGCGCATTCAGCGCTGCGACGGATAGTCGGCGCGACGAGCACGCCCGCGCCTCGACCAGCTGCGCAAGCATAAGCGCCGCAAGATCCGGCACATCCTCGGCGAAGTCGCGCAGCGCCGGCAGCTTAAGGGTTACTTGGGCGAGCTTGGCCACCAATTCCGCGTCGAAGTCTTGCTTTTCGGCCAGAGTTCTCGCGTCCACCGACGAGAAGGACACAACCCGCGCCTTGTGTTTATCCGCGCGTGAGAGCAAAAAATCGAGGCTTCTTTGCTCGTTGCGCTCGAGTCGCGCCAAATCCGGAATGAACAGGACGCCTCCCGCCGCGCGAGTAAGCAGTTCGCTGGTGGGTTCTGCCAGTAGAGGCCCTCCGGCAATAAACGGTGCACCCGGCGCAGCAAGCAGCCGGGCGAAGAGTTCGGCCCGCATGCCGCGCTCACCGCGTAACATCAGCGGCGCGGTCGTTTGCGCAACTTGACCGAGCCGCTTCTTCACTTCCGCGAGTGACGCCGAACGACCAAGCGCAGCAAGGGAGATTTCGCGCGGCGTAGTAGCCTCCTGATTGCGCAGCGCGCGCTTCACGGTAGCTAGAAGTCGCTGCAGCGCAATCGGCTTTTCAAGAAAGTCGAGCGCGCCTATTCGCGTCGCCTCTACCGCGGTCTCAATCGTACCGTGCCCGGACATCATGACTACCGGCATTGTCAGTTGTCCGATCGCCGCCCATTCCTTTAGCAGGGTGATCCCGTCCGTATCCGGCATCCAGATGTCTAGCAGCACTAGGTCGGGCCGCTGGCGCTCCCGTATGCCGCGCGCCGCGCCGGCGCTCTCGGCGAGAAGAACCTGATGCCCTTCGTCGGCGAGAATCTCCGATAAGAGCTCGCGAATACCGACCTCGTCGTCGACAATCAGAATCTGCGCCATGGAGAATTCATATCTTGATTGCGCGCCAAAAGTCAGGCCGCCTTGCTTGCGCTGCCTTGTTCGTTCATTACCGGGAGTAATACGCTCACGCATGCGCCTCGCTGAGGGCGATTTTCGATCGCAATGCTGCCATGATGCTCATCGACGATTTTCTTTACGACGGCCAGACCGAGCCCCGTACCGCGCGGTTTGGTCGTGACGTAAGGCTCGAATATGCGGGTCATCATCTCTTCCGGGAACCCGGGTCCATTGTCGCTCACGGCGATCTTCACTCGATCACCCTGCATTTCCGTGCGAATTTCTATCATCGGCTTGCTCACCTCGTGCCCCTGCTCGAGCGCGTCTTGCGCGTTCTGAATCAGGTTGTGCAATACCTGTCGGATTTGCGCCGAATCAGCGCGCACCGGCCTTAGCGCCGGAGACAGTTGCTTTGCTATTGGCACGCTCGAGTTCTCATAGAGCGCAAGGACCTCCCTGATCAGAACGTTCAGATCCAGCCCGACAAGCGAGGGGGCGGGAAGCCTTGCATAGTCGCGGAACGCGTCAACCATTGCCTTGAGCGCCGCGACCTGGTTCACGATGGTTTGAGTGGCCCTCTTGAGCGTCTCGGCCTCCTGCGCAGGAAGCCGACCGGCGAGCTTCATTTCCAGCCGCTCGGCCGAAAGCTGGATCGGGGTAAGGGGATTTTTTATTTCGTGCGCAAGGCGCCTCCCGACCTCCGCCCAGGCCGTTGCACGCTGAGCCTGGATCAGTTGCGTAATGTCGTCAAACACCAGGACGTATCCGCCCTCGGTTGCAGTACGAAGCGCGGTACCACGCGCCAGCAGCGTCTTGCCCGTGCCCCTGAGATCAAGCTCTAGCTGCCAGGTGCGTTGCCCGTGGACCAGAAAAGCCTCGCGTACCGGGATCGCGAACGCATCCAGGCCGGTGTGCCACTCATCTAGCGCCTTACCCGACATGGCACGCAGCTCATCGCCCAGAATGGCGGCGGCACCGTGATTGAATATCGAAAGGCGCAGCTCGCGGTCGAAGACAAGCACGCCTGCAGAGAGATTGGCCAAGATATTCTCGAGGTGCGCCTTGGCGGTCTCGAGCGCAACCCGGTTTGTTTCGACCACGTGGCGTGCGTCGTCGAGTTGTCGGGTCATCGAATTGAACGACTCCGTGAGCACGCCGAGCTCGTCGCGACTGGTAACCGGCGCGCGGCGCGAAAAGTCACCTCGCGCCACAGCCTGCGTCGCCTGTGCCAAATTCGCGAGCGGCTCGGACAGCCTGTTGGACAGGATCACCGCGAGGGATATGGCGAAAAACAACCCCATCAACAAGGCTAGCGTGAGCGTGACGATATATATGCGCTTGAGCCCTTGCCGCGATAGCGCCAGCTCGCGGTAGTCGCGATAGGCAGTCTCGACGGCTTCCGCGCTGCGCGTGAACGACTCCGGGAGCGTCTGTCGCAACTGAAGGTATCGCGCTTCATCGGTGAGCGCGAGCGCGCTAATCGGCACTACAACACGCAGCGCGAGCGGTTTTCCCGGAGGTGAGTCGATTGCGGTGTAACCGCGGTTTACGCGCGCCTGGCGCAGTGCCTGCGCGCTCGGGACTTCCGGATACAGCTTGCTCACGTCTTCACTTGCAGTTGCCACGACACGACCGTTGCCGGCAACGATCACTGCTTCCTGCACGCCAGCCTGTTCGCGCAGTCTGTTGAGAAGCACTACTTGATCCGCCTGCTGCCGATCAGCAAGCTCCAGGGCCATGGCGCGCCCTTTGACGTTCATCTCGGTGAGCATCTGGTCGATCGCACCCTGCGCGAGGGTGATCCCACCTTCCAACGCGGCGTCCACCTTGACGTCGAACCATGATTCGATGCTCTTGCTCAGGAACTGAACCGACACCGTATACACCAGCAACCCGGGAGCGACCGCCATCATCGCGAATAAAACCAGAAAGCGAAGCGTCAATCGCGACCCAAAAACGCGACGGCGATACTTGCGCGCCAGGGCAACGAGCTGATAGGTAACCAGTACCGCCAGCAGCCCCGCGAGCGCCGCGTTCAACGCGAGCAAGATCGGGTAGTGCTGTTCGAACAGAGACGTGTTCGCGCTAGCGGTGGCGAGCAGAAACATCAGCACCCCGGCAAGCGCGGCCCCGATGATCAACAGCGCTCTCATCGCGTTGGCGCCTCGGTAGGTTGGCGGCTTTCCACCGGTGCCGGTGGTTGCTGCGGCGGACGGAAGCTGAATCGCTTCCACTCCGATTCTAGGTTCCATTCCTGATTGGTGAGCGCGCTAAGCTGAAATGGCTTTGGCAGCAGAGTGGTGTCTAATCGCATGCGCACGGCCGCGTCGTAACTCGCGTCGGCGAGCGAGACGGTACGATCGACCACCAGCCAGTTGCGTAGACGCCTCAGCACATCCAGTGCCTCCTCCAGCGTGCCGAAGCTCTGCTGCAGCAAGCCGGTCGACAGGCGGTACTGGCGCGACAGGGCGTGGTAAGACAACCGGACCTGCATGCGCTTCGCGACAGCCTTCTCGTCAAACCAGTACCAGCGCGCGCGAGTCAATTCGAAATCGAGCTCGAAATACAGCGGTACGCCGTTTTCAACCGCCTCGGCAAGCCTGGAAGTGATTTGGAAACTGAATTCGGCGTTGAGCACCAGTCCTTCGTCAGTCGCGCGCAAGTTTGCATCGCGCACGACGATCTCGTCGGCATGCGCGGTGCCGCTCATGGCGAGCATGAACACGAGCGGGAGAAGCTTGAGGAGGAGGGCGATGCCGCGCATCGCGTTCTTATTTCCGCTTCGCTAGCAATGCGAAATAGAAGCCGTCGTGTTCTGGCCCAGGCAGCAGCGTGGACGCTGCGGATTGCGGCAGGGGAAGGCGAAGCGCGTCCGGCATGCGTGCTGCGAAGCTTTCGACGACGGCGTCGTTTTCCTCAGAGAACACCGAACAGGTGACATACAGCAATTTACCACCCGCGGCGAGCGCTGGCCAAAGCGCGTCGAGAATCGCGCGTTGGCGGGCGGCGAATGCGCTCGGGTCGAGGGCTCGACGCAACCACTTGATATCCGGATGGCGGCGCGCCACGCCAGACGCGGAGCAGGGTACGTCTGCAAGAATGCGGTCGAACCGCCTGTTGTCCCACCACTTTTCGAGGCGAGTGCAATCCGCAGCCTGCACGCGAGCCGCGAAACCCAAGCGCGCGAAGTTGCGCTTAATCAGCTCGCAGCGCGCGGCGTCCGCATCCAACGCGGTGAGGGCAATATCCTCCATCTCGAGCATGTGTCCGCTTTTCCCCCCAGGAGCGGCACAGGCATCGAGAACGCGCTGCCCGGCGGCCAGGTCGAGATAGGTGGCCGCCCGCTGCGCGCCCGCGTCCTGCACCGACACGTCCCCCTGCGCGAACCCTGGCAGCCGTGAGACGGGCACCGGCCTAACCAGCAACAAAGCACAACTGCCTACGCGCCTAGCGGCGATTCCCTCCGATTGGAGCCGCAGTTGGTAGTCTTGCGTAGAGATGCGGCGTACATTCACTCGAAGGCACATTGGCGGATGAGTATTGCCGGCCTCGAGCACTTCTTGCCAGGCATCCGGATAACCGCGCTGCACCGCGCTGATCCACCACGCAGGATGCTGCCAGCGCGCCTCGGGATCCGACGCGAGCTCTGCCTCGATGGCCGCGCGCTTGCGCAGCAGCGTGCGCAATACACCATTTACGAAGCCCTTTGCAGGGTGCTGCCCCACCGTTGCGCACGCGCGCACTGTCTGGTCGACGATCGTGTACGCGGCATGCCGACCGGAATCGAGAGCGTAAAAGGCACACCACAGCAGCGCCTCGACAACAGGATCGGTTCCACCGCGTTTGCTGAGGATTCGCGAAAGCGCCTGCACCCGGCCGTACCGGCGCAAGGTCCCGTGAGTGAGATCCAGGAGCGACGCTCGCGATGCGTCTCCTTCCTCCGGCGCGCGCTCTAGAACTCCCGAAAGGCTGCGTCCGGCGGCGACGCTCGCAACAATCCGCGCAGCTTGCGCAATTGAGTCGGCAAGCGATGGTGCGTCCCCCGCGACCGTGGCCAGCTTGTTCGGCGCCATGCGCTAGGCCCGTTCAGCTGGCATGCCGAATCGCATGCCCGGCACAATCGCATGTCCTCGCAGAAACTCCTCTGCCGACAGGCGCTTCCCGCCTGCGCGCTGAAGCTGGGTCACCACAAGTGCACCTTGTCCGCAGGCAATCACGATCCCGTGTGGGCCCGCCGCGAGCGCGCACCCTGGCTCGCCTGAGCCTTGCACGACACGTGCCTCCCAGATCTTTACGCCTGCACCTTCAAGAGTGCTTGACGCGCCCGGAGTCGGTCGGAATGCGCGTATCGCGCGCGCAAGTTCCTGTGCCGAGCGCGACCAGTCGATGGTCAATTCGGGCTTGTCGATCTTGCGCGCATACGTCACGCCCGCGTTGGCCTGTGGCGTATAGCGAGCACGGCCGGTCTCAACTGCAGCGAGTGCCGCGACGATCATCTCCGCGCCCAGGGCGGCGAGACGGTCATGGAGTGTTCCCGCGTCGTCATCCTCGGTGATCGAGATCGCGCTCTGCGCAAGCATCGGTCCGGTGTCAAGGCCCGCATCCATCTTCATGATAGTAATGCCGCTCTCGCGATCGCCGGCGAGGATCGCGCGCTGGATCGGTGCTGCGCCCCTCCAGCGCGGAAGCAAGGAGGCATGAACGTTGAGGGCTCCTAGCGGTCCACAATTGAGCGCCGCTTGCGGCAAGATCAGGCCGTACGCTGCGACCACCAGCAGTTCAGGACGGACGCTGACGATTCGACCCAGGCTTGCGCGATCCTTCAACGTCGTGGGCTGGAATACCTCAATTTCCTGTTGCATGGCCAATCGCTTGACGGCGCTCTGCGCGGGTCGCATACCGCGTCCGGCGGGGCGATCCGGCTGCGTAAGCACTAACGCTACTTGGTGGCCAGCACCCAGGAGAGCAGCAAGCGAGCGCTCAGCGAACTCCGGAGTGCCTGCGAAAACCAGGCGCATGGAAGATCCTCACCGACCTCGCGGCTGCCGTGCCAGCGTCGGTGTCGCGGGCGCCGCCACTCGCTTCGCTAAGCGCTCTTCCTGAGCTGTTTGGCCAGTCTTGCGCGGATGCGCTGCTGCTTGAGCTGCGAAAGGTACTCTACGAAGACCTTGCCTTGCAGGTGGTCCATCTCGTGCTGGATGCATACCGCAAGCAGACCCTGCGCCTCTAGCGTGAGCGCATTTCCATTCTGGTCATACGCGCGCACTTTGACGCGCTCGGCCCGCTCGACAAGTTCGTAGATTCCGGGCACCGAAAGGCAGCCCTCCTCGATGTCGGAAATGCCCGTCGTCTCGACGATATCGGGATTGACCAGCACGATCAGCGAGTCGCGCCGTTCCGACGCATCGATGACAATTACCTGCTTGTGAACGTCGACCTGAGTGGCTGCTAGGCCGATCCCGGGGGCCGCGTACATTGTCTCGGCCATGTCGTGGACCAGCCTCTTCAGGCCATCGTCGAAAACCGTCACCGGCATGGCTGTCTTGTGGAGACGGGCGTCGGGGTATCGGAGGATGTTCAAGAGGGGCATTGAAATCAGGAAATCACTTGCTGTGTGAATTAATTACATGCACAATTTCAGGCAGTATGTAAGCTAAATAGGCTTTTATGCCAATTTTGGGTGAACAATCGGCACTTCAAGCCGGCCCGAAGAGCCAAGAAACAATCGGGGGCCCTATGTACGGTCACTTGCGTAAGTCTATCACAATGCTGGCTTTTGTCGCTGGGAGCCTGGCGGCGGCCGGGGCCACGGCCGAGGCGCCCAAGGGCTCTGGCGCAATCAAGCCGGATGCACCGGACCGGTACGTTGTCGTTCCGGGCGACACTCTCTGGGGCATTGCGCAGCACTTCACCAATTCGCCTTGGCGCTGGCCAGAATTGTGGAACCTGAACCGGGATCAAATCAAGAATCCCCATCGCATCTATCCTGGCAACGTAATTGTGCTCGACCGGTTGCACGGGCGGCTTACGATTTTGGGTACCTCGGGCAACGAGGCGCTACACCCCAGGATTAGGGTGATCGGCAGCACCGATGCGCCGATACCGAGCATTCCGCCGTCGGTGATCGAACCGTTCCTTACCCAGTCGTTGGTGATCGAGCCTGGCGGGCTGGAGAACGCACCGACCATCGTCGCGACACAGCAGGACCGAGTGATCCTTGAAAGCGGCAATTCGGCCTACGTCCGCGGCATTGGAAGCTCGAAAGAAAAGACGTGGAACATCTACCGGGCCGGAAGTGCGCTGGTCGACCCGGAAACCGATCGAACCCTCGGCTATGAGGCTGTCTTCCTTGGAACTGCACAGGTCACCAGATCTGGGGAGCCGACGACGGTACGCCTGGCAAACGTGAAGCAAGAAGTCGGCGTCGGCGACAAGCTGATTCCGGCCGGCCCACCGCAGACCGTGAATTATGCGCCGCATTCACCCAGCGTCTTTATCACGGGCCGTGTCATGTCGATTTACGGCGGTGTGCAGGGGGTGGGCGAGACCGGCACGGATTCGATCATTACGATCAATCGGGGTAAGTCCGACGGCATCGACGTTGGTACGGTCTTGGCCGTCTACACCCATGGCCAGACGGTGACTGATACCTCCAGACCGGCAGGCGCGTCCGACGCTCGGATCCAGCTACCGGACGAGCCAAACGGCCACGTGTTTGTATTCCGGGTGTTCGACCGCGTATCTTATGCACTAGTTATGCGCATAGAGAGGCCTGTCCAGCCGTTGGATGTGGTGCAGACGCCCTAATCCCGGGCCTGGCGCGCGGCGGCATCAAAGATCGGAGCCGCGCATGCAGGCGCGATTCCGCCTCTTGCCAGGCCTATGACGACGGAACCGGGGCTGGCGAGTTGGCTGCGACTCAGCCTCACGCCAGGCCTTGGGCCCGTCGCCATTCGCCTACTGCTCAAACAGTACGGCCTACCTGAACAGGTGCTGGCGCGTCCTCGCTCGGAACTTTTGCGGGTCGCCCCTCGCGCGGACATTGACGCTATCGATTCCGCCGAAGTTGCTGCCGCCGTCGCCGCGGCAAGTACGTGGGCCGCACAGCCGGGGCATGCAGTCGTTACCCTTGCCGACGAGGCCTACCCAAAGCCATTGCTCGAGATTGCAGACCCGCCAACGCTGCTCTATGCACATGGCCGCCTAGAGTTGTTGGCTCGGCCTGCGCTGGCTGTCGTAGGCAGCAGGAACGCGACTGCTCAAGGGGAGCGTAACGCGGAAAACTTCGCTCGTGCATTCAGTGACGCGGGCCTAACGATCATCTCTGGTCTTGCGCTCGGTATCGACGCGGCGGCCCATCGCGGCGGATTGGCCGGTCCCGGGTCCACGATTGCGGTGCTCGGAACCGGCATCGATGTCACATACCCCGCGCGTAACGCATCGCTTGCAGGCGAGATCAGACAGCGCGGTTTACTGCTTTCCGAGTTCCCGCTCGGGACCCCGGCGGCCGCGCACAACTTTCCGCGCCGCAATCGCCTTATTTGCGGATTGGCGCAGGGCTGTCTGGTCGTCGAGGCGGCTCTTGCTTCCGGCTCGCTCATCACGGCGCGCACCGCCGCCGAACAGGGACGCGAAGTGTTCGCTATTCCAGGGTCAATTCACTCGCCGCTGTCCAAGGGATGCCACGCGCTCATCAAATCCGGCGCCAAGCTGGTGGAATCCGCAGAGGATGTGCTGTCCGAACTCGGCGGCTTCCAGCCGGTAGGGTATGCAGCGCCTCGCTCCGTGCGTACGCAGCCGCCCACGGATAACCCGCTTCTCGCACATATGGGATTCGACCCCATAGACGTCGATTCGCTCTGCGCGCGTGCAGGTTTGACCGCGGAGCAGGTATCCTCGGAGCTACTGCGGCTCGAACTCGCCGGACAGATATCGGTGCTGCCCGGCGGGCTATATCAACGCCTGAACTGCTGAGGAGAACAATAATATGTATGAAATCCTCGTTTACCTCTTCGAGCACTGCCAACAAACCGACCTTGCACAAGACAGCGAATTGGTGGCAAAGAAGCTCTCCGCTGCTGGATTCGAGGACACCGACATCAGCGAAGCGTTGTCTTGGCTCGCAGGCGTGCTTCGTGTCCCACACCGCAATTTCGCGCCGATTCCGGACTCGCACGACACCTTCCGTGCTTACGCGCCGAAAGAGCTTGCCAAGCTGGACACGGAATGTCGCGGCTTTCTGCTTGCGCTGGAGCAATCCGGAATCCTCAGCCCACAGGTCCGCGAGCACGTCATCGAGCGTGCGCTTGCTGCCACCGGGTCGGCGTTGTCGCTTGAGCAACTCAAGTTGATCGTGTTAATGGTGCTCTGGAACCAGCAAACGCCCACCAGCCGTCTGCTCGCAGAGGACCTGTTCACGGTTCAACACGAGCGATTGCCGAGCTAAGGCTCGCGCGCGCGAGGTGGGGCCCAATGCGGCCTTTACCGCCCGGGTTGCCGCCCTGGCGCGTTTGCACTTATCATCTGCCGCCTTTCGACGCCCGCGGCGACCTGCCCGGCCTTCCATGAGCAAAACGCTGATAATCGCCGAGAAACCCTCCGTTGCTGCGGACATTGCGCGTTCGCTGGGCGGATTTACGCGCAAGGGCGAATATTTGGAGAGCGACCATTTCGTGCTGTCGTCGGCGGTCGGCCACCTGCTGGCGCTCTCGCTGCCGGAGGAGTACGACGTCAAGAAGGGCAAGTGGTCGTTCGCCAGACTACCGGTCATTCCGCCGCATTTCGAATTGACGCCGATCGAGCGAAGCCAGGACCGGCTTAATCTCCTTTTGCGGTTGATGAAGCGCAAGGACGTCGAGGCACTTATCAATGCCTGCGACGCCGGTCGCGAGGGTGAACTTATATTCCGCTATCTCGTGAACTACGCGCGCGTCAAAAAGCCCATCGAGCGCTTGTGGCTGCAGTCGATGACGCCACAGGCAATCCGCGACGGTTTCGACGCCTTGCGTCCGGACAAGGAGCTGCTTCCGCTCGCCGACGCGGCCCGCTGTCGTTCCGAGGCGGACTGGCTGGTGGGGATAAACGGCACTCGCGCGATGACCGCCTTCAACTCGAAGGAAGGCGGCTTCTATCTTACTACGGTAGGGCGCGTTCAAACTCCGACGCTTACCGTGATCGTCGAACGCGAGGAGCGTATCCGAGCATTCGTCCCGCGCGAATTCTGGGAAGTTCACGCCCGCTTTGGTGCCGTTGCCGGGGAGTACACAGGACGCTGGTTCGACCCCGGGTTCAAGAAGGACGAGGATAGCGAGCGAAAGCCGGACCGGCTGTGGAGCGCCAAGGAGGCCGAGGCGATCGTCGCGGCATGCCGCGACGGCAAGGGCTCGGTTACGGAAGAAAGCAAGCCTTCAACTCAGCTATCCCCGCTGCTGTTCGATCTCACGAGCTTGCAGCGTGAAGCGAACGGCCGCTTCGGTTTTCCGGCCAAGATGACCCTTTCGCTCGCGCAGGCGCTATACGAGCGACACAAGGTGCTGACCTACCCCCGCACGGACGCGCGCGCGCTCCCGGAGGACTATCTCGGGACGGTGAAGAAGACCATGGAAGTCCTGGGCACTACCAAGGAGTACGGCGTCCTCGCCAAAAGTGTGCTGAAACAGGGTTGGGTCAGGCCGAACCGGCGCGTTTTCGACAACACCAAGATTTCCGACCACTTCGCGATTATTCCGACGCAACAGTCTCCAAAGCAACTCAACGATGCCGAACAGAAGCTCTATGACATGGTTGTGCGGCGTTTCCTTGCCGTTTTTCATCCCGCTGCCGAGTACCTGCAGACCACCAGAATCACGAACGTAGGTGATCACCAGTTCAGAACGGAGGGCCGTGTGTTGCGCAATCCGGGCTGGCTTGTCGTATACGGCCGTGCGGCCCAATCTGAAAGCGACAACCTGCCGGTGGTCGCTCCAGCCGAGATGGTTGGCGTTTCCGAGGTCAGCGCGCAGGCAAATCAAACCAAGCCGCCCCCGCGCTACACGGAGGCGACGCTACTGTCGGCAATGGAAGGCGCCGGAAAGCTGGTCGAAGACGACGAATTGCGTGCGGCAATGGAAGCGAAGGGACTCGGCACGCCAGCCACGCGCGCGGCGGTGATCGAGGGATTGATTCAGGAAGAATACGTCCACCGCAGTGGCCGAGAACTGGTGCCGACACCGAAGGCGTTTTCGCTTCTGTTCGCCTTGCGCCATTTCGGCGTCAGCGAGATCACCTCGCCTGAATTGACGGGAGACTGGGAATTCAAGCTTAAGCTGATGGAAGCGGGCAAGCTGCGACGCCAGGAGTTCATGGAGCACATCGAGCAAGTCACCCGGGACATGGTGGAGAGAATCAGGAACGGGGATATACCGGATACCGCCTTCGCTACGGTCGATGCACCATGTCCGAAGTGCGGCGGAAGGGTGCAGGAAAACTACCGCAAGTTTCAATGCCAGAAGTGCGACTTTTCAATCTGGAAAGTGACCTCCGGCCGCGAGTGGTCGCCCGAGGAAGTCAGTGAACTGATCAGAAAGCGCTTCGTAGGTCCCCTGACGGGATTCCGCAGTCGGATGGGAAAGCCTTTCGCGGCCGGCGTCAGGCTGAACGACGAGTTCAGAGTCGAATTCGATTTTGGTCACGGATCGGCCTCATCGGACGCCGAAGAGGCACCGGACTTTTCGGAGCAGGAAAGCCTTGGCGCTTGCCCAAAGTGCGGTGCTCGCGTATTCGAACACGGTGTCGCGTACGTCTGCGAAAAAGCCGTCGGCCCATCGCGCAGCTGCGACTTCCGATCTGGCAAGGTTATCCTTCAACAGCCAGTTGAGCGGACCGAAATGGCGAAGCTGCTCGCGACTGGAAAGACTGACCTGCTACAGCGCTTCATCTCGAAGAAGGGACGTCCGTTCAAGGCCTATTTGGTCAAGAATCCGGAAGGTCGAGTCGGATTCGAATTCGAACCGCGCAAGCCCAAGGCTGCTGCAGCCGTACCGGCGTCTGCGCCGGTTGCGACGAAGAAGTCTGCCGCCGTCCCGCGCAAGCCGGCCAAGAAGACGACAAAGCCTGCTTCCAAAAAGAATCGAAGCTAGATATCTAGGTTACGCACTCCGAGCGCGTTTGATTCTATGAACGCGCGCCGTGGCTCGACTTCATCCCCCATCAGTTTGGTGAAGATTTCGTCCGCCGCGATACCGTCCTCGATCTGCACCCGCAACAGCCGGCGCATCTCGGGATCCATAGTCGTTTCCCAGAGCTGAGAGGGGTTCATCTCTCCCAGCCCCTTGTAGCGCTGCAGACTCATCGACTTCTGCACCTCTGCGAGCAACCAGCGCATAGCCTCTGGGAAATCCCTCACCGGATGCTTCTTTTCGCCGCGCTGCACGTAGGCACCACTGCCCACCAGGCCGCGCAGCAATGCCGCAGTTTGCTGGATTTGCGTGTGATCGCCAGATAACAGGAACTCTGAGTCTATGTGGCTAACCCGCATGTTGCCGTGGCGTGTGCGCTCTATCCTGACCTGGTAACGCTCGGTCTTCGCGTCGAAACGGGCGCTGATGTGTATCCCGTTTCCCGGAATGGACGCCATCAGTGCATTGGCGGACGCTTCCGCAGTTTCGCGTCGCGACAGATCGACCTGAACGCCACGCAACATCGCTGCGAGGACGTCCTTGTCCACCCAGCGTGAAACCCGCTCGATGACGGCTTCCGACAGGAGGTAGGACTTCGCCAGCTCTGCGAGCGCGTCGCCCGTGATTGGCTGACGCTGCGTCGAGGCGTAAAGAGCGGCGTCGACAAGAGCCTGCTTGAGCATGAACGCGTTCAACTCGTGCTCATCCTTTAGATAGCGCTCCTCCTTGCCCAGTTTGGCCTTATACAGAGGCGGCTGCGCAATGTAGATATGACCGCGCTCGACCAGTTCAGGCATCTGTCGATAAAAGAAGGTGAGCAGGAGGGTCCGTATGTGGGACCCATCCACGTCCGCGTCAGTCATTATGATGATGCGGTGGTAGCGTAGCTTCTCGGGGTTGTATTCTTCCTTGCCGATGCCACAGCCCAGCGCAGTGATGAGCGTCGCGATCTCGGCGGATGAAAGCAGCTTGTCGAAACGCGCCTTCTCCACGTTCAGTATCTTCCCTTTCAGCGGAAGAATCGCCTGGAATTTCCTGTCGCGCCCCTGCTTAGCAGAACCGCCGGCCGAATCTCCTTCGACCAGATAAAGTTCGCACTGCGCCGGGTCTCGCTCCTGGCAGTCTGCTAACTTGCCGGGCAATCCAACACCGTCGAGGACGCCCTTTCTGCGCGTCATCTCCCTAGCCCGTCTCGCCGCTTCCCTCGCGCGTGCCGCGTCGACAATCTTGCCTGTGATCACGCGCGCGTCCGCCGGCCTCTCATCTAGATACTGGCGCAGCTTTTCCGCGACGACTTCCTCCACCGCCGGTCGCACCTCGGAAGAGACGAGCTTTTCCTTTGTTTGCGACGAGAACTTTGGCTCAGGAACTTTCACTGAGAGGACACAGGCAAGTCCCTCCCGCATGTCATCGCCGGTGGTCTCAACCCTTGCTTTCTTCGCCAGCTCGTTCTCCTCGATGTACTTGTTCAGCACTCGAGTCATCGCAGCGCGCAGGCCAGTCAGGTGCGTCCCGCCGTCCTTCTGGGGAATATTGTTAGTAAAGCACAACACGGATTCCTGGTAGGAATCATTCCACTGCATCGCGACCTCGACCGTGATGCCCTCCCTTTCTCCGCTTGCCGAGAACACGTTGGGGTGCAACACGGTCTTGGAGCGGTTCATGTACTCCACGAAACCCGTCACACCACCGGAAAATGCAAAGTTCTCTTCCTTGCCGGCACGCTGGTCGACCAGAACGATCTTGGCGCCGTTGTTGAGAAAAGAGAGCTCTCTCAATCTTCGCGCGAGGATGTCGTAGTGATAGTCGATATTGCCGAAGACCTCCTTTGAAGCAAGGAAATGGACTTCGGTACCCCGCTTTTCAGTGCTCCCGGTCACCTTCAAGGACTCGACCGGAACCCCGTCACGAAACTCCATCTGATGAACGCTGCCCTCGCGCCACACAGTGAGCCTCAACCACTCAGAAAGCGCGTTGACTACGGATACGCCGACTCCGTGTAGGCCCCCAGACACCTTGTAGGTGTTGCTATCGAATTTTCCGCCTGCGTGCAATTCGGTCATCACGATTTCGGCGGCGGAACGTCTGAGCTCGTCATCCTCCTTGATCCCAGTTGGAATTCCACGTCCGTTATCGATGACGGAGATGGAGTTGTCGGTGTGAATAGTGACCAGGATCTCGTCACAGTATCCCGCGAGCGCCTCGTCGACGGCATTGTCGACGACCTCAAAGACCATGTGGTGCAGCCCGGTACCGTCCGACGTGTCCCCGATGTACATTCCAGGACGCTTGCGAACGGCTTCCAGCCCCTTCAGTACTTTGATGCTATCGGAGCTATATTCACTCGCGTCCGGTAGTAGTCTTTCAGCTTCTCCCACCTTTCCTTTCCTCGTGATTCGTCCGTAATTAGATGCGCATCGGCATTACGACGTACTTGAAATTCTGTTCTGAAGCGTAGGTTACCAGCGCGCTTGAAGAGGAATCTCCAAAGCTGCATTCGACCGACGCTCCAGGAACATTGTTGAGCACGTCAAGCAGGTAGTTGACATTGAAGCCGATGTCGAGCGAGTCTCCGGAATACGTCACTTCGAGCTCCTCTTGCGCCTCCTCCTGCTCGGCGTTCGAGGATACGATCTTGAGGCTTCCATCGCTGAGCACCCAGCGTACGCCGCGAAACTTTTCGTTCGACAGGATTGCTGCCCTGAGTAGAGCCTGCCGCAACACATCTCGATCCAGGGTAAGCGTATTCTTGTGCTGGGTTGGAATCACTCGTGTGTAGTCCGGAAACTTTCCGTCGACAAGCTTCGATACGAGCTCGACCCTGCCGAAGCTGAAGGCTGCCTGAGTAGCCGAAAGTTCGACCCTGACTTCCTCCTCGCTATCCGCAAGAAGCTTGCTCAATTCCAGCACTGTCTTGCGAGGTACGATCACCTCCTGGCGCGGAAGATCAAGTTCCAGCGCCATCGACGCGAACGCAAGTCGGTGGCCATCGGTGGCGACCAACTTGAGCTGTTTATCCTCCACCAGCATCAGTAGCCCGTTGAGGTAGTAGCGGATGTCCTGCTGCGCCATCGCGTATTGAACCAAGCCAAGCAGTCGTCTCAATGCCTTTTGCTGCAAGCCGAAGCGAGCCACCTCGCCGGCCGGTTTGGATAGACGAGGAAAATCTTCCGCGGGCAATGTCTGCAAGCTGAAGCGACTCTTCCCCGCCTTGACCAGCATGCGCTTGTCCTGTTGCTGGAGCGTTACCTCTGCACCGTCCGGCAACGCGCGCAAAATGTCGACCAATTTTCGGGCGCCGACCGTGACGGAGTTCGCCTCTCCCGCCTGTTCAAGGAGCGTACCCGAGGTAATCTGGATCTCGATATCCGTCGCGAGGAAAGAAAGTGACTTTGCGCCGCGGTCTATCAGCACGTTGGACAGGATCGGAAGCGTATGGCGGCGCTCAATGATCCCGCTCACTGCGGAAAGCGGACCGAGGAGTTCGTCTCGCTTCGCTTTAACTAGAACCATTTTCTTACCTTAGTAATAGTTAATAGGTTGCCCGACAACTGGGGATATGCGAAAAAATCCCGTGGCTACGGATAGTTGCGGAACATTCTCGCCGTGCACAACCTGTGGAATGCCTGTGCAGCGGTGTGGACAGATTTCTGTTCCTTGCTTCGCTCGCCGGCTTATGCACAATTTGAACCGCGATCATGCACAGCTTGTTCATCCTTTGAGTACCTGTTCAAGCACGAGGTAATCGCGATTGATGATGGAGTCCTTCTTGCGCAGTGTTGCGATAGTGCGGCAGGCGTGAAGTACGGTGGTGTGGTCACGATTGCCAAATGCTTCTCCGATCTCTGGCAGACTCATCTGCGTTAAGTCCTTGGCGAGCGCCATAGCAACTTGCCTTGGCCTGGCCACGTTTCGGCTCCGCTTCTTTGAATGCATGTCGGATATTCTGATCTTAAAGTACTCGGAGACCGTCTTCTGGATTCCTTCGACGGTGATCTGCCGATTGGCCACGTTCAGGATGTCCCTCAATGCTTCCTTCGCCAAGTCAAGTGAAAGCTCTCGAGCGGTAAATCGAGAATACGCGAGTACCTTCTTTAACGCTCCTTCGAGCTCTCTCACGTTCGACCGAATGTGTTTGGCGATGAAGAAGGCTATCTCCTCGGATAGCGCGAGCGACTCGGCCTCTGCCTTCTTCAGCACGATCGCCACCCGCATCTCCAATTCTGGAGGCTCGATCGCAACGGTAAGGCCCCAACCAAAGCGGGATATCAGCCGCTCCTCCATGCCGGTAATTTCTTTCGGATACGTATCACAGGTAATCACGATTTGCTTATGCGCCTCAACCAGTGCGTTGAAGGCATAGAAAAACTCTTCCTGCGTTCGCCCCTTGTTGGAGAAAAACTGGATGTCGTCAATAAGTAGGAGGTCGAGGGAATGGTAGTAGCGCTTGAATTCGTCGAACGACCGCTGCTGGTATGCGCGCACCACATCGGTGACATATTGTTCGGCGTGAATGTAGCGAATGCGTGCCTGGGCTCGCTGTTCAGCCAAGTGGTTACCAATGGCTTGGAGCAAGTGTGTCTTGCCGAGGCCGACGCCGCCGTAGATGAATAGGGGGTTGTAGGAAATTCCAGGATTCTCGGCAACCTGAATCGCCGCAGCACGCGCGAGTTGGTTCGCCTTGCCTGTGACAAAGCTGTCAAAGGTAAAACCACGATTTAGGCGGGCGCGTTCTAGGATGGTTGGCGCATCGGAACTGTCGCGCGCAGCCGTCGGCGCGGGGCGAGTGGCCGGATCGACACCACGCGCGAGGACGAATCGCAGCCCGAGGTCGCGCCCGCTCGCCTCCGAGGCAAGTCGCTCTATGCGCGTCGCAAAGCGCTCTCGGACAAGTTCGAGTACAAATCTATTCGGGGCTGCCAAGGTCAGCGTGTCTGATTCCGCCGCCCCCTCTGGCGAAAGCGGCCGGATCCAGGTGTTAAATTGTTGTGCGGGGAGCTCCTGCTCCAGTCGCCGCAGGCAGACGTCCCACAGGTTCTGCATTGTGTTGTCGGCCTCGTTTTTCGCGCTCGTTGCAGCGGGCTCCGAGGCAAGCGCGAGAGGCTCGCCGTCGAAGACGCAATCTTACCTTTTTCGTGAAGAGTTATCCACAGGGATGTGGTTGTAAAGAGGGTAATTTGACAATGCGTACATGCGCGCGCTCTAATACCCGCCTTTTTTCGGATTGGTGCAGCGATGAAGCGTACTTATCAGCCGTCCAAGACGCGCCGCGCGCGCCGTCACGGGTTCCTCGTCCGGAGTCGCACGGTTGGTGGGCGCGCGGTGCTGCGTGCGCGTCGGGCGCGTGGTCGCAAGCGCCTGGGGTTGTAGGATCCCCCTCGGGCGTGCTCGGCGGACGTAAGCGGGCACGGCGGTACGGACTCGGACCCGAGAGGCGCCTGACGCAGAGCACTGTGTTTGTTGGCCTGCTGCGACAGGGCAAGCGTCGAACTATCGGTGGCTTTACGTTCTATCTGGCATGGCGCGAAGATGGGCTGCCTCGCCTCGGCATCCTGGTCACGCGCAAGCACTCCGCCAGGGCAGTTGAGCGCAACCGCCTCAAACGCCGCATCAGGGAGGCCTTTCGCCTTGAGCAGGAGAGCCTCGGCGCGTTGGATGTGCTGGTGCGGCCGCCTTATGGCGCCAAGCCGTCGTTGCAGATGATGCTGCAACTGCGAGAACTTTTTAGCAGGCTGAACCAATGATTTCCTCGCTGTTGCGCCTCGCGGTCAAGGGATACCGCTACTTTCTTAGCCCCCTGCTGCCGCCTTCGTGCCGCTTCTACCCGAGTTGTTCGGATTACGCCGAAGAAGCGCTTGCCCGCCACGGCGCTCTGCGTGGCGGATGGCTGGCTGCGAGGCGTGTGTGCCGCTGCGGCCCCTGGAACCCTGGCGGCCACGACCCGGTTCCCGGGCCGCGACGCTGAATAGAACGACGCTCATCACATGGATACGCAACGACTGGTTCTGCTTGTAATCTTCAGCTTTTCCATAGTTCTGTTGTGGGACGCGTGGGAAAAGGCGAACCAACCTCCGCCTCAAGTCACCGCTTCAGCCGCGCAGAATCAGGGCGTTCCTACACTGACTCCGCGAACCTCCCCGGAAGACCTTTCCGCTGCCACTTCGCTTTCCACGGCCCGAGGCAGCGGTGTGCCGGGCGTTGAAGCTCCGGCGGCGCAAGGAACGACGGTGCAGGTCCGCACCGATTTGGTGGTGGCTACCATCAACACCCTCGGCGGCACGCTGCAGCGCTTAGAGCTGCTTAAGCACAAGGCGGAGGCCGACGAAAACAAGAACTTCGTGCTGCTCGGGCGGAGCTACAACTACGAGGCCGAAAGCGGACTTATCGGTGATGGATTGCCGAACCATCGTACGATCTGGCGCGTCTTGCCGGGTCCGCGCGAGCTGGTGGCCGGCGCCGACAAGCTTGAGGTGCGGCTTGCCGCCGACGGGCCGAACGGGCTATCGGTGGAAAAGGTGTACACCTTCCATCGCAATCGCTATGTGATCGACGTCGCGTTTGAGATCAAGAACCGGGGAACGTCTCCTGTAACTGCGGACACCTATTTCCAATTGGTGCGCAATGACAAGGATCCCCCGGGTCAGACACATACATCCCGGACCTACTTCGGTCCTGTAATGTACACCGCCAAATCGAAGTACAAGAAGATCAGCTTCTCCGACATCGAGGAGGGCAAAGCGGAATACCCGAAGCATGCGGACGACGGGTGGATCGGCATCGTGCAGCATTACTTCGTGTCAGCCTGGGTACCGACCGGAAAGCTGCCGCGGGAGTTCTACCTGAAGCATTTGCCCGACGGGCTGTTCGCCGCTGGACTTATCGTCTCCACGCCGCGTGTGGTACCTGGCGCGAGCGTCCACGTCGACGTACCGCTGTTTGCCGGACCACAGGAGCAGAAGAGACTCAAGGCCGTAGCCCCGGGATTCGATCTGGTGGTCGATTATGGCTGGCTCAGCATAATCGCTTGGCCGCTATTCTGGCTGCTAGAGAAGTATCACAGCCTCACCGGCAACTGGGGAGTCGCGATCATCCTGCTCACGATTACCGTCAAGCTGGTGTTCTTCCCGCTCTCAGCCGCAAGCTATAAGTCGATGGCGAAGATGAAACTCGTTACGCCACGTTTGACCAAGCTACGCGAGATGTACGGCAACGACCGCGCGAAGCTCAACCAGGCGATGATGGAGCTGTACAAGACGGAGAAGATCAACCCGCTGGGAGGCTGTTTTCCCATCCTGGTGCAAATACCGGTGTTCATCGCCCTTTACTGGACGTTGCTCGCGGCGATCGAACTACGACATGCACCGTTCATATTCTGGATCAAGGATCTCTCGGCGCTTGATCCCTACTACGTGCTGCCGATTCTGATGACGATAAGCATGGTGATCCAGACGCGGATGAATCCGAAGCCCCCCGATCCGGTGCAGGCGAAGGTGATGACCTTCATGCCGTTCGTGTTCAGCGTGTTCTTCTTCTTCTTCCCGGCCGGACTCGTTCTGTACTGGCTGGTGAACAACATCCTTTCCATCCTTCAACAGTGGCAGATCCAGCGGATGTTCACCCGCGATAAACCTGCCCATGACAAGCGCTGAGGACACGTTTGGGGGAAGCTCCCGGCGCGACACCATAGCCGCGATCGCCACACCGGCCGGTCGAGGTGGCATCGGAGTGGTGCGCGTATCCGGACCCCGTGTTGCGAAGATCGCCCGTTCCGTTCTGGGTGGGCTTCCAGCACCGCGGCGCGCGGTCTATCGCGGGTTCGCCGATTCCAGCGGTGAGACGTTCGACCGCGGCATCGCAATATATTTTCCCGCGCCGCACTCATATACCGGCGAGTCCGTACTTGAGCTGCAGGGGCATGGCGGGCCAGTGGTGATGCAGATGCTGCTGGGTGCCTGTCTCGACGCCGGAGCGCGCATTGCAGATCCCGGCGAGTTCACCCGACGCGCTTATCTCGAAGGCAGGATGGATCTTGCACAGGCCGAGGCGGTCGCCGACCTCATCGATTCGGCGAGCCGGGAAGCGGCGCGCTCGGCGTTGCGCTCTTTGGCGGGCGAATTCTCCGCCGCGGTCAATGCACTAGCGGCGCAGTTGACGGAGCTGCGTATCCTGACCGAGGTGGTGCTCGATTTTCCGCAGGAGGAAGTGGACGAGCTGCACCTTGAAGACGCTCGAGCGCGCCTGGCCCGAGTTCGTGCCTCGCTCGATGAAGTGCTCGCCAAGAGTCAGCGGGGCAGTCTCCTGCGCTCCGGCATACACGTCGTATTGGCCGGACGTCCGAACGTCGGAAAGTCGAGCTTGCTCAACAGGCTTGCGGGCGAGGAGCGAGCAATAGTGACGCCGGTCGCAGGCACGACGCGCGATGCACTGCGCGAATCCATTCAGATCGAGGGAGTGCCGATCATCGTGATTGATACCGCCGGTCTGCGAGAGTCGCTGGACGAGGTAGAGCGCATCGGGGTCGAGCATGCCTGGCGCGAGGTCGCCCGCGCAGACATAGTGCTGGTGGTGCTCGAGGCCGATGCCGAGATTGGGCCGGATGAGCGCGAGATGCTTGCTCGGCTGCCGGAGGAAGGCGTCCGCATCCTGGTGTACAACAAGATCGACCTCTTGCCTGGGGTACCTGCCGGGCGAAGGCCGGCCGCGTCGAACGAGGTTTGGGTCTCTGCCAAGACTGGCGCGGGACTTCCGGAACTGCGTCGGATGCTGCTGGAGGTCGCTGGTTGGAGCGGCGCCGGCGAGTCGACCTTCCTCGCGCGCGAGCGGCACTTGCGCGCTCTTGCGCTCGCGCGGCGGCATCTCGAGGACGCGGCCCTGCAGCTCGAACGCTGGGAGTTCCTCGCGGAGGAGTTGCGTCTTGCGCATGACGCGCTGACGAAAATCACCGGCGAGTTCACGCCCGACGATCTACTCGGGGAGATATTTGCCCGATTCTGCATCGGAAAATAGCGAGTTAGGCGGGTGCTACAATGAAAATCTTAGCCTGAATAATTAAAATGCCGGCCCAGGAAAGTCAGGGCCGTTTTGCTTTCTAGGAGACGTCGAGATGACCAATGCCCAGCCAGCGCAAGCCGACGATTCGCGCGCTCCCGATTGGATCCGTCACGCGGGACTTCGGAAATGGGTAGGCGACATGGCGCGTCTTACGAAGCCGGATCGCGTGGTTTGGTGCGACGGGTCGCAAGCTGAATACGATCGCATTTGTGGGGAACTAGTCGCCGGCGGCACGTTCATTAGGCTCGATCCGAAGCTGCGCCCAAACAGTTATCTGGCGCGTTCCCACCCGACGGATGTGGCGCGGATGGAGGATCGAACCTTCATTTGCAGTGCGCGCAAAGACGACGCCGGCCCGACAAATAACTGGGTCGATCCGCAGGAGATGCGCGGCACCATGAATCGACTGTTCGACGGCTGCATGCGAGGGCGCACGCTGTACGTGGTGCCCTTCTCCATGGGTCCGATCGGCTCCCACATCGCCCAGATCGGGGTGCAGCTGAGCGACTCGGCGTACGTCGTGGCGAATATGCGCATTATGACCAGAATGGGACGCGCGGTGGCGGAGTGGCTCGGCGAGGACGGGGACTTCGTGCCGTGCATGCACTCGGTCGGCGCTCCGCTCGCGCCCGGTGCAAACGATGTGGCCTGGCCGTGCAACGAAAAGGAAAAGTGGATCGTCCATTTTCCCGAGTCGCGCGAGATCTGGTCCTTCGGTTCGGGCTACGGCGGCAATGCACTACTGGGAAAGAAGTGTCTCGCGCTGCGCATTGCATCGGTGATGGCGCGCGACGAAGGTTGGCTCGCCGAGCACATGCTGATTCTCGGTGTCGAGTCTCCGCGGGGCGAAAAGTCTTATATATCCGCCGCGTTTCCAAGTGCCTGCGGCAAGACCAATCTCGCAATGCTGATTCCGCCAGCGGCGTTCAAAGGCTGGAAAGTGACGACGATTGGCGAGGACATTGCGTGGATCAAGCCGGGCCATGATGGGCGCTTCTACGCTATCAATCCCGAGGCAGGCTTCTTCGGCGTCGCCCCAGGCACCTCCGAGGCGACAAATCCGAATGCGATGAAGATGCTGCGCGAAAACGTGATCTTCACCAACGTCGCCCTTACCCCGGAAGGCGACGTCTGGTGGGAAGGCATGACCGCGGAGCCGCCCGCGCGCCTCGTCGACTGGCAGGGCAAGGACTGGACCCCGAATTGCGGGCGTACGGCCGCGCACCCCAACGCGCGTTTTACCGTTGCCGCCGCGCAGTGTCCCTCGATGGATCCGAAATGGGAAGACACGGCTGGGGTACCCATTGCCGCCTTCATTTTCGGAGGCCGGCGATCGAGCACGGTCCCGCTAGTCGTTCAGGCGCCGACCTGGCAAGACGGCGTGTACATGGGCGCGACGCTTGGTTCCGAGACGACCGCTGCGATCACCGGCAAGGTCGGAGTAGTGCGCCGTGACCCGATGGCGATGATCGCGTTTTGCGGTTACAACATGGGAGATTACTTCGCACACTGGCTGAAGATGGGAAAGGCCGTGCACCATCCTCCCGCCATCTTCCGCGTCAACTGGTTCCGTCGCGACGCGAGCGGCAAGTTCATCTGGCCCGGTTTTTCGGAGAACATGCGGGTGCTGGCCTGGATCGTCGAGCGTTGCCACGGGCGCGCCCAGGGCGTCGAAACAGCGCTTGGGATCATGCCGCGCTTCGAAGACCTAGTCTGGGACGGGCTGGAGAGATTTTCTGCGGGTCGGTACCGAGAAATTGCGGCGGTTGAACCTGACGCCTGGAAGGAGGAGTTGAGTTCACACGACAGCCTGCTGGGCAAACTTGGAAGCCATCTGCCGCAAGAGTTGGATGCGCGACGCTCCGCACTTCACGGCCGACTTGGTGTATAGAATGTTTCGTAAGATACTGAATTAGATGGTTATTTAAATATTATGGCGAAGGCGCAAGCGGGCGCCTCCCGCCCCGAGTAGGGACGCAGTGGCTGCGGCGATGAACACTGTCGCGGAACCAGCGAACTGCAAGATTACGCCGCCGGCAGCAAAGCCTAAGCCGATACCTGCCAGAAGTCCGGTCGCAGACCAAGTAAATGCCTCGGCAGATGAGTCCGAAGACGCGGTCTTGGCGACCAACATGCTTTGCATGGTAAGGACGGGAGCCATGAGGATGCCACCCAGCAACGCGAAGCCTGCAAAACCCCACACACCGGCTAGGAACGCCAGCGGGAGGATCCCACAGCCCATCAAGGCGAGCGTAAGGGAAAGCTGGCGTGCGAGCGGCATATGCCAGCTACGGCTGCCGTAAGCGAGGCCGCCAATCGCGCTACCTACGCTCATCACCCCCAACAGGACGCCGGCGAGCGCAGGGCTTCCTGCTTCTGCGGCAAATCCGGTGACGCCGATTTCGACCAACCCGAAAGCAACGGAGTAGCAGAGAACGACGGCGAGCAACGAAACGAATCGTGGCGCCGACAAAGGCCCCAGTAGATTTGACCTCGGGTGTGGATCCAACTTCCACTTCCTAAGAGCTGAGGAGCGCAAAAACAACTGTGCTCCCGTTGCGCCACAGGTGGCGGAGAACAGTACCGCGAGCGATGGCGATGCGACGGCGATGAAGAACGCGACCAGCATGGGCCCGACAATGAAGATGGCTTCGATTAGGACTGATTCGAGCGAATAGGCGGTTGCGAGAAGCGGGTCGTCGCCGAGGTGCTTCCTGAGCAATGTGCGCATGCAGACGGTTATCGGAGGGAAACTCGCACCTGCCATCGCCGCAAGCGGCAGCCACGTCCAGGGCGGAGCACTCAATTCGATCAGTACGACCAGCGTGGCAAGCGAGAGCGGGTTCAAGACACCGCATACAAGTAGTATCTGGCCTGGCCCCTGGCGGTCGATCAGTCTGCCGATAACGGGTGCTAGCGTTGCCAAGCCGGCGATGTAGCAAGCGGTGGTTGCGCCGGCGCGTACGAACGATCCGCTCGAGGATTGGACGAGGAGAAGCACCGCCAGTCCAGTCATTCCGACCGGGAGGCGCCCAATCAGCGAGGCCGACAGGGCGCCTCTAAGATCGGGTATGGCAAGCAGAGTTGCGTAACGGGCGAGAGAGATCATGGACAGGGCGCGAGCCGGCGGATTCTCGCACACTGGCTCCCGGAGCAAGTCTGTTCCACGTGGAACGTCGAATGCGTCCTGGTTCCACGTGGAACCTTGCTTGCCGCCTAGTTTCGCCGTGCACCTTCGCGTATCATTGCGCCTCGAAAAATTCACCGGCAATTGAATGTTGCGGGGCCTATCGCGCCATGTTGTATCCGACCCAGTTTGACGTCATCGTGGTTGGCGGAGGCCACGCCGGGACCGAGGCGGCGCTCGCGGCTGCCCGCATGGGCCGGCATACGCTACTTCTTACGCATAGCATCGAAACGATCGGCCAAATGTCGTGCAATCCCTCGATCGGCGGGATCGGTAAGGGACACCTGGTAAGGGAAATCGACGCCCTGGGCGGCGCCATGGCGCTCGCGACTGATGAGGCTGGAATCCAGTTCCGGACGCTGAATTTGTCCAAGGGCCCAGCGGTGCGGGCCACTCGTGCCCAGGCCGACCGGGTGCTGTATCGGACGGCGATTCGCCGCCGACTTGAAGGTGAGCCGAATCTGACCGTTTTTCAGCAGGCAGTGGACGACATTCTGCTCGTGGACGACCGAGCCGTTGGCGTTGTTACGCAGCTCGGAATTCGATTCCATTGCGGAGCCGTGGTGCTCACCACCGGTACATTCCTATCGGGGTTGATCCACGTCGGCTTGGAGCACTACCAGGCAGGTCGCGCGGGGGACCCCGCATCGCTGACCCTCGCGGCCCGCCTGCGCGAAATGAAGCTTCCCGTTGGGCGGCTGAAGACCGGAACGCCGCCGCGGCTGGATGGCCGCAGCATCGATTTTTCGGTCATGGTCGAGCAGCCCGGAGACTCACCCGAGCCAGTCTTCTCCTTCCTCGGCAATCGCGCGATGCATCCCGAGCAGAGGCCCTGTTGGGTAACGCACACCAATGAGCACACACACGCGATCATTCGGCGCGGGCTCGACCGGTCGCCGATGTTCACCGGGGTAATCCAGGGCGTCGGCCCGCGCTACTGTCCCTCGATCGAAGATAAGATCCACCGCTTCGCCGACAAGTCGAGCCATCAGATCTTCCTCGAGCCGGAGGGGCTGGAAACGCACGAGATCTATCCCAACGGAATCTCGACCAGTCTGCCGTTTGACGTCCAACTCGAGTTGGTTCGCTCCATTCGGGGCCTGGAGAAGGCGCACATTGTGCGCCCCGGGTACGCGATCGAATACGACTACTTCGATCCTCGCAATCTAAAGGCCTCCCTCGAGACGAAAACCGTTAAAGGGCTCTACTTTGCGGGACAGATCAACGGAACGACGGGTTATGAGGAAGCGGCCGCGCAGGGGCTGCTCGCCGGGATCAATGCCGGCTTGCAGGTCGCGGGGCACGCACCATGGTGTCCGCGACGGAACGAAGCATATCTTGGGGTGCTGGTGGACGATCTGATTACGCGCGGAGTGTCGGAGCCATACCGCATGTTCACCAGCCGGGCCGAGTACCGGCTAATGCTTCGTGAGGACAATGCCGATCTTCGACTGACCGACGCTGGCCGTGAACTCGGTCTCGTGACCGATGAGCGCTGGGATCGGTTCAGCCGCAAGCGCGACGCGATCGCGCGCGAGCGCCACCGGCTGGGATCGACTTGGTTCTCCCCGCGCAACCTGCCTGTCACGGAAGCTGCGCGTGTACTTGGCAAAGGCATCGAACGTGAATACTCACTTACGGAACTTCTCTCGCGTCCTGGGGTTACCTATCAAGCGCTGATGTCGCTGCCGGACGCTGGCCCCGGCGTCACGCAGGTGGACGTCGCCGAGCAAGTTGAGATTCAGACGAAATACCAGGGTTACATCGATCGCCAGCTCGACGAGGTTGCTCGCAGCGACACCTACGAAAACTTGCGCCTGCCCGCTGACATCGACTATTTGCAGGTGCGGGGGCTGTCCATCGAGGCCCGACAAAGGCTCGCCAGCCATCGACCGGAAACGATCGGTCAGGCTTCGCGCATTTCCGGGATTACGCCTGCCGCCATCTCGCTCCTGTTGGTTCATCTGAAGCGAGCTGCACCCCAGACCCGGCACAAGAAGAGCGCATGACCCCCGAGGTTGCGCTCGACCGCGGGCTGGCAGCGCTGACACTAGGGCTCGCGCCGGGAACCCGCGACAAGCTGCTCGCGTTCCTCGAATTGCTCGCAAAGTGGAACCGGACTTATAACCTGACCGCGATCCGTGATCCGATGAAGATGGTAAGCCACCATCTGCTCGACTCGCTCGCGGTAGTGCCGCATCTGCCGATACACGCTGGCGGCGCGCTCGCGGACGTCGGCTCGGGTGGAGGGCTGCCCGGAATCCCACTCGCCATCGCCCGCCCGGAATGGCAGGTGACCTTAAACGACAGCAATCGGAAGAAGACGGCATTCCTGCGCCAGGCCGCAATAGAACTCGGGCTTGCCAATACGAATGTCTACGCCGGACGGGTTGAGGACTGGCAGCCCGCAAGACGCTTTGCCGTTGTTATCTCGCGCGGGTTCGCGGAGCTTTCCGACTTCCTTTCTGCATGCGGCAGGCTGGTCGCCCCGGGAGGCGTCCTGGCGGCCATGAAAGGCGTGTATCCGAACGATGAGTTGGCGCGAACTCCGGAAGGCGCGGCCTGTGACCGCGTTGTGCGTCTTGAGGTGCCCTTTCTCGAAGCCGAACGGCACCTTGTGCTGTGCCGGCCTGCGGGCGCGCAATGACGCGCGTACTAGCAGTTACAAATCAGAAGGGAGGGGTCGGTAAGACCACGACCAGTGTCAATCTCGCCGCCGCCTTTGCCCGCGCCGGCCAGCGCGTGCTGCTCGTCGATCTCGACCCTCAAGGCAATGCGACAATGGGCAGCGGCGTCGAGAAGCGAACCGCACACCGCACCATCTATCACGTGCTGCTCGGCCTGGCCGACGTAGCTGCAGCGCTTACGCGCTCGCAAAGCGGCGGCTATGACTTGCTGCCGGCGAACCGCGAGCTCGCTGGGGCGGAAATCGAGCTCGTTGGTCTCGACAACCGCGAAGGACGCTTACGCGAGGCGCTCGCTGGAGTGGCATCCGAATATGATTTCATCATCATCGATTGCCCTCCTTCCCTGTCGCTCCTGACGATAAACGGGCTCGTAGCGGCCCAGGCGGTGCTGATCCCGATGCAGTGCGAGTACTACGCGCTCGAAGGTCTGTCGGATCTGGTCGGTACCATCAAACGCGTGCGCGCCAACCTCAATCCGAGTCTCGATATCGCCGGTCTCTTGCGAACGATGTACGACCCGCGCAACACGCTCTCTCAGCAGGTCTCGCAGCAGCTCGAATCGCACTTTGGAGACAAGGTGTATCAGACGATGGTGCCGAGAAACGTCCGGCTGGCGGAAGCGCCGAGCTACGGCGCGCCGGCGGTCGTGTGGGATGACACTTCCAAGGGCGCGCAGGCCTACCTCGCGCTGGCGGAGGAGATACTTGCGCGGGGCAAAAACGATATCGGCGGTGCCGTACGGACAATGGAACCCACATGAGCAAACTAAAGGGACTCGGGCGCGGACTGGACGCTCTGTTGGGCGGCGATGAAGCGCCAAGGGACGCGCTCGCCACGCTGCCGGTGGGCCGCATCCGACCCGGAAAGTACCAGCCTCGAACCCGAATGGATCAGGAGGCCCTGGCCGAACTCGCCGCCTCGATCAAATCCCAGGGTCTGATGCAGCCGCTGCTGGTGCGAAGAGTAGAACGCGACCGCTACGAGCTGATCGCAGGCGAGCGCCGCTGGCGCGCTGCGCAGATGGCCGGGCTGGAAGAAGTGCCGGCCCTGGTGCGCGAAGTGCCGGACGAAGCTGCGCTGGCAATGTCGCTTATCGAGAACATCCAGCGCGAGAACCTGAATCCGATGGAGGAAGCCGCGGGGCTGCAGCGCCTCGTCGATGAATTCAAAATGACGCACGAGCAGGCCGCGGACGCAGTCGGTCGCTCGCGCAGCGCGACCACCAACCTGCTGCGCCTGCTCAAGTTGCCAAAACCCGTGCAGGCGATGGTCATGGAGGGGGTGCTTGAGATGGGCCATGCGCGCGCGCTGCTGGCACTGGACGGCGCGCGCCAGATCGAGGCGGCCAATCGCGTGGCAGGACGTGGGCTCTCTGTGCGCGAGACCGAAGCACTGGTGGCAAAACAGTTGCGCGGCGGCGGCGCCAACAAGAAGCGCAAGGTGGATCGCGATCTCTTAAGGCTGGAGCAGGAAGCCTCCGAACGCCTGGGAACGACGGTAGAGATCCGACAGGGCAAAAAGGGCGCCGGCAAGGTGATTGTCTACTACGCGGGCCTCGATCATCTCGAGACGCTGCTGCGCAAATTGCGCTAGGTCGTTTTGAACCCGGTGCTGCGACGCAACACGTTGACCAGATATCCCAGTGAACGATATACTCCGCCGGCTTTGCAGGAGGCGGGTCGGACAAACGCCATGCCGCGCCTTCTGAGTAAGCCGATTCGCACTGTTTTGAGGTGGCAGTTGATCGTCACCGGCGTGCTGGCGCTGGCCGCAGCGGCCGCTATCGGGGCCGGCGGCGCGATTTCCGCCGCATTGGGCGGCTCGATCAGCATGTTTGCCGGGCTGGTATCGGCGCTGGTGGTGTCATGGAGTAAGGCTGGGTCGGCAGGGGGGGTCCTGCTCGGCGCCTTGAGGGCCGAAGGCATCAAGATCGGTCTCATGGTGATCCTGTTGTGGCTGGTGCTAGCGACATACAGGGACGTCGTAGTGCTCGCCTTGCTCGGATCGTTTGCGGTGACCATGCTGATCTTCACCATGGCATTTATTGTGCGCGACCATTAGAGCGCGTTGAGTCGAAAGTCGATAACGGTTTAGCGATGTCCGCCGGCACTGAACTCACACCGACCGAATACATAAGCCATCACCTGACGTTCCTCGCCAAACCGTTCGGTGAAGGCAGCGACGGCGGCTTCTGGACCTTACACGTCGACTCGCTCGTCACCGCGGTGTTTCTCGGCGTGCTCGGAATGGGGTTTTTCTGGTGGATCGTGCGCGGCGCCACCTCGGGAGTGCCGAACAAACGCCAGGCATTGGTCGAGCTGGCGTACGAATTCGTCGACGAGCAGGTCAAGGGTATCTTCACCCACGGCGACCGCAGCAAATTCGTCGCCCCAGCGGCCCTCACCGTATTCGTCTGGGTGCTGCTGATGAACGCCATGGACTGGCTGCCCGTCGATTTCATTTCGAAGGGCATGGGCGCGCTCGGCTTTCCCGAATGGCGCCCCGTTCCCACCGCCGACGTGAACACGACCTTCGCGCTCGCGCTTTCGGTCTGGGTCCTCATGATCTACTTCGCGATCAAGTCGAAGGGCTTGGGCGGCTGGATCCACGAGCTGTTCTGCGCACCGTTCGGCTCCAATCCGCTGCTGTGGCTGCCGAACCTTTTGTTCAACATCGTGGAGTATGTATCCAAGCCGCTGTCGCACTCGCTGCGCCTGTTCGGCAACATGTTCGCCGGCGAAATCATCTTCATCCTGCTCTGGGTGTGGGGTTCGACGGGGCTTACCGGTACCGTGGCGGGTACCGTCCTTGGTCTGGGCTGGGCCATCTTTCACATCCTGATCGTCGTGATTCAGGCGTTCATCTTCATGATGCTTACCGTGGCCTACATCTCTATGGCGCACGAGCATCACTGATTTCAACCATTAACCGTCTTTTCGCTCTGGGAAAGGGAATCAAAATGGAAAAACTTCAAATGCTGGCGATGATCCAGGCCTACACCGGGATCGGCATTGGCCTCATGATCGGCCTCGGCGCCGCCGGCGCGTGCATCGGCATCGGGATAATGTGCAGCCGCTTCCTCGAAGCCGCGGCGCGCCAGCCGGAGCTAACCGCTTCGCTGCAGGCCAAGGTGTTCCTGCTGCTTGGCCTGATCGACGCCTCGTTCATCATCGGGGTCGGCCTCGCGATGCTATTCGCGTTCGGCAATCCCCTGCTCGCCGTCATCAAGTAGCCCAGGCGGGATTAACTGGGAAGGTAGGGGGCAGGCATGAACATAAATCTGACGCTGTTTACGCAGGCTGCCGCCTTTGCGCTATTCATCTGGTTCACGGTCAAGTTCGTGTGGCCGCCGCTGCTGCGTGCAATCGAGAACCGGCAAAAGCAGATCGCCGACGGTTTGGCCGCCGGTGAGCAGGGCAGACGGTCGCTCGAAATCTCGACGCGCGAAGCCGAGCAGGTGGTCCAGAGTGCGCGTGAGCGCGCAGCCGAAATCATCTCGCAGGCCGAAAAGCGTGGCTCGCAAATGATCGAATCGGCGCGACATTCTGCGCGCGAGGAAGGCGAGCGGGAAGTCGCCGCCGCAAAGGCCGAGATCGCGCAGGAAGTCACGCGCGCCCGCGAGCAATTGCGCGACCAGGTCGCGCAACTGGCCGTCGCCGGCGCAGAGAAGATCCTGCGGCGCGAAGTCGACGCCAAGGCGCACGCCCAATTGCTCGATTCGATCAGGGCGCAACTCTAGTCGCAAATGGCCGAACCGATCACCATTGCACGGCCCTACGCCGAGGCGGTGTTCCGGCTCGCCGACGGTGCCGGCAAGCTTGCCGAATGGTCGGCGATGCTCGCGGAACTGGCACAGGTATCCGCCGACGAGCGGGTGCGCACGGCGATGGGCGACCCGAACTTGCCGGCGGCGAAGGTGGCGGGCCTCTTCATTTCGATCCTCGCCAGCCGCCTCACGGACGAGTGCGAGAACTTCGTGCGCGTGCTGGCAGACAATCATCGCCTCGCTCTGCTGGCGGAGATCCGGACCCAGTTCGAAGCGTTAAAGGATGAGCGAGAAGGCGTGGTCGAGGCCGCGATCCAGTCGGCGTTCGAGCTTGATCCGGCGCAGCTTACCGACCTTACCGTACGACTCGAAAAGCATACCGGCCGCAGAGTGCGCGTAAACGTCGTCGTTGACAAGGAACTGATCGGCGGCGCGCGGATCCTGATCGGCGACCAGGTGATCGACGCTTCGGCGCGCGCACAGCTCGCGGCGCTGGACATCGCACTAAAGGCTTAAAACCAAGGAATCCTATGCAACTCAATCCGTCCGAAATTTCGGAACTGATCAAGAGCCGCATCCAGAATCTTGATGCCGGCGCCGAAAAGCGCACTCAGGGCACCGTTGTGTCGGTGACCGATGGAATCGTGCGCGTGCACGGCCTATCCGACGTCATGCAGGGCGAAATGCTCGAGTTCCCGAAGAGCACTTTTGGTCTCGCGCTGAACCTCGAGCGCGACTCGGTCGGCGCGGTGATCCTGGGAGAATACGAACACATTTCCGAGGGCGACACCGTCAAGTGCACCGGCCGCATTCTCGAGGTGCCGATCGGGCCCGAGCTGCTCGGGCGCGTCGTCAACTCCCTCGGCCAGCCGATCGACGGAAAAGGACCGGTCAACGCCAAGGAGCGCGATGTGATCGAGAAGGTCGCGCCGGGGGTGATCTGGCGCAAGTCGGTCTCGCAGCCGGTGCAGACCGGTCTCAAATCAATCGACGCCATGGTGCCGGTCGGACGGGGGCAGCGCGAGCTGATCATCGGTGACCGCCAGACTGGCAAGACCGCAGTTGCGGTCGACACGATCATCAACCAGAAGGGCAAGGATCTGTTCTGCGTCTATGTGGCGATCGGGCAGAAGGCATCGACCATCGCCAACGTCGTACGCAAACTCGAGGAGCACGGCGCGATGGAGTACACCATCGTTGTCGCCGCGTCGGCCTCCGAGTCCGCGGCGATGCAGTACATCGCCCCCTATTCCGGCTGCACCATGGGTGAGTACTTCCGCGACCGGGGCCAGGACGCCCTGATCATCTATGACGACTTGACCAAGCAGGCCTGGGCCTACAGGCAGATCTCCCTTCTGCTGCGTCGTCCGCCTGGACGCGAGGCTTATCCTGGGGACGTCTTCTACCTGCACAGCCGCCTGCTCGAGCGCGCAGCGCGCGTCAACGAGGCGTGGGTCGAACGTTTCACCAACGGCAAGGTTAAGGGTAAGACCGGCTCCCTTACTGCTTTGCCGATCATCGAGACGCAGGCCGGCGACGTCACCGCGTTCGTGCCGACCAACGTGATTTCGATCACCGACGGCCAGATCTTCCTCGAGACCGACCTGTTCAACGCCGGCATACGCCCCGCGATCAACGCCGGCGTTTCGGTCTCGCGCGTGGGTGGTGCGGCACAGACCAAGATCATGAAGCGGCGCGACACCGGTGGTGGCGTGCGTCTGGCTCTGGCGCAGTACCGCGAGCTCGCGGCCTTCGCCCAGTTCGCTTCCGACCTCGACGAAGCGACCCGCAGGCAGCTTGAGCGCGGCCGTATGGTGACCGAGCTGATGAAGCAGCCGCAGTACATGCCGCTGCAGGTCTGGGAGATGGCGCTCACGCTATTCGCCGTCAACAACGGCTACTTCGATGACGTCGACATCAAGAAGGCGCTCGCGGCCGAGAA
>JBAUTW010000392.1:0-1583 GCA_049582365.1 Burkholderiales bacterium | reverse complement strand
CTTCAGCTTCATGACCTCTTCCATCGACACCTTGGGCTTCCAGGTGATCGATTCCGGCAGCACCACCGGCTCGCCGGGTATGTTGTTGATCCCTTTCTTCCAGGTGGCGAGGACCGCTACGCCGGTGTCTTCGCGGTACAACAGGATGGCGTGGCCGTAGTCCTTGCTCTTGAAGAACCCGAGGTTGCCGTACTGCACCCGGGCGCCCGTGAGAAACGCGACCGCGTCCGACCAGCACGGTGAAGCGCCGGAAATGCCCCAGAGCACGCTGCGGTCGATGATGCCGTCCGGGAACAGGATCTCGAAGGCCACCTTTGCCGCATTGGCGGCGTGGATGGTCCCCTCGCAGTCGTGGCCGTGCCACTTGATCATGTCCTTGAGAGTCACGGCATACGTGTACGGGTAGTACCGGCCTTCGGTACCGCGCGTGGCGAGAATCTCGAACACCGGCGCATAGGGCTTGACCGCCATCGGGGCGTACCAGGTGGGAGTCCGGTCAGGAGCGTCGACGCCGGTTTCGATGAAGATGTTCTTGCCCTGCACGTAGGTGGGCTCGCCGCCGAAGGCGGAAGCGGCCATGCAAGCCATCGCGACACAGGCGACGGCGATTCGTTGGCTCATCATGTTGACCTCCAGGACTGCGAATGTTCGGAAACCGTGGCACACCGCGCGGCGCATCGCCGTATAACCACCACCAGCCGTCATTGCCGCCGGTCGTCAGAGCATTTCCAGTGCCAGTGCGATGCCCTGCCCGCCGCCGATGCACTTCGGGACCTGCCTTGTTAGTCTCCTTCGGTACGCCGACGCAGCGTGCCGGCAAGCGTCGTTCCGGACGCCACGGTGTTGAACACGGTTCCATACCGGCGCACGTTCTCGTGCAGCAGTTCGAGCTTGCGCTCGGCCTCGTCGGTATCGACCACGATCTCGTAGTCGATGCGCGCCATCTTGGGCGGTGAGTCCTGGCGCAGGCCGGACAGGCGCACCTCGACGCCGCGAAAGCCGAAGTGAATGATCGGCGCGACGCGCTCGATGCCCTTGATCATGCAGGCCGCGAGCGCCGCGAGCAGCAGCTCGGCCGGGTTGAACGCGTCGCTGCGCCCGGCGAGCGCCGTATCGAGCGTGATGCGCGCTTCCTTGCACGACGCCTCGCTGCCGAGCGCGTCGATGCGGCGCGCACGCAGCGTGTAAGTCAGGGGCTTCGCCGCGGAGTTCAGCATCGTGTTAGTTTCGCACCCGGTGCCGCCGCGGTATTGATGCGCGTCAAACACGAACTAATAATCGATCGTACATGTCAAGCACGAGCGAATCCCGGCCTTCCGACCCGGCCGGCCTGACGAGCGCCGAGGCCGCACAGCGCCTGCGCGAGCTCGGGCCGAACACGGTGCCGGAGGAGAGGCGCCACCCGCTGCGCGCGCTGCTGCTCAAGTTCTGGGCGCCGGTGCCGTGGATGCTCGAGGCGGCGGTGGTGCTTGAGCTCGCGCTCGGCAAGCTCGACGAGGCGGCGGTCATCGCGGCTCTGCTCGTGCTGAACGCCGTGCTCGCTTTCGCGCAGGAGAGCCGCGCCGACCGCGCGCTGGCGCTGC
>JBAUTW010000391.1:0-5274 GCA_049582365.1 Burkholderiales bacterium | reverse complement strand
GCATCACGCCGTCGACCGCGCCGAGCTGCGCCTCGATCGCGGCCCAGTCGGCGAGACCGCCGTTGACGACGAAGGCGAGCGCCGGGAAGTCGCGCTTGAGCCGGTGCACGACCTCGTAGCGCAGCGGCGGAATCTCGCGGTTCTCCTTGGGCGAGAGCCCTTTGAGCACCGCGTTGCGTGCGTGCACGATGAACGTCGTGCAGCCGGCATCGGCGACCGCGGAGACGAAGCGCTGAACGAAAGAATAATCCCGGCCTTTGTCGATTCCGATCCGATGCTTCACCGTCACCGGAATCGAGACCGCCTCGCGCATCGCGCGCACGCAGTCGGCCACCAGCTCAGGCTCGGCCATCAGGCAGGCGCCGAAGGCGCCGCGCTGCACGCGCTCGCTGGGGCAGCCGATGTTCAGATTCACCTCGTCGTAGCCCGCGGCTTCGACCATGCGCGCGCAGGCCGCGAGCTCGTCGGGCTCGCTGCCGCCGAGCTGCGCCGCGAGCGGATGCTCGGCCGGATCGAAGGCGAGGTGGCGCGCGGCGTCGCCGTGCCGCAGCGCGCCGGTGGTGATCATCTCGGTGTACAGGCGAGCGTGCGGCGCGCACTGGCGCAGGAAATAGCGGCAGTGCCGGTCAGTCCAGTCCATCATGGGGGCCGCGCACAGGCGGTGCGGGCTGCGGATGGGGTTTTTTGCGGCCATATGAGATGATAATTCGCATTTGGAGGAGGGCGGATCATGGAAACGGCCGAGCGCGTCAGGGTGTTCTGGCAGCCGGGTTGCACGAGCTGCCTGAGAACAAAGGAGTTTCTCACCCGTCACGGGGTCGACTACGAGTCGATCAACGTGCACGGCAACGACGCCGGGATGCAGGCGCTGCGCGAGCTCGGCGCGCGCAGCGTGCCGGTGGTGGCGCGCGGCAAGGAGTTCGTTTTCGCGCAGTCGCTGTCCGACGTGGTGCGCTTCCTCAAGCTCGACATCAGGCTGCACGACAAGCTTTCCCCGCAGCAGCTGATCGACAAGCTCGATCTGGTGCTGTCCGCCGCAACGCGCTACGTGCGCCAGATCCCGCCCGCCAAGCTCGAGCAGCCGTTTCGCAACCGCAACCGGCCGATCCGCCTGCTCGCGCACCACGTGTTCCGCATTCCCGAGGCCTTCGTCGAGGCGATGCAGGAGCGGCGCGAGCTGACCTACGAGCTGATCATGCAGGCGCCGGGCGAGGGGCTGCGCACCCAGGAGGACATCGCGCGCTACGGCGAGGGCGTGCGTGCGGCGGTCAAGCGGTGGTGGAAGACTTACCCCGACAGCAGCTGCGGGCAGATGATGGACACCTACTTCGGCCGCCACCGCGTGCACGAGGTGCTCGAGCGCAGCGCCTGGCACCCCGCGCAGCACGCGCGCCAGCTGATGCTGCTGCTGGACGAGCTCGGCATCGAGCCCGACGGCAGGCTCACGGCCGAGGACCTGGCCGGGCTGCCGCTGCCCGAGAAGGCCTGGGACGACTGAGCTGTCGCGCGATTGACGCGCGCCGAAAAGCCGCTTACGGTTCAGCCCCGACGCCCCATACCAGAAGGGCGAGCGGGAGACAGACCATCATGGCAACGCTGCTCGAAGTGAAGGATCTGCGCACGCAGTTCGAGACTTCCGCCGGGACCGTGCGCGCGGTCGACGGCGTTTCCTACACGGTGGAGGAGGGCGAAACGGTCGGCATCGTAGGCGAGTCCGGCTGCGGCAAGTCGGTCGGCGCGCTGTCGGTGCTGCGCCTGATCCCGGATCCGCCCGGGCGCGTGGTGGGCGGCAGCATCCGCTTTCGCGGCGAGGACCTGCTGGCGATGAGCGAGGAGAAGCTGCACGCCGTGCGCGGCGGGCAGATCGCGATGGTGTTCCAGGAGCCGATGACTTCGCTCAACCCGGTGCTGACGATCGGGCTGCAGCTGTGCGAGACGATGGAGTTCCACCTCAAGCTGACCCCCGCGCAGGCCAGGCTGCGCGCGGTCGAGCTGCTCGGCATGGTCGGCATCTCGGAGCCGGGCCGGCGCCTGGACCAGTACCCGCACCACCTGAGCGGCGGCATGCGCCAGCGCGTGATGATCGCGCTCGCCATGTCGTGCAAGCCGCAGCTGATCATCGCCGACGAGCCGACCACCGCGCTCGACGTGACGATTCAGGCCCAGATCCTGGAGCTGATGAAGGACCTCACCAAGCGCTTCGGCGTCGCGCTGGTGGTCATCACCCACAATCTGGGCGTCGTGGCGCGCTACGCCGACCGGGTGAACGTGATGTACGCCGGCCGGATCGTCGAGAGCGGCACCGCGGCGGATATCTACCACCGGCCGATGCACCCCTATACGCTCGGGCTGCTGCGCAGCGTGCCGCGCATGGACCGGCCGCGCGGCGAGAAGCTGATTCCGATCGAAGGCCAGCCGCCCGACCTGACGCGCGAGATCGTGGGCTGCGCCTACCGGCCGCGCTGCAACATCGCGACCGCGCGCTGCGCGCGCGAGGACCCGGTGCGCGAGGCGGTGAGCGCGGGGCACGACGCGGCCTGCTTTGAGAAGGACCGGCTGGCGCGGATGCTCAAGGTGGCCTCGTGAGCGCGGCGCCGCTGCTGCAAGTAAAGAACCTCAAGATGCACTTCCCGGTCACCGAGGGAGTGATGGTTCGCAAGGTGGTGGCGACGGTCAAGGCGGTCGACGACGTCAGCTTTTCCTTGCAGCCCGGCGAGACCCTCGGCCTGGTGGGCGAGTCGGGCTGCGGCAAGACGACCACGGGTCGCTGCATCCTGCAGCTCGAGAAGCCTACCGCGGGCGAGATCATCTTCGAAGGCGAGGACCTGGCGCGCCTCGACCGCAAGGGTCTGATCGCCAAGCGCGCGCGGATGCAGGTGATCTTTCAGGACCCCTACAGCTCGCTCAACCCGCGCATGAAGGTCGGCTCGATCATCGGCGAGCCGATGAAGGTGCACGGCATCCTGCCCGACCGCAAACAGCGCCAGGAGCGCGTCGCCGAGCTGCTCTCGGTGTGCGGCCTGAACTCGAAGTTCATGGACCGCTACCCGCACGAGATGAGCGGCGGCCAGCGCCAGCGCGTGGGCATCGCGCGCGCGCTCGCGCTCAACCCGCAGTTCATCGTCTGCGACGAGGCGGTTTCGGCGCTCGACGTCTCGATCCAGGCGCAGGTGATCAACCTGCTCGAGGACCTGCGCGACAAGTTCAATCTTTCCTACCTCTTCATCGCGCACGACCTGAGCGTGGTGCGCCACCTGTGCCACCGCGTCGCGGTGATGTATCTCGGCAAGCTGGTCGAGCTGGCCGACTCGGACGAGCTGTTCGAGCATCCCAAGCACCCCTACACCAAGGCGCTGCTCGAGGCGGTCCCGATCCCCGACCCGACGCTCGAAAAGGCACGTGTGCACCGCATCATGCAGGGCGAGGTGCCCAGCCCGATGAACCCGCCCAGCGGCTGCGTGTTCCACCCGCGCTGCCCGCTCGCGGTGGACAGCTGCAAGCACGAGATGCCGCAACCGCGCGAGCTGCGGCCCGGTCACTGGGTCGCCTGTCCCAGGGTCTAGTGCGGCGGCCGGATTTGCGCTTGGAGAGGCGACGAAAGGTGGTATAGACTGCTGACGACAAAATAACAAAAACGTCAGACGACAACAGAGGAGGGAGGCCAATGAAAGGCATTCGAGTCAAGGCGCTGTGCGCAATAGTTGCCGGCGTCGCCATCGGCGTCGGCGCGTCGGGCCAAGCGTCGGCGGAGACGCCCAAATACGGCGGGATCCTGAAGTACGTGGTGCCCGACGAGCCGCCGAGCTTCGACGGGCACATCGAAACGACCTTTGCCCTGATCCATCCGGTGAGGCCGTTCTACAGCGTCCTGATCAAGGTCAATCCGGAGAATCCGTCGTCCACGACGGACTTCGTGTGCGACGTTTGCGTCGGCAAGGTGCCCGAGCCGACCGACGGCGGCAAGCTCTACACCTTCAAGATCCGCGACGACGTGAAGTTCCACAGCGGCGCGACGATGACCGCGCAGGACGTTCTCGCGACCTACCGGAAGATCATCTTCCCGCCCGCCGGCGAGCCGAGCGCGCGCAAGGCGTTTTTCACCATGGTGGAGAGCGTGAGCGCGCCGGACAACCATACCGTGGTGTTCAAGCTCAAATACCCGTCGGGCGCCTTCATCCCGGCGCTCGCGGTGCCGTTCAACTGGATCTACGAGAAGGCCAAGCTCGACAAGGACATTCACTGGTACGAGACCCACATCGACGGCTCCGGTGCGTTCATTTTCGACAAGAGGGAGGCCGGCGCGTATATCAGCGGCAAGCGCGACCCCAACTATTACATCAAGGGCAGGCCCTATCTGGACGGCTTCCAGGCGATCTTCGCCAAGAAGGAGTCGCTCAGGGTGCAGGCGATCCGCGGCGACCGCGCGGCGATCGAGTTCCGCGGCTTTCCGCCCAAGTCGCGCGACGACCTGGTGGCCGCGCTCGGCGACAAGATCACGGTCGAGGAAAGCGACTGGAACTGCGTGCTGCTGATGACGGTCAACCACAAGAAGAAACCCTGGGACGACGCGCGCGCGCGCCGGGCGCTGACGCTGGCGGTGGACCGCTGGGGCGGCTCTAAGTATCTGTCGCGCATCGCGATCGTCAAGACGGTCGGCGGAATCGCCTTCCCGGGCTCCCCGCTCGCGGCGACGAAGCAGGAGCTCGAGCAGATCGCCGGCTACTGGCCCGATCTCAACAAGTCGCGCGCCGAGGCGCGCCGGCTGCTGAAGGAGGCCGGGGTCGACCTGTCGAAGACCTACTACCTGAACAACCGCGCAGTCGACCAGCCGTACAAGATCGTCGGTACCTGGCTGCTCGACCAGTGGAAGCAGGTGGGCCTCAAGTTCGACCAGCACGTATTCCCGACCGGGCCGTTCTATGCCGAGCTGCGCAAGAAGAAGGAATACGACGTGTCGCTGGACTTCAACTGCCAGTCGGTGGTCAACCCGCTGGTCGACGTGTCGAAGTTCATCTCCGACGACCGCGCGGGCAACAACTACGGCAGCTATATCGACCGGGACGTCGACGCGGCGTTCGACAAGATGAACCGCACGGCCGATCCGGCGGAGCAGCGCAAATACATGCGCGAGATGGAAAAGCTGACGCTCGATACGCACGCCAACGCGTTCATCACCCTGTGGTGGTACCGGATCATCCCGCACCGCTCCTACGTGAAGGGCTGGAAGATCAGCCCGAGCCACTACCTCAACCAGTCGCTCGACAACGTCTGGCT
>JBAUTW010000390.1:0-2406 GCA_049582365.1 Burkholderiales bacterium | reverse complement strand
CGCCAGGTGGCGGCCGAGGGCGTGGGCAGGATCGTGGTGGTGACCGACGAGCCGCACAAGTACCCCGCGACCGTCAACTGGGCGCCGGGCGTCACGGTGCGCCACCGCGACGAGCTCGACGCCGTGCAGCGCGAGCTGCGCGACACGCCGGGCGTCACCGCGCTGATCTACGACCAGACCCGCGCCTCCGAGAAGCGCCGGCGCAGAAAGCGCGGCGCCTATCCCGACCCGGCCAAGCGGGTGGTGATCAACGACATGGTGTGCGAGGGCTGCGGCGACTGCAGCGTCAAGTCCAACTGCCTGTCGGTCGAGCCGCTCGAGACCGAGTTCGGCAGGAAGCGCAAGATCAACCAGTCGACCTGCAACAAGGACTACTCCTGCGTCAACGGCTTCTGCCCCAGCCTGGTCACGGTCGAGGGCGGCCAGCTCAGGAAGGGCAAGGCGCCCGCAGTCTCCACGCAGGAAGATTTTCATATCGAAGAACCGCAAATTCCCTCGCTCGAGAACCCGTTCGGCGTGCTCGTCACCGGCATCGGCGGCACCGGCGTCATCACCATCGGCCAGATCCTCGCCATGGCGGCGCACCTCGAGGGCAAGGGCGTGTCGGTGCTCGACATGTCCGGCCTGGCGCAGAAGTACGGCGCGGTGATGTCGCACGTCAAGCTGGCCGCAAGCCCCGAGGCGCTGCACGCCGCGCGCCTGGGCACCGGCAACGCGAGCCTGGTCATCGGCTGCGACCTGGTGGTGACCGCGAGCAACGACGCGCTGGAGAAGATGAGCCCCGCGGCCACCCGCGGCGTGGTCAATGCGACCACCACGCCGACCGCGGAGTTCGTCGCCAACCCGAACTGGCAGCTGCCCGGCAGCGACCTGACGCACGACATCGCCGCGGCCTGCGGCGCGGCGAACGTCGACTTCGTGCCGGCGGCCGAGCTCGCCACCGGCCTGATGGGCGACTCGATCGCCACCAACATGTTCATGCTCGGCTACGCCTACCAGAAGGGCTGGGTGCCGCTGTCGGCGTCGGCGATCGTGCGCGCGATCCAGCTCAACGGCATCGCGGTCGAGTTCAACGTCGCCAGCTTCACCTGGGGTCGCCGCGCCGCGCTCGACCTCGAGCGCGTGCGGCGCGCCGCCACCCCGGCCGAGGTGATCCCGATCGGCGAGCACTTGTCGCGCAACCTGGACGAGCTGCTCGAGCGCCGCGTCAAGCTGCTGACCGACTACCAGGACGCCGCTTACGCGGCGCGCTACAAGGCGCTCGTCGAGCGGGTCAGGAAAGCCGAGAGCGAGAAGCTCGGCGCCTCGAGCCGGCTGGCCGAGGCCGTGGCGCGCTACTACGCCAAGCTCATGGCCTACAAGGACGAGTACGAGGTGGCGCGCCTGTACGCCAGCGGCGATTTCGCCCGGCGCGTCGCCGGCATGTTCGAGGGCGACTACAAGCTTCACTTCCATCTCGCCCCGCCGCTCATCGCCAAGCCCGATGCGCGCACCGGCGAGCCGAAGAAGATGCGCTTCGGGCCCTGGGTCATGGGCCTGTTCAAGGTCCTCGCCCGCATGAAGGGCCTGCGCGGCGGCGCGCTCGACCTGTTCGGCCGCAGCGAAGAGCGCCGCAGCGAACGTGCGCTGATCGGAGAGTACGAGCGCACCGTCGAGGCGCTGCTCGCCGGCCTGTCGGCGCAGAACCACGGGCTCGCGGTGCAGATCGCCTCGATCCCCGAGGACATCCGCGGCTACGGCCACATCAAGCAGAAGAGCATCGACAGCGCGCGCGCCAAGACCGACCAGCTGCTCGCGCGCTACCGCGCCGGCGGAGCCGAGGAGCGCGCGGCGGCGTAATGGGCACGACGAAATCGGGGTCAGACCACGTTTTTGGTAAACGTGGTCTGACCCCGGTTTTGCTTTTCTGCCTCTGCGTCGGCGCGGCCCAGGCGCAGGAACGCTCGATCGAGCTGGGCGGCGAGACGATCCGCTACACGCTGCGCGCCGACCCGACCGACGGCGGCGCGCTTGCCACCGCACGCGAGCTCGCGCGCGACCTGGCCGCGGGCGACATCGAGGCCGCGTCCCTTCTGTCGAACGCGCCCAAACGCCGCTACGAGGTGCTGCGCGAGTACCGCGACTGGGTCGGTGCGGACGAGTTCAAGCGCGTCTACGCGCAGTACTTCTCGCCGCGCAGCCGGGTGGTGGCGGAAATCGGCATCGGCCGCCGCCGCCTGCTGATATGGCGGCTCGACGGCGGCGACCACCTCGCAGGCCAGTTCTACGCCGAGATCGGCGGCAGGTTTCTGCTCGACGACGTGCCGGGCGCCGAGCGCGGGCGGCTGCGCCGGCTGCTCGAGGCCTACCGCGCGGGCAAGCTGGGCGACTGAGCAGAATCGTGGCCAAAATCGGGGTCAATCAAAA
>JBAUTW010000389.1:0-5574 GCA_049582365.1 Burkholderiales bacterium | reverse complement strand
GGCAACGAGCGCGCTGGCCCCCAGCTCGTTGAGCGGGGTCATTTCTGCCCGAGGGCGGGCGGCTGCCAGACGTAGACCGGCGGCCCCGGCACGCGCAGCACGCGCAGCATGCGCAGCGCCGCCTCGCGGCCGCGGTAGTAGCCCGGCACCCGCACCGATTCGGAAAACTCCATCGCGCGGTAGAACGCGCGCGCCGCCTCGTTGCGCTCGCGCAGCTCGAGATGCACGCTGCCGATTCCCGCCGTCCGGGCAGACTCGATCAGCCACTGCAGCAGACGCCGGCCGATGCCGCCGCGCCGCTGCGACGGGTGCACCGCGAGCAGCACCAGGTGCGCGCGCTCGTCGCCGAACTCCATGATCGCGAAACCGACCACGGCGTCGCGCTCGCAGGCGACCAGGGTCACCGTATCGCGCTCGCGGATCGCGCGTTGGACGCGCGCCGCGTCGTACTTCCAGCCCAGCCCTGCCTCGACCAGGTCGCGCGACATCAGCGCGATCGCCTGCGCATCGCGCGCTTCAGCCAGCCTGAGCGTGACGGAGTTCGCACCCATCGGGAAATTGTGCCACGCTCGAAGGCGCGCCACCGTGCAAGGAAAGGAAAAATCCCCCGGGCGGCGTACACAAGGCGACGGGCGGCGCCCGGACGGGCGCAGGCTTGGTGTAAATTCCAAAGCGATGAAGGTCTTAGGCCGCAAGCTGACGTTGCTGCGCATCGCGGGCTGCGCCTTGGCGCTGCTGTGCGCCGGCGCGTTTTCCGCCGCGCATGCGCAGGTCGCCTTTCGCGCCGCTGCTTCGGCCGGCGTCGCGACCCTCGCAAGCGGAGCGATCGCCTTCGGCGGCGACGGCTCCCAGGCGTCGCGGGGGAATTGCGGCTCGATTTCACCCGGCCTGCCGGGCGGCGTGGCGGCGGGCGACCTGATGATCATGGTTGTGACTTCAAGCGCTTCGCCCAGCCTGTCGGTGCCGGGCTGGAACCAGCTCTTCAACGTCAATCCGGTCGGCAACCTGACGTCGGCGATCTATTGGCGCATCGCTATCGGCGGAGATCCGAACACGCTCACGCAGTCGGGAAGCTGCAATTCCCTGATTGCGCGCATCTCCTATTTCACCGGCGTGGACAGCTCCAGCCCGTTCGAGACTGCGCCGCTCGGCGCCGGGAACTACTCCTATCAGAACGCGAACACCGTCAGCTCCGGTACCCAGGCGACCACGCTCGCGAACAGCATGGTCGTGTTCACCGCACACAGCAGCGACAACGACAATTTCGGCAATCTGGGCGGCTACTCCAAGGCGTACAACGCGACTACAACCAGCGGAAACGACGCCGCGATCGCGCTGTACTACGCGACCCAGGCCACGTCCGGGAGCTTCGGGCCCTACACCGTAACCAAGAACCGGGGCAGCGATCCCAACACCGGTGTCGTGTTCGCGCTCCGCCCGGCGGGCGGCGCAGGGCTTACGATCAGCGTGCCGGCGGGAACGGCCGCAAACGACGTCATGGTCGCGTCGATCGCGCTGTGGCCCGGCACCGTGGCGCCGGCGCCGCCCGCGGGCTGGACCCTGGTGCGCGACACGCAGCAGCCGACGGGCAACTCGAGCCAGATGGCCACCTATTACCGGGTCGCGGGCGGCGCGGAGCCGGCCTCCTATACGTGGACCTTCTCCGGCGCGGGGTTCGGGGGCGCGGCGGGCGGGATCGCCAGCTTCTCGGGCGTCGACACGTCGAACCCGATCGACGCCGAGGGGGGGAATACGACGCCCAGCAGCTACTCGCTGACCGCGAACTCGATCACCACCACCGTCGCCGGCACGATGCTGGTCGGCTCTTTCGAATACGCGTCCGCGACGACGGGCTGGACCGGCATTCCGGCCGGCTGGAGCCAGGCGGTGGCAGAAACCTCGGCGCCGCCTCCCGGCAATGCCGGCGTCTCGCTCGAGATGAGCTACGGTGTGCAAGCGGCCGTGGGCGCAACCGGTCCCGAAACGGCGACTGCGGATTCCGCCGGAAACAACAGCGATCCCGGTGTGGCGCATCTGCTCGCGTTGCGGCCGCTCGTGCCCTTGCTGCACTACGCGATGGACGAGGGGGCATGGACAGGCGCCGCCGGGCAGGTCATCGACGACTCGGGCAACGGCTACAGCGGCACCGCGACCAACGGCGCGGCGACGAGCGCCGTCGCGCCGGCGATCGCAGGCAGTCCCGGCACCTGCGGCTATGGCGCCTTTGCGCGCGCGAGCCGAAACTACGTGGCCGTGCCGGCGGGCTTTCCCAACCTGACGGGCAGCTTCACGGTCGCGGCCTGGATCCGCACCACCGACAACAGCCAGTCCGGGCAGCGGATCATGATCGACGACCAGAGCAACACGCAGGGCTGGGGATTGAGCCTGGGCGACGGCGGCACCGGGAGTCTGCGCTTTTACTCGCGCGGAACGCCTTCGGCGCTGATCCTCGACACGCCGAACGTGATTGCGAACAACACCTGGTACTTCGTCGCCGCCGTCGCCGATACCGGCGCGAAAACGAAGCACGTGTACGTCTTCAGCCAGGCCGGCGCGCTGCTCAGCCAGGTGAGCGCGAGCTGGACAGAGGCTTCGTTCGGCAGCGACGCGGGCCCGGCTTCGATCGGCGGCGAGACCAACGCCTCGGGCGAGAACAGCACGTCGTTCTACTTCTCCGGCAATATCGACGAATTGCGCGTCTACCAGAGCGCACTCGACTCGACGCAGCTGCTGGCGGTGGAGCAGCTGACGCATCCCTGCGCGAGCTTCACCCACTACGCGATCAGCCTGCCGGGCGGCTCGACGGGGCTGACCTGCGAGGCTTCGCAGGTGACGATTGCGGCGCACGACTCGGGGCACGTCGCGGTGGCGCCGGCGGCGGGCACGGTGCTTACTCTCAGCACCTCGACCGGCGCCGGGGTATGGGTGGCGGGTCTGGTGAGCGGCAGCGGGACCTGGACGCCTTCGGGGGCGAACAACGGGCAGGCGAGCTATACCTGGCCGGGCGGGGAGACCAACTTCACGGTGCGGCTGCGACAGAACACGCCCGCGACGCTCAGCGTGAACCTGATCGATACGGGAGGCCGCACGGAGGCGAGCACCGAGGATCCGAGCATCAATTTCGCCGACAGCGCGTTCCGGGTGACCGACGCGGGCGGCGCGGCGGCGACGGCGCTCGGCACGCAGCTCGCGGGCAAGCCCTCGAACACGGGCTTCGGCGCGCAGACGCGCTACCTGCAGGCGATGCGCACCGACACCGACACGGGCGCGTGCACCACCGTGTTCCAGAACCAGACCGTGAGCGTGGGGCTGGCGGGGGTGCGCCTGAATCCGCCTGGAGGCGGGAGCGCGCTCAGCGTGCGCAACAGCGGCGGAGCGCTGCAGGCGATCGCCACCGGCGCGGGGGCACCCGGCGCCTACACCAGCGTGTCGCTCGCGTTCGACGCGCAGTCCAAGGCGCCGCTGGTGCTGTCGTATCCGGACGCGGGCAGCGTGCAGCTGTACGCGAGTTACGCGCTGCCTGCGCCGCCTTCGGCCAGCGCGATCACGGGCTCGAGCAACGCCTTCGTGGTGCGGCCGTTCGGCCTGCGCGTGAGCGGGGTGACGAGCGCCGCGAGTCCCTCGCCCTCGAGCCCCGTGTTCGCCAAGGCGGGCCAGAGCTTCCCGGTCACGCTCACGGCGGTGGCCTGGAAGGCGGGCGACGACGCGAACGCCGACGGCGTTCCCGACAGCGACGCGCAGATCGCTGCCAACGCGGCGACGCCGAACTTCGGCCAGGAGAGTACGCCCGCGTCCGCGACGCTCAGCCACACGCTCAACGCGCCAGCGGGCGGCAGCGCCGGAGCGCTCGGCGGCGGCACCGGCTTCAGCGGCTTCAGCGCCGGCGCGAAGACCCAGAGCGTGAACTGGAGCGAGGTGGGCTTCATCGACTTGCACGCGACGAGCAGCAATTACCTGGGCAGCGGGCAGGACGTGACCGACTCGAGCGCCGGGCTGACCGGCGTCGGGCGCTTCATTCCGGATCACTTCACGCTCTCGGGCGGAGCGCTCACCAATCGCGCGGCCGCGGCCTGCGCACCGGCGTCCGCCTTCAGCTACCTGGGCGAGGGCATACGGCTGCAGTACAGCCTGACGGCGAACAGCGCCTCGGGCGCGGCGACGCAGAACTACACCACGGCGTCGGGCTATGCCAAGCTGCCAAAGGCGCCGGCCAACGCGAGCCCGGCATCCAGCATGGGCTTCGCTGCGGCGGCCGGCGCGACCAACCTTACCGCGCGGCTCGATCTCGGCAACCTGGCGAGCCTGACCTGGAACGCGGGCGCGGCGAACGTCGACTACACGCTCGCGGTCCGGCGCGCGAGCCCGGACAATCCGGACGGTCCGTTCGGCGCCGTGAGTATCGGCGTCGCGCCGGCGGACGAGGACGGCGTGGGGCTGGCCGGCGCGGCGTTGACCATGGACGTCGACAACAACGCGGTCAACGACCACCAGCAGGTCGGCGCCAACACCCAGCTCAGGTTCGGCCGCCTCGCGCTGGACAACGCACTTGGCCCGGACGGGGTGAGGGTGCCGGTGCCGATCGCGCTCGAGTACTGGAACGGCGCGACATTCGCGACCAACAGCCTGGACAGCTGCACCCGGATCGCGCGCAGCGCGATCGTCCTCGACGCCTACGAGGGCGCGCTCGCGCCGGGCGGGGGCAACTGCAAGACCTTCGTGCAGCAGAACCCGGTGGCTTTCAGCGCCGGGGTCGGGACGCTTACGTTTGCGGCGCCGGCTGCCGGCGTGACCGGCAGCGTGCGCCTGACGCCGAATCTGGGCACCGTCGCGGCGGGCAACTATTGCGTCAGCGCCGCCGGCGGCGAAACGCCGGCCTCGGCGGCGGTGCTGCCCTACCTGCTGGGACGCTGGAACGACCTGCTGAACCCGGACGGCCTGGGCAGCACCAACTACGACGACAACCCGTCGGCGCGCGCCGCCTTCGGCCTGTACGGCTCGCAGCCCGATAACCTGATCTTCCGGCGCGAAAGATACTAAGCTTGCCGCTGCGCCGCGCACCCCCACCAGGCCCGAGCAACATCTTGCGCCGATTCGCAGCAGTCGCGATTTCCCTCCTGTGCGTTTTGCTCGCAGGCACCGTCGAGGCGCAGACGACGGTCACCTTTGCGACAGCGGGAACAACCTCCTGGACTGCGCCGGCCGGCGTGACCTCGGCCACGGTAGAAGCGTGGGGCGGCGGAGGTGCCGGCGGCGGCGCGACGGGCAATCCTGCCGAGGGGGGCGGCGGCGCAGGCGGGCAGTATGCCAGCAGCGTCGTTGGCGTGACGCCGGGTAACTCGTACGCGGTCGTGGTCGGTGCCGGCGGAACGGGCTCAACAGGCAATGGCGGCGCGGGAGGCGATTCGACTTTCAACGGCACGAGCGTTGTGGCCCAAGGGGGCGCCGGCGGTGTCCGCGCGGCCACCAATCGCAGTGGCGGCGCCGCTGGTTCGGGTTCTACGTCGGGCGGGGTAGGCACGACTGTCTATGCGGGGGGCAGCGGATCCTCGGGCGCGGCGACCAACGCCGGCTGCC
>JBAUTW010000388.1:0-20496 GCA_049582365.1 Burkholderiales bacterium | reverse complement strand
CCCTACGACCGGCGCTCGCAGATCGAGCAGGCGATGAAGGACTACCTCGACTGGGAAGTGGCGCTGGTTGAGCAGCTCAAGCGCGAGGACTATCTGCGCTTCGACCTGCGGCCGGCCTGAAGCGTGGAGTCGAACTAGAGTGAGCGCGCTGTCGCAGCGCCTCGGCATCGCGCTCCTGATGCTGCTGGCGAGCATGTTCGCCAGCAACCACATCGCAGCGCGGCTCGCCTTCGACCACGGCACCAGCGTGTCGGCCGCGGTCGGCGTGCGCTCGGGCGTGACCGCGCTGGTGATGGTCGCCCTGCTCAGGCTGCATGGAGTTTCGCTCGCGCTGCCGCGCGCGACACTCGCGCGCGGGCTCGGCATCGGCCTGCTGGTGGCGCTGCAGAGCTTCTGCCTCTACTCCGCGGTGGCGCGCATCCCGGTCGCGCTCGCGCTGCTCGCCTTCAACACCTTTCCCATGCTGCTCGTGCTGCTCACCTGGGCCGCCACCGGGGAGAGGCCTCCGCGCCGCGCGCTGGTCGCAATCCCGTTCGCGCTGTGCGGCCTGGTGCTTGCGCTCGACGTGGTCGGCAGCGCGCACGCGGTTGCCGGGCGCTGGGCCGAGATCGGCACCGGGGTCGGATTCGCACTCGGCGCTGCGTGCTCGTTCGCGGTCGTGCTGTTCCTCACCACGCACTGGCTCAAGCAGGTCGACGGCCGGCTGCGCACGCTGCTGATGATGGGCACCACCGCGGTGGTGGTGGGCGGGATCGGCGCCGTGACCGGCGCGCTGGCGCTGCCGGCGGACCGGGAGGGCTGGCTTGGGCTCGCGCTGCTCACGCTGCTCTACGGCACCGCCATCACAGCCGTATTCACCGTCGTGCCGCGCTTGAAGGCGGCGAGCAATACGGTGGCGCTCAACTTCGAGCCGGTGATGGCGCTCTTTCTCGGCTGGGCGATCCTTGGGCAGGCGGTCGCCCCGCGCCAGATCTTCGGCGCCTTCCTCGTGGTCGGCGCGATCGTTTACCTGAGCACCGGTCGACGCTAGCCGGAGCGCAGCACCTGGCGGATCGCGTCTACCAGCACGCTCTTGCTGTACGGCTTGGTGACATAGGCGTCGGCGCCGAGCGTGAGGCCGCGTTTGATGTCAGCCGCTTCGGTCTTGGCCGTCAGCATCACCACCGGCAGCATCGCGAGCTTGCGGTGGCTGCGAATCTTGGCCAGGATGTCGAAGCCGTTGCCGTCGGGCAGCATTACGTCCAGCAGCATGATGTCCGGCGGCTGCCGCGTACGCAGATCGGCCAGCAGCTCGGCGGCGTTGCGCGCAACGCGCACCGCGTAGCCCGCCATGCTGACGCGCAGGTCGGCGAGCGCGAGCTGATCCGGATCGTCCTCGACGATCAGCGCCGTGGTCTGCGCGGGGGGGCGCTTGTTGGGCGGCAGGTTCGCGATCCGCTCGCGTGCGAGGAACAGGCCGCTGCGCTCTAGCGCCGTGCCTGCTGCCGCGGCGGTGCGCGCCAGCCGCTCGGCGTCCTGCGGCAGGACGCCGGGCTCCTTCGCAGGCGACGACTTGAAGTGGTCGGTGAAATCCAGGTCCGCGCCCGATTCCTCCGGCAGGGTTTCGATGAAGCCGAGCTCTTCCAGCTCCGACAGCCACTCCTCGAGCAACTGGTCGGGAAATTCGCGCAGCCGCCCGCGGATCACGTCGAAGTGCGTCTTGGCTTCGATCAGGGCCAGAAGCCGGCGGTAGTCGGTGGGAATTGCCGTATCGTCGCTCGCGCGGGCGTCCTTGCCGGTCGCGGTGATGCGGTAGCTGCGATCTGCCATGTCCGTTCCTCAGGTTTTGATGACTTCGGGCGCGTCGCCGTAGAGTCGTTCCATCAGCGCCGCGCGCCGCTCGAGCACCGCGCGCTGGTTGATGTAGCCCTTGTCGGTGATCTCGTTGGCGTCGATCGAGGGCGGCTCGCTCATCACGAGCAAACGCACCGGGTGAGTCGAGCTGCCCGCGTCCTGCGCCAGGCTGCGCAGCGCCTGCGCCAGCCGTTCGCGCAGCGCCTCGGGCGCGAGGCCCGACGCGGCGGCCGGATTGAGGAACACCAGCGCCCCGATTTCGTTGCGGTCGTGCCCGGTGATCACCGCATCCTGGATCAGCGGGTTGGCCGCCGCGATCAGTTTCACCCGCAGCGCGCCGACGTGGACCCAGGTCCCGGTGGCGAGCTTGAAGTCCTCCGCGATGCGGCCGTCGAACTCGATTCCCTTGGCCGGGTCCGCGGGGTCCGCGAACCTGACCGCGTCTCCGATGCGGTAGTAGCCCTCGTCGTCGAACGCCGCGCGCGTCAGGTCCGCCCGCCGATAGTAGCCGGGAGTCACGTTGGGGCCCCTGACGCGCACCTCGAGCTTGCCGGCCGAGGGGACCAGCTTGAGCTCGCAGCCGGCCACCGGCAGGCCGATGACGCCCGCGCGGTCCATGTGAAAGTGCACCGAGGTGGCGAGCGGCGAGGTCTCGGTCGAGCCCCAGGCCGAGAGCATCGCGAGCCGCCCGCTCTTTTCCTCCAGCGCGAGCTTTTCGATGCGCTGCCACAGGTTCTGCGGCAGCGCGGCCGCGGCGTAGAACAGCACGTCCAGCTCGCGGAAGAAATTGGCGCGCAGCGCGGCGTCGCGCTCGAGGTAGGGCAGCAGCAGGTCGTAGCCGCGCGGCACGTTGAAGTACATCGTGCCGGCCACTTGCTTCAGGTTCCTGACCGTGGTCTCGACCAGGCCGGGCACCGGCTTGCCGCCGTCGATGTAGAGCGTGCCGCCGTTCCTGAGCACCATGTTGAAGTTGTGGTTGCCGCCGAAGGTGTGGTTCCACGGCAGCCAGTCGACCACCACCGGCGCGCGGTCTTCGACGAACGGCCAGGCCTGCGCCAGCATCTGCTGGTTCGCGCACAGCATGCGCTGGGTGTTGACGACGCCCTTCGGCACGCCGGTCGAGCCGGAAGTGAACAGGATCTTCGCGACCGTGTCCGGCCCGAGCGCGGCGAACGCGTCGTCTACCCGCCGCGTCGGCTCGCTATCGAGCAACTCGGCCACCGGCGTAGCGCCGGCGCCGAGCGCTTCGAGCGCGGCGCCGAACTTGGCGGGGTCGGCCGCATACACCAGTCCGGGGCGCACCAGCTCGAAGATCTGCTTGAGCTTGGCGAAGTCCTTCGACATCAGGGAGTAGGCGGGCGAGACCGGCGCCACCGGCACGCCCACGTGCATGGCGCCGAGCGCGAGCAGCGCGTGGTCGATGCCGTTATCCGACAGGATCGCGACCGGGCGCTCGGGGCCGAGCCCCCGCTCGAGCAGCGCCTGGCCGATGCGCCGCGCCGCGTCGAGCGTCTCGCCGTAGCCAAGCTTGCGCCATCCGTCGCCCGAGCGCTCGGCGAGGAAGGTCCGCTCCGGCGCCGCGGCTGCCCAGTGCACCAGCCACTCGCCGACGGCGCGCGCGTACGGCGCCAGCCGCTGCGGCGAGCGCAGCAGCAGCGTGCCGTCGGAACGCCGTTCGGACAGCACCTGCGCCGGAGCAAAGCGCAAGGCGGAATGCAGACGCGCCCCCATTGTGGGCCCTCCCCTGGATAGCCCCGCCATTCTAGCCGCACGGCGCGAATTTGATCTGGCGCAAGATCATGCGCGGTGCGCCGGCGTAGCCTGACCTGCACTATGGGCGAACCAGAAACGCCGGCGTCCGGCGAAGCGCTCGGCGCGGCGTTCGAAGCCTCCGCCGAGCGCCTTGAAACGCTGCACAAGCATTTCGACGCGGTCGCCGACCCGCTCGGCATGATCGCGCCGCTGGCGCACGCGCAGAGCGCCTGGATGCTGCACCCGCAGGAACTCGGCGCGCTGTGGGTGCGCTTCTCGGGCGACCTGCTGGCGCTGCAGCTGCATACGGCGGCGAAGCTGATGGGACGGCGCGGCGGCGATCTGGTGCCGCCGCACGGCGACGACACTCGCTTTACCGACCCGGTCTGGAGCGACGAGGTGCAGTGGGACCTGCTCAAGCAGTGGTACCTGTTCTTCACCCGCCACATCCAGGACGCGCTGTTCGAGACCCCCGGCCTGTCTGCCAAGGAGCGGCGGCGCGCGGCGTTCTGGTGGCGCAAGTGGCTGAACGCGATGGCGCCCACCAATTTCTTCTTCAGCAACCCGGTTGCGGTGCGCAAGGCGCTGGAGAGCCACGGCCAGAGCCTGCAGCGCGGCTTCGAGCTGTTCATGGAAGACATGCAGGCCGGCACGGTGCGCATGACCAGCCCGGAGCACTTCCAGGTCGGCAACAACCTGGCGACCACGCCCGGCGCGGTGGTGTTCCGCAACCGCCTGATCGAGCTGATCCACTACGCGCCGGTGGCGCCGCAGGTCAGGCGCACGCCGGTGGTGATCGCCACGCCCTGGATCAACAAGTTCTACGTGCTCGACCTGACCCCGAAGAAGAGCATGGTGCGCTACCTGCTCGAGCAAGGCTTCGACGTCTACATCATCAGCTGGAAGAATCCGGGCGCGGAGATGGCCGAGGTGCGCTTCGACGACTATCTCGCGCAGGGCGTGCACGAGGCGGTGCGCGTGGCGCGCGCGCTCTCGGGCGCCGACAAGGCGCACCTGGTCGGTTACTGCATCGGCGGCACGCTGGTGGCGACCTACATGGCCTGGCTCAACCGCAAGCACCCGCGCGAAGAGGTGCCGGTGTCGAGCTGGACCCTGCTCGCGACGCTCACCGACTTCCAGTCCCCGGGCGACATCGAGGTGTTCCTGGACGAGGGCAGCGTGCGCTGGATCTGCGACCTGATGCGCACGCGCGGCTTCCTCGACGGCGGCGAGATGGCCACCACCTTCCGCCTGCTGCGCTCGAACAGCCTGATCTGGCACTACGTGGTGCACGGCTGGCTGTACGGCGAGCGGCCGGCGCCGTTCGACGTACTGTACTGGAACATGGACACCACGCGCATGCCCTACCGGATGCACGAGTACTACCTGCGCGAGATGTACCTGAACAACAACCTGATCAAGGCCGACGCGCTGACCATCGCCGGCGAGCCGATCGACCTTACCCGCATCCATCAGCCGATGTACGGCGTGTCCGCCGAGGACGATCACATCGCGCCGTGGCGTCAGACCTTCCGCATCAACGCCTACGTGACTTCGCCCAAGCGCTTCGTGCTCTCGAGTTCGGGCCACATCCTCGGCATCGTCAATCCGCCGGTCGATCCTCCCAAGCGCAGCTTCCGCGTCGCGCCTGCCCACCGCGGCCAGACCGCCGACGCCTGGCATGCCAAGGCCGAGGCGCACGAGGGCAGCTGGTGGGACGACTGGAGCGAGTGGCTGGCCGACAAATGCGGCCCGCTCGGCGCGCCCCCGCCGCTCGCGAGCGACGCCTATCCCAAGCTGGCGGACGCGCCCGGCAGCTACGTGCTGGAGCGCTAGCCGAAGCTTGCACAAGTCCTGCTCCATAGCGGGAATCTAGTCAGCATACGGCAAGGATCCGGACAGACTCGATCGGTAGACTCGGCCCCCGTCGAAGCAATGACGGAGCCAAGGGCCGGTTCGTCTGCCCGCTGGCGAAGCGCTTCCATATAGCTTCCACATAGAAAGAGCCGGGTTTGAAGGCGCGACATCGGCTCCGTCCACGCCAAACCGTATCGAGGAGACACGAATGACAGTCCAGGATTCTTCCAGCAAGAAGTTCAGCCGCCGGACGGTGCTCAAGGCCGCGGCGACCGCAGGCGCACTGCAGCTCGTGCCGCCGTTCATCATCAAGGCGCGGGGCGAGGAGCCGGTGAAGCTCGGCTTGGACAATCCGCTGACCGGCACCTATGCCGCACTGGGCAAGAACGAGCTTTACGGTTGCCAGCTTGCGATCGACCAGATCAACGCCAAGGGCGGCATTCTGGGCCGCCAGGCCGAGCTGCGGGTCGAGGATTCCACCAGCGGCGACGCCGGCACGACGGTGCAGAAAGCGCGCAAGCTGATCGATCGCGATCAGGTGAACTTCCTGATCGGCAACATCAACTCGGCGCTTGCGCTTGCGATGGCGGCGGTCGCCTACGAGAAGGGCGTGTTCATGATCGACCCCGGCGGCCATACCGACGCGGTCACCGGCACCAGCTGCCACTGGAACGTGTTCCGCATCTGCAACCCGACTCAGACGGAAGCGAACGCGGTCGCCGGCACCCTGATCAGGGACTACGGCAAGAAGTGGTACTACATCACGCCCGACTACGCCTTCGGCCACACGCTCGAGGCGGGTATGATCAAGGCCGCCGCGAAGCTCGGCGGCACCCGGGTCGGCGGCGCCTTGACGCCGCTCGGCACGACCGACTTCTCCTCGTACCTGATTGCGGCCCAGGCGGCGAAGCCGGACGTGATCATCTTTCTGGTCCAGGGCGACGACCAGGTGAACGCGCTCAAGCAGGCGGTTCAGTTCGGGCTCGAGAAGCGCTTCCATCTCGCCGGCGCGCAGGGCGAGCTCGAGCCGCAGGAGGGCCTGCCGCCCGAGGCGCGCATCGGCACCTGGGTGTTCGAGTGGTACTGGAAGCAGCCCGGCGTGCCGCACGTTGCGGAGTTCGTCGAGGCGATCAAGAAGACGTCCGGTCGCGTGCCCACCGCGCGTACCTGGTTTGGCTATGCCGCGACCTGGACTTGCGCGCTGGCGGCAAATGGCGCCAAGTCCCTCGAAGCGGTCAAGATGGCCAAGTTCCTCCAGGGCTACCATCTGCCACCCGAGGTGGCGCTGATGCCGAACGGCGCGTTCTTCCGCGCGGGGCAGAACCAGCTCATCGGGGACCTCTACGTCGGCCACGCACAGGCGCACGGCAGCGCACCGGACGACCTGTTCAAGGTAACTGACGTCGTCAAAGGCACCGATGTCTCCGGTACGCTCGAGGAGACCGGATGCAAGATGATCTGGCCGGCGTAAGGCGCGGTCCGGTCTGAACCAACGAAACGACGGGCGTCGCGTGTTGCGCGACGCCCGTACGTTCGAAGCTGGCGCCGGCGCTTGTGCGCGAGCGCCGCGAAAATTGGGCGATCTCCCGTACGGTGTGCGGATCCCCGCCATGTGTTCCACGTCGAAGGCGTCCTGCGGAGCGTTGAGGCCTGAACGCGCGTTGCCCGAATGACACAGCTGATACTTTTCAACGTCTTCAACGGACTGATCATCGGCGCGTTCTACGCGCTCATGGCCCTCGGCCTTTCGCTGATCCTGAACCTGTCCGGTGTCATCAACTTCGCGCACGGCGGATTCCTCGCCGTCGGCGGCTATCTCGCTTATGTCCTCATCCCTTTCGTCGGTTTCTGGGGTGCGCTGCTGATCGCACCTTTTCTGACCGCCTTCATCGGCTTGCTCGTAGAGCGCGTGCTGATCCGCCGCCTGTACGGGCGCGATCAACTCTATAGCCTGCTGCTCACCTTCGGTCTTGCCTACATATTCGAGGACGGCACGCGCTTCATCTGGGGCGCCCAGAGCGTCCCCTACCAGGTGCCGGACTGGTTGATGCGGCCGCTCAGCGCCGAGTATTTCTTCCTCACGGGCTACCGGGTGTTCATGGTGATCCTGGTCGGCGTCGCGGTGGCTGGTCTGTTCTTCATCCTGAATCGCACGCGCCTCGGCATGCGAATTCGGGCCGGCACCCTCGATCTGGAGACCGTCTCGGTCCTGGGCGTCAACGTGCGAATCCTGCGTACTCTCAATTTCGGCATCGGCATCTACCTTGCCGGCCTCGCGGGCGTGCTCGCGGCCGGCATGCTCGGCTTGTCGCCGACGATCGGCACCTCGCTCATCATGCCGAGTTTCGTCGCGATCATCGTCGGCGGCCTCGGCAGTTTGCCCGGCACGCTCCTCGGCGGACTCCTGATCGGCGTCGCCTCGGGACTCACGACGATGTTCTTTCCGTCGGCCAGCGAGGCGGTGATTTACATCATGATGGGTATCGTCTTGCTGGTGCGCCCGCGCGGCCTTCTGGGCGAGGAAGGGAGATTCTAGATGGGTCAGACCAATAAACTGGCCGCGAACGCCGCCGTCTGGCTGCTGCTTCTCACGGCACCCTTCTGGATGCATTGGGTCGGCGGCTACACCGAGCTCGGCAGCCGCGTGCTGGTGATGGCGCTTGCCGCGATGGCGCTCAATTTCCTGCTCGGCTTCACCGGCGTGCTGTCTTTCGGCCACGCGGCCTATTTCGGCCTCGGCGCCTACGGCGCCGCCATGACCATCAAGTACCTGGTCCCGAGCACGCCGCTCGCCGTCCTGGTCGGGGTCCTGGTCGGCACGGCTGCCGCCGCGATCATCGGCACGTTGATCGTCAAGCTGCGCGGCGTGTATTTCGCCATGGTGACGATTGCCTTCGGCCAGGTGTTCTACTTCATCACCTTTCGCTGGAACAACGTTACCGGCGGCGACGACGGGCTGACCAACTGGACACGCGTGCCGATCGACCTCGGCTTCGCCAAACTGGACATCCTGCACAATGCGGAGCTCTTCTATTACTTCATCCTGTTCTTCTTCGCGCTGTCGGTCGTGCTGATGACGATCCTGCTGCGTTCGCCTTTCGGGCGCACGCTGCTTGCGATCCGCGAGAACGAGCGCCGCGCGCGTTTCCTCGGGATTCCGGTCGAGCGCCACATCTGGCTGTCTTTCACGATCTCGTGCTTCTTCGTCAGCATCGCGGGCGCGCTCTACGCCCTGCTGAACAATTTCGTCGATCCGCGCGCGCTGTATTGGGGCCTGTCGGGCAATTTCGTGATCATGGCGGTGCTCGGTGGTATGCGCTCGTTCTGGGGCCCGCTGGTGGGCGCGGTGATCTTCGTCGTGCTGCAGGACTATGTCTCGAGCATGACCCAGAACTGGGAATCGTTCATCGGCCTGCTGTTCGTGCTGATCGTGCTGTTCTTCCCGCGTGGCGTGCTGGGAATCATCCGCCGCAAGGTGGCGTCGTGAGTTTGCTGCAGGTCGACAACATCTCGCGCAACTTCGGCAGCCTGGTCGCCGTGAGCGGCGTGTCGATGGTGGTCGAGCCGGGTGAGCTGCGGGCGGTGATCGGACCGAACGGCGCCGGCAAGACGACCTTCTTCAATCTCATCAGCGGCCTTCTCCCGCCGACCTCGGGCCGCATCGTGTTCGACGGCGAGGACATCACGAAGCTGTTGCCGGCACGGCGAGTATGGCGCGGCATGGCGCGCACGTTCCAGATCACGGAGATCTTTCCCGAACTCACGGTGCGTGAGAACCTGCGCATCCCGGTGGAGGGTGCGGCCGGCCACCGTCTGCGGCCGTGGATGTCGCGCGAAGTCGCGCAGGAGATGGCTGCGCGCGTGTCCGAGCTGATGGACATGGGCGACTTGACCGGGAAGGCGGACCGGCTGGTAGGCGAGCTGCCCCATGGCGATCAGCGCGCCACGGAGATCATGATGTCGCTCGCGCTCAAGCCGCGCCTGCTGCTGCTCGACGAGCCGACCGCGGGCATGGGCGACCAGGAGACCTACGACATCACGCGCCTGATCCGGCGCCTGCACCGCGACCAGAAGCTGACGATCGTGCTGATCGAGCACGACATGCGCGTCGTATTCCATCTTGCCGACCGCATCATGGTGCTGGCCGAGGGCGCGATGCTGGCCGAGGGCACGCCGGCCGAGATCGGCGCCAACGAACGCGTGCAGGCGGCGTACCTGGGGAAAGCGGCATGAACGCGCTCGAAGCCGAAGCGCTGCATACGTTCTACGGCAAGAGCCACATCCTGCACGGGGTAGGCCTCGAGGTCCACGAGGGCGAAATCGTGGCCCTGCTCGGCCGCAACGGGGCAGGCAAGTCGACCACGCTGCGCAGTCTGATGGGCCTGACGCACGCGCGTGAAGGGGTGGTGCGCATCTTCGGTCACGCCACCACCGAATGGCCGCCGTACCGCATCGCCAGCCTCGGCGTGGGCTTCGTGCCGGAGGGACGCCGCATCTTCGCCAATCTGACCGTGGACGAGAATCTGAAGGTGCCGCTCGAGCGTCCGGGGCCGTGGACCGTCGCGCGCGTCTACCAGCTCTTTCCCCGCCTCGAGGAGCGCAGGAACAACAAGGGGCGCCAGCTCTCGGGCGGGGAGCAGGAGATGCTGGCGATCGCGCGCGCGCTGCTGCTCAACCCGAAGCTGCTGCTGCTGGACGAGCCTTCGCAGGGCCTGGCGCCGATCATCGTGCAGGACGTGTTCAAGGTCGTGGTCGCCGCGCGCAAGGAAGGCATCTCGGTGCTGCTGGTGGAGCAAAACGTGCGCGCGGCGGTCGAGATCGCCGACCGCGCCTACGTGCTCGACAACGGCGAGATCGTATACGGCGGACCGGCGGCCGAGTTCGCCGCAGACGAAGAGCGCGTACGAGCGCTCGCGGGCGCCAGCGCCGAAAGCTGGGAGGGGATGGACTAGCCCCGCCGCCGGCCCGGCGTCACAGGTCCTTCGCCTTCAGCAGCGCGTTGCAGCTCGCCAGGCTGCCGCGATGCGTGTCGCGGATGCGGGTCAGCGCTCGCGCGCCGGTCTCGTCCGGGACGCGCGGCAGCGCAGCCTCGATCTCGCGCACCGACCAGCCCAGGCCGCGGCATAGGAACTCCAGCCGCGCGCGCCGGCCCCGAACCGCGAGCGCCTTGTCGAGGAACTCGCCGGTGGCGTGGCTGTGGGGCTCGCCGGCGCGCTTGAGAACGTCGCCCAGCACGACGCAGTTGTGGGCCTCGTCGCCCTGCACCTTGCGCAGCACCTTCCAGGCCTCGCCGTCGCGCGGATACTCGCCGAGGAACTCGAGCAGCGCCCTCGCTCCCGCGCGCTCGGCCTCGAGCATGCGGTTGAGGAAGGCGCACCATTCGGCGCGCGCGCAGGCCGGCGCGGCGCCGCTCATGACAGGTGCACGTACTCGTAGTCGAGCGGCAGGTTGTTGATGCCGCGGTCGGGCGGCGCGATCCAGGCGGCCATCTTTCCGGGTTCGATCACTTTCTGCATGAGCGATTTCACGAAGGCCTTGTCGTCCGGCGACGGGACCCATTCGTGCAGGCGCCGGTCGTACTCGTCCTTCGGCAGCAGCTTGCCGTTCGGGTCGACCGGCAATCCGACCCAGGAGCCGATCGCGCGCCGGAAGCGCGACGAGGGCAGGGTGAGCCGGAACTCGTGGCCGGCGCGCTCGATGGCGCGGTTCCAGCGCTTGAGGCCGATTTCGCAGTCCTTCAGATAGGACTCGCGCATCACTTCGTTCAGCGCGTTGAGCATCGGCACCTCCTGCGTGCCCTCGGGCGTGTCGAGCTTGAGGCTGACGTCGCGCAGGAGGTGATCCTCGTACTGCGATTCGTCGGGCCGCCCCTTGAGGCCGTTGGCGAAGCTCGCCGCCGCGTTCGAGCTGATCTCGGAGCCGAACAGGTCGAGCGACGAAGAACACCAGAAATTGAGGTACTTCTGCAGCAGCGGCAGGTCGACCGCGCCGTGCGCGCGGATCCTCGCCGGATCGTCGGTGGCGAGCTCCTTCATGACCTCGAGCGTGCGCTTCACCACCCGCCCGATGCCGGTCTCGCCGACGAACATATGGTGCGCTTCCTCGGTCAGCATGAAGCGGCAGGTGCGCGACAGAGGATCGAAACCGCTTTCGGCGAAGCTCTTGAGCTGGTACTTGCCGTCGCGGTCGGTGAAATAGGTGAAGCAGTAGAGCGACAGCCAGTCGGAGATCGGCTCGTTGAAGGTTGTCAGGATGCGCGGCTTGTCCGCGTCGCCGGAGTGGCGCGCGAGCAGCTCCTCGGCCTCCTCCCGCCCGTCGCGCCCGAAGTAGGCGTGCAGCAGGTAGACCATGGCCCACAGGTGGCGGCCTTCCTCGACGTTGATCTGGAACAGGTTGCGCAGGTCGTAGAGCGACGGGCACAGGTGCCCGAGCAGGCGCTGCTGCTCGACCGAGGCGGGCTCGGTGTCGCCTTGCGTGACGATCAGGCGCCTGAGGGTCGAGCGGTGCTCGCCGGGCACCTGCTGCCACACCGGCTGGCCCATCTGGTCGCCGAAGCCGATCGTGCGGCCCGGCTGCTGGTCGGCGAGAAAGATGCCCCAGCGGTAGTCTGGCATCCTGACCGCGCCGTAGGTCGCCCAGCCCTTGGCGTCGACCGAGGTGGCGGTGCGCAGGTAGACATCGGCCCGCTCGAAGTCGCTCGGCCCCATCTCGTGCCACCACTGCAGGAAGTGCGGCTGCCAGTGCTCGAGCGCGCGCTGCAGCGTGCGATCGTGCGCCAGGTCGACGTTGTTCGGGATCTTCTCGGAATAATTGATCGACATGGTTACACGCGCTCCCAGTTGAATTTCGGTTTGGCGCCGCTGCCGTAGACCTTGAGCGCGCCTTGGTCGCCGACCGCGTTGGGCCGGATGAAGATCCAGTTCTGCCACGCGGTGAGGCGGCCGAAGATGCGCGTCGCCATGTTCTCGCGCCCGGAGAAGCGCAGGCTCGCTTCCATCCCGGTCAGGGCGTCGGGCGACAGGCTCGCGCGCTCCTCGATCGCGAGGCGGATCTCGTCTTCCCAGTCCAGGTCGTCGGGCGCCGCGGTCACCAGCCCCAGCTCGAGCGCGTCGTGCGCGTCGAGCTTCTCGCCCACTGCCTGGCGCGCGGCCTCGACCGGCGCGGACTGCTCGCAGAAGCGGGCCTCGATGCGCGAGGCGCCGCTCGCCATCGGCCAGAGGCCGAAGTTCGCGCCCGAGAGCGCGACGTGCGGTGCGCCGGACTCTTCCTCCGGCAGGTGCAGCATATAGGCGCGGTCGGCGGCGAACGCCAGCTCCGCCAGCGTGCCCGCGAAGCACGACCCCTGGTCGATGATAGCGAACATCGAGCGGCTCGAGACGTCAAGCCGCGCCAGGGTGCGGCGCAGGTAGCCGATGCTCTCGCGCACGAACCAGTGCTCGGCGTTGGCCTCGAGCGCGGCGTCGGTCGCCAGCACGGCCTGCGCGCTGCCGCGAGTCTTGAGCAGCCACAGCCCGATCTCGAGCTCGTTGTGGCGCAGGCTGAGGATCGCATCGTCCAGCTCGCGCGCGAGCCTGAGCGGCCACCAGTCGGCGCCTGCGGCGAGCATCTGTTCCGCGGTCTGCGGCTGCGCGCCCTCGGGCCCGGCGACGGTGATGGTCGCGGTTCGCGCGGCGCGGTTCAGGTGCACCTCGACGCAGGAATAGTGGTAGCCGGACTCGTCGTCGCGGCGCGCGAGCGGGGTGAGCGCCACGCCCCGGCCGCCCGGGCGGTCCGAGCTCTTCGCCAGTTCGAGCGCGCGCGCCTTGACCATCTCGGCGAACTGCTGCGGCTTGGCGACGTGGTCCACCAGGTTCCACGCTTTGGCGCGGTCGGCGCGCACGCCCTCGGCGGTGGTGCAGAAAACGTCCGCCAGGTCGCGCCGGACCTTGCGCTTGTCAACCAGGCGCGTGAGGCCGCCGGTGCCGGGCAGCACGCCGAGCAGCGGCACCTCGGGCAGGCTCACGGTCGTCGAGCGGTCGTCCACCAGCGCGATTTCGTCGCAGGCGAGCGCCACCTCGTAGCCGCCGCCGGCAGTGGTGCCGTTCAGCGCGGCGAGGAACTTGAGGCCGGAATGCGCGCTCGAGTCCTCGATGCCGTTGCGGGTTTCGTTGGTGAACTTGCAGAAGTTCACCTTCCACGAGTGCGCGCTCAAGCCGAGCATGTAGATGTTGGCGCCGGAGCAGAACATGCGCGACTTGCCGCTGGTGAGCACCACGCACTTGACCTCGGGATGCTCGAAGCGGATGCGGTTGAGCGCGTCGTGCAGCTCGATGTCGACGCCCAGATCGTAGGAGTTGAGCTTGAGCTTGTAGCCGGGCGCGATGCCCTTGTCCTCGGCCACGTCGAGCGTCAGCGTGGCGAGCGGGCCGTCGAAGCCGAGCTTCCAGTGGTTGTAGCGCTCGGGGTGGGTGCCGAAGCCGACGCGCACTCGGTCGGCGGCAATGGGTGCGTTCATTTCTCCTCCTTGGAGACGAGATTGCGCAGCTGGGCGACGCTCTGCCTGACGGGCTTGCCCGAGGTGTCGAGGATGGCGTCGGCGCGTGCGTAGAGACGGTCGCGATCGGCCAGCAGGCGCCTGATCTCGTCCAGCGCGGCCGAACGACCCTTGAAGGGGCGCATGTCGCCCTGCGAGATCACGCGCGACATGTGCTCCTCGGGGGAGGCCTTGAGCCAGACGCAGTAGCAGCGCTCGCGCAGCAAGTCGTAATTGTCCTGGTCGGTGACCAGGCTGCCGCCGGTCGCGATCACGGCGCGGTCGTGCTGGCGCAGCACGCGCTCGAGCGCACGGCGCTCGAAGCGGCGGTAGGCGTCCTGGCCGTAGATCGAGAACACCTCTCCCAGGTTCGAGCCCGCCTCGCGCTCGACCTCGCGGTCGAGCTCGACGAACGGCGCGCCCAGGACTTCCGCCAGCCGCGCGCCGAGCGAGGACTTGCCCGCGCCGCGCAGCCCGAGCAGCGCGATGCGCCGCTTGCGCGGACTGCCGAACTGCGCCTGCAGCAGGCGGTGCGCGGCGGCGACCTTGTCCGGAGGCAGCGCGGCCGCGAAGCGCATGAGCAGCGCCAGCTCGGCCGGCAGCTCGCCGTTCTCGCGCGCCAGGTCTTCGATCGGAACCTGCATCGCCTGCGCGACCTTGCGCAGCAGCAGCACCGAGATGTTGCCGTGCCCCGACTCGAGCTGGGCCAGATAGCGCTCGGAAACGCCCGAGGCGAGCGCGAGCGACTTGCGCGTCACGCCCTGCTCGAGGCGCCAGCCGCGCACCCGCTCGCCGAGGCGGGCGAGGTAAGTCTGCTCGGCGGGTTCCAGCGGCGACGGCGGCGAGAGAGGGGCGCCCATGACTTGATCCCGGTTAATGAACTATACTGCTTGACCTGAATTCTATTGTGCAATATAGTGTCTGTCAAATGGCGCTGAAGATCAACATCCTGGTTGGCACCATGACGGGAACGGCGCAACTCGTCGCGCAGGAGCTCGAGCTCGCCTGGGACGACGGCGAGACGCACGTCGAGACGCTCTTGATGGATCAGCTCGACAGCTCGGTGTTCTCGCGCGAGGGCGTGTTCCTGATCTGCACCTCGACCTACGGCCAGGGCGACGTGCCGGACAACGCCAAGGCGCTGTACGAGGACCTCAAGGCCAATCGCCCAGACCTGTCGCAGCTGCGCTACGGCGTGTTCGGCCTGGGCGACCGGACCTACGCCGAGACCTTCAATTTCGGCGGCCAGCGCTTCGACGAGCTGCTCGCCGAGCTCGGCGCGCAGCGCATCGGCGAGCGGGTCAGGCACGACGCTTCTTCCGGCGTGCTGCCGGAAGAGATGGCGAGCGAGTGGGGCGAGGAGTGGCTTAAACTGGCGCGCCAGGCGGTCGAACAGGCCGCCTGAGGCGCAGCGCAGCAGGGAGGGGGAGATGGAGCTATCCAGGGCTGACCATTCGGTCTCGCCGCCGCGGGTCGACATCGCGCGCGATTACAACGCCGCCGAGGACCTGATCGGACGCAATCTCGCGGCCGGCCGGTCCGACAAGACCGCCTACCTCGACGACCTCGGGGCCTACAGCTACGGCGAGCTCGCACTGCGCGTCAACCGCTTCGCCTCGGCCCTCGCGACGCTTGGGGTCGACATGGAACAGCGCGTGCTGCTCGCGATGCTCGACTCGGTCGACTGGCCGACCGCGTTCCTGGGCGCGATCCGCGCCGGCGTGGTGCCGGTGGCGGCCAACACGCTGCTTACCACCAAGGACTACGCGTTCATGCTCGAGGATTCGCGCGCGCGCGTGCTGTTCGTATCCGAGGCGCTGCTGCCGCAGTTCGCGCCGTTGCTGGGCAAGCTGCCGTTCCTGAAGCACGTCGTCGTTTCGGGCAAGGACGCCATGGGCCACATTGCGTTCCGCGACCTGCTGGCGAAGGGCACGGACGAATTCCCCGCCGCGCGCACCACGCGCGACGACGCCTGTTTCTGGCTCTATTCCTCCGGCTCGACCGGCACGCCCAAGGGCACGGTGCACGTGCACTCGAGCATGATTCTCACCGCCGAGCTCTACGCGAAACCGATCCTCGGCATCCGCGAGGACGACGTCGTCTTCTCGGCCGCCAAGCTGTTCTTCGCCTACGGCCTTGGCAACGCGCTGTCGTTCCCGCTCTCGGTCGGCGCCACCACCGTGCTGATGGCCGAGCGCCCGACACCGGCGGCGGTGTTCAAGCGCATCGTCGAGAAGAAGCCGACCATTTTCTACGGCGTGCCGACGCTGTACGCGGCAATGCTCGCCGACGCCGCGCTGCCGAAGAAGGGCGAGCACGCGCTTCGCGCCTGCACCTCGGCCGGCGAGGCGCTGCCGCCGCGCATCGCGCAGACGTTCAAGGAAAAGACCGGGGTCGAGATCCTGGACGGCATCGGCTCGACCGAGATGCTGCACATCTTCCTTTCCAACCGGCCGGACGACGTGCGCTACGGCACCACCGGCAAGCCGGTGCCGGGCTACGAGCTGAGGCTGGTGGACGAGGCGGGCAATCCGGTCAAGAAGGGCGAGCTGGGTGAGCTGCAAATCCGCGGCGAGACCGGCGCCACGCAGTACTGGAACAGCCGCGCAAAGAGCCGCGCCACCTTCATCGGCGAGTGGACCAAGAGCGGCGACAAGTACAGCCAGGACGCCGACGGCTACTACGTCTACGGCGGACGCTCGGACGACATGCTCAAGGTCTCCGGCATCTACGTCTCGCCGGCCGAGGTCGAGGCGGCGCTGGTGTCGCACGACGCGGTGCTCGAGGCGGCGGTGGTCGGGCACGAGGACGAGAGCAAGCTGGTCAAGCCCAAGGCCTACGTGGTGCTCAAGCAGGGGCAATCGCCGAGCGAGCAGCTCGCGCAGTCGCTGCAGCAGCACGTCAAGGACAAGCTCGCGCCCTACAAGTACCCGCGCTGGATCGAGTTCATCGGCGAGCTGCCCAAGACCGCGACCGGCAAGATCCAGCGCTTCAAGCTGCGCAGCTGACGCCGTACGGCGACAGGGGTCTCTATTTATCCCCCCGGATTGGTATAAGCTGCGCGCCAATTGTTGGAGGCCCCTTATGCACGAATCTTTGAAGAGCGTAGCCAAGCTTGCGGTTCTTATGATCGCAGCCGCGGCCATGGCCGGCCCGGTTTTCGCGGAAAAGCCCGACTGGGCGGGCGGCGGCCACGGCGATCGGCGCGATCGCAACGGCGACAGGCAGGAGCGCAGCGACAGGGAACGCGGGCGGCCGGGCTTCGATGAAGCTCGCCGGCAAAGGGTGCATGCGTATTACGCACGCGAGATGAAGCGCGGCCATTGCCCGCCGGGGCTGAGGAAGAAGCACAACGGCTGCGTGGCGCCCGGGCAGGCGAAGAAATGGAAAGTCGGCGAGCGGCTGCCGCGCGACGTCGTGTACCACGACCTCGCGCCGCAGATCAGGGTCGAGGTCGGCGTTCCGCCTGCGGGCTATCGCTACGTGCAGGTCGCGAACGATATCCTGATGATCGCGGCCGGCACCGGCCTGGTGGTCGACGCGATCAACGACCTGGGGCGCTAAGCGCCGCTGGTCTCAAGCGGCGCGGGTGAGCTCGCCGCTCTGATAGTCGCGGATCGCCTGCTCGACTTCCTCGCGGGTGTTCATCACGAACGGCCCGTACTGCACCACCGGCTCGCCGAGCGGCCGCCCGGCGAGCAGCAGGAACCTCGCGCCCTCGCTGCCGGCGCGCACCTCGACCGCATCGCCCGCGCCCAGCACGCCCGCACCGTGCGCGCGCAGCTCGCGACCGCCGATCGACACGCTGCCCTCGAACGGATAGACGAAGGCATTGTGCGCGGCGGGGAGCGGATGCGAGAAGACGGCGCCGGAAGGCAGTGAGACGTCGAAATACATCGGGTCTGTTGTCAGCCCGTGCACTGGTCCGACGACTTCCCGATCGAAGGCGCCCGCGATGATCTTCGCCTGTCCGCCGCCCGGCAGCTTGACGACCGGGATCTCCTCCGGCTGCAGGTCGCGATAGCCGGCGGGCTTCATCTTCTCGCGCGCCGGCAGGTTGATCCAGAGCTGGAAGCCGCGCATGCGGCCCTGCTCCTGCTGCGGCATCTCCGAGTGCACGATACCGCGCCCGGCGGTCATCCACTGCACACCGCCGCTTTTCAGGTCGCCGCGGTTGCCGAGGTGGTCTTCGTGCAGCATGTGTCCGTCGATCAGGTAGGTCGCGGTCTCGAAGCCGCGATGCGGGTGCGCCGGGAAGCCGGCGATGTAGTCGTCGGCGTTCTCCGAGGAAAACTCGTCCAGCATCAGGAACGGATCGACGCGCAGGTTCTGATGCGCGCCGAGGCTGCGGCGCAGCTTCACCCCCGCGCCGTCGGAGGCGGGAACCGATTCGATCACGCGTTGCAGGGTTCTGGCGGTCATCGCGGTCTCCTTCACGCGGCGAGCGCAAGGCCGCAGGCGATGCGCTCGATGTCGGATTGTGCCCGCGCGAGCGCCGCCTGGCGACTGGCGTCGCCGATCGCCAGTCCTTCGGCATAAATGAACTCGACCTCTTCGATGCCGAGAAAGCGCAGGAAGGCGCGCACATAGCCGGTCTGGGTGTCGGCCGGGGTGCCGGCGTACTGGCCGCCGCGCGCGGCGAACACGAAGGCCTGCTTGCCGGCGAGCAGCCCGACCGAGCCGGTCTCGGTGTAGCGGAAGGTGACGCCGGCGCGCGCCACGTGGTCGAAGTAGGCCTTCAGCATCGAGGGCACGCCGAAGTTGTACATCGGCAGGCCGAGCACGATCACGTCGGCGCGCTTGAGCTCGCCGATCAGCAGGTCCGAATACGCGACCGCTTCTTTCTGTGCCGCGTCGCGAACGTTTTCCTTCGCCAGGAACGCGCCGAAGCGCCGCGCGTCGAGGTGCGGCACCGGTTCGCGCGCCAGGTCGCGCAGCAGCACGGTGGCGCCGGGGTTCGCGGCGCGCCAGAGGTCGACGAAACGGGTCGCCAAGCGGCTCGACTGGCCGTCGCCCGCATACAGGCTCGAATTGATTTGCAGCAGGGTTTTCATGACGTCCCCCGTGGATTGGATGGACTCTATTTAATATTGACTTGATAGATTAAAAAGTAGAAAGATGTGACTAATATGATCGAAATAGTGGATATATGATTACCCTCGAACAGTGGCGAGCGCTCGTTGCGGTAGTCGATTCCGGAGGTTATGCGCGCGCCGCCGAAAAGCTCAATAAGACCCAATCATCAGTGACTTATGCAGTTCAGAAGCTCGAATCGCTGTTAGCGGTCAAGGCGTTCGAAATCAGCGGTCGGAAGGCACGCCTCACTCCGGTCGGCGAGCTGCTGGTGCGGCGCGCCCGCGGCCTGCTCGACGAGGCCGCTGCGATCGAGCGCTCGGCGCGCCGGCTCTCGGCCGGCTGGGAGGCCGAAATCGGGCTCGCGGCGGAAATCGTCTTTCCGCGCTGGCTGCTGTTCAAGGCGCTCGAGGGCTTCGGCGCCGAGAGCCCGCACACTCGCATCGAGGTGCTCGAAACGGTGCTCGGCGGCACCCAGGAGGCGCTCGCCAGGCGCGAAGTCGACCTCGCCGTATCCGGCTTGGTGCCACCGGGATTCGTCGGCGACGCGCTGCTGCGGCTGCGCTTCCTGCTGGTCGCGCGCGCGGATCACGCGCTGCACCGCCTCGGTCGCGAACTCACGCTGCAGGACCTGCGCGCCGAGCGCCAGCTGGTGGTGCGCGAGTCGGGCACGCGGCGCGCGACGCCGACCTGGATCGACGCTGAGCAGCGCTGGACCGTGAGCCACATGGCGACCTCGCTCGAGGCGGTGCGGGCGGGCTACGGCTACGCCTGGTTTCCGGAGGAAATGATCCGCGCCGAGCTCGCCGCCGGCTCGCTCAAGGCGCTGCCGCTGCGCGAAGGCGGCGAACGCTACGCGCAGCTCTACCTGGTGTACGCAGACCGCGACGGCGCGGGACCCGGCGTTCAGCGCCTGGCCGGCATGCTGCGCGAGACGGTGCGCGCCGAATGCGTGTCGCGCGGCGAGGCTAGCGGGTAAAATCGGTCGAAACCGAGCTATGGAGACGAGCGCCAGATGGCCAACGAACCTCGCACCACCGAACTGAACCTGGATCTCGCGGGGATGTTCCTCGAGGAGACTTTCACCGATCGGCGCGTCGGCACGCTGCGCCGGCTCACGCCGGTCAAGAGCGACGGCAGCCCGGACGCGGCGCGCAAACTGATCTACGTCGGCGAGACTCAGGTGATGACGCCGATGGGCGCGCTGCCGATCGCGTTCGAGATCGACGCCAAATCGCTCGACGAGGCCGCGGGCAAGTTCGGCGGCCTGGCGAAGGTCGCTATCGAGCGTACCGTGCGCGAGCTGCAGGAGCTGCGGCGCGAGGCCGCCTCCCAGATCGTCGTGCCGCAGGGCGGGCTGCCGCCCGGCGGGCTGGGAGGCCTGGCCGGCGGCGGCAAGATCCAGATGCCCTGAGGCCGCGTGGCGCCCGCTGACCGCTACGGCCTGCCGCTCTCGTGCAGCGCAGCGG
>JBAUTW010000387.1:0-3035 GCA_049582365.1 Burkholderiales bacterium | reverse complement strand
GGCTTACGCCGCAACGCGGATCGCGGTTAGGACGCCGATCGCCGTCAGGGAGGGCATTTCGGGCGACAAGCCGACGATTCAGCGCATGGCACGGGACATCTGATGATCGGGCGCCGTCAGCCGAACGGGGACGGCTTCATCTTTCTCGACCGGCCGCGCGCCGTGCTGAGCCGCTGGCCGCCGGACGCGCATCTCGTTGTTGCGCTCGCGCTCGCCGTGCCGGTGTGGGCGGCGCTCGGCCTGGCGCTGGGCCCGCACATGTACCTGCCCTCGGGCCGGACGGCGTGGCTGTCGTTCGTGCTCGTCTATCCGCTGGTGGAGGAACTGCTGTTTCGCGGCATTCTGCAGGGAGAGCTCCTGCGCCTGACCACGCGCGAGGGCACGACGCTGCGGCTGGGCCCGGTGAGCGCGGCCAACGCGCTGGCGACCCTCGCATTCGTCGCGTTTCATACGATCGCGCAGCCGCTCGCCTGGGCGCTCGCCGTGGCGCTGCCGTCGCTGGTGTTCGGACACCTGCGCGAGCGCTTCGCCAGCGTCTGGCCCGCCGTGCTGGTGCACGTGGTCTACAACGCCGGCTTCGGGTTGGCGGCCTGGCTGGCGCAGCGCTAGCCAAGCGCGTCGGCGCGCGCTGCGAAGCGGCCGTGCGCAACTCTGACCGAACCTGACGTTTTTCTTGCACGTCTATTGATCTGGATCAGCCCGTTCGCGACCGCTACGCCCATCATGAAACGCGAGAAGGCAAAAACGTGCATTGCCCACGCGAGTGGGATCCATACAAAACTTGGGAGAAGTTTCATGACTACGGTAACTGGGCGGATCGGCCGGAGCCGGATTTTCCGCGGCGGCCTGGTGGCTGCCTTTTCTGCCATCGCATTGACCTTGGGCGGCTGCGGGTCGGGCTCCGACTCCGCGAGCTCCTCGAGCGAGCCGCTGCTCGTCGTCGAGTCCAACCTCGACACGCAGGTGGCGCAGATCGGCGGCGCCACCGTCGCGGTGGAGTACTACGCCGACGCCTCGGGCGACTGGACGCTCTACAGCATGGCCAATCGCCTGGCCGCGACCAAGGTCGGCATGACCAAGACCGCGGCAACCGAAATCAGCAATCTGCCGGGCGAGATCCACAACATCACGCTCGTGCCGGGGCAGCCGATCGCGCTCCTTTCGATGGGAGAAAAGGGCATCGGCGTGGTGGACATCACCAATCCCGCGGCGATGGTCTACCGCGGCACGTACTCGGTGAACTACTCGACGCCGGAAATCACGTACTCGGACGGCGGCGGCAACATGCTCGTTGCGGCGGCCGCCGAGCATACGGGCGGCGTCATCAGCGATCTGCTGGTCTACAACGCCGGCACCGATGAAGCGCCCGATTACCAGCTGCTGATCGCGAACGAAGCCTTCGGTATCCAGAAGACCAAGCTCTCGAACCTGCTCGGCGCCGCGCCGGGCTCGGCGATCGCGATCGACGGCGCGCAGGTTTTCACGCTCAAGTACGCGGGCGAGAATCCCTGGGGCGGGCCGCGCAACCTGAAGATGCACAACGGCAAGCTGTATGCGGCGCTGGCCTATCTCGGCCTCGGCATCTACGACCCGGCGACGCTCGAGCGCACCGCGAAGTACAACCTGTACGCCGACGACACGACGCGCGAGGACTGGTTCGGCTACCAGCACGAGAAGGCGGTCGACCTGCTCAGCGGCGAATACATCGACGCCGACGGCATGCCGACCTGGCAGCAGGCGTCGCGCGAGCTGTTGAGCAACAGGGAACAGACCACGCTGCCCCACTACCCGTGGGCGCGCTTCGACCGCTACGGCAAGTACTACTACAACGCCCAGCGGTTGGACGTGGTCGATGTCGGCGGCAGGACGATGGCCTACATCGCCTACGGCCTTGGCGGCCTGGTGGCGGTGGACGTGACCAACACGCCGACCTACGCCGGGTTCGTACCGGCCCCGCCCGCGCACGGCCCCGACGAGCCGACCGGCAGCCAGTCGCAGAGCATCCTCTCGCACCATGGCTCGGGGATGCTGGAAGAAGCCGGCGTGGTTGACGTGCGAGTGGTCGCCGACGCGAGCGGCAACGGGCACTACACGGCTTATTTCAGCGACCACTTCGCCGGCCTGGTGGCGGCCGGCGGCGCCGAGGACCCGGCCGCCCACTGGCACGGCCCGCGCGGCAAGGGCGCCTACAACAACGACACCAAGCCCGAGGCCTATTGGCCGGACTACGAATTCGTCACCTCCTACGACATGACGCCGGTTCCGGTGGGCGACGAGTCGCTGCCGAAATACCTGACCGACGTCGGCGGAAACTATGACGCGCCGGTGCTGCTCGCGACCGGCGAGATCAACGGCCACGGCGGCGCGCTCTTCGTCACGCCGAACGCCAACTTCGCCGCGGCGGGACAGGTCGACCTGGTGCAATCGGCGGGGGCCGGCGGCGTGAGCTTCGTCGATATCGCCGACATCGCCACGCCCGGCGTGGCGGTCGCCTCGCGCTTCGCGGTGCCGGTGCACCTTGCCAGCACCAACGAAGTAGGCGGTGCGCCGGCAGGCTCGCCCACCGAGGTGGCGATCGGCCACGCGGAGGGACTCGCGGTGGAGGGCAACCATCTCTTCTTCGCCGACGGCCCGCACGGCATGAGCGTGTGGCGCATCGCCAATGGAGGTACGCCGACCGACAACATCCACCTGGTGGCCAATACGCTGATGGACGAGTATCCGGTAGGCGACGTGCTGCCCACCCCGCACGCCCACGGCGTGATCTTCGGCGAAGACAAGACGAAGGCCTACGTGCTGAGCCAGAGCCTCGGCTTGCGGCGGGTGGACGTCTCCGGCGTGGGTAACGCGCAGCCGGGCACGCCCTTGCTGCTGACCCCGGCCCGCAGCGACTTCTACGAGCACAGCGTCGAGAGCACTGAGAGCACCGAGGGCGACGGCGGAGACGGCGGCGCCGGCGGAAACACCGGCGGGCAGAAGATCAGGGGCCAGGACCACGCCTATGGCGGGATCATCGTCGGCAAGTACGCGATCGT
>JBAUTW010000386.1:0-1605 GCA_049582365.1 Burkholderiales bacterium | reverse complement strand
TCGCGATCTCGGCGATCGACATGGCGGCCTGGGACGCGCTCGGCCAGGCGCTCGGCCAGCCGCTGGTGCGGCTGCTGGGCGGCGCGCCGCGCCCGGTGCGCGCCTACAACTCCAAGGGGCTCGGCATCCTGCCGTTGAAGGAACTCGTGCGCGAGGCGATCGAGCTGGCGAGCGAGGGCTTCGGCGCGGTCAAGCTGCGCCTCGGGCGCCCGGACGCGCGCGACGACATCGAGGCGCTGCGTGCGGTGAAGAAGGCGATCGGAACCAAGGTCGCGCTGATGGTCGACTTCAACCAGGGCCTGTCGGTGAGCGAGGCGCTGCGGCGCGGGCGCATGATCGACGCCGAAGGCGGCGTGCAATGGATCGAGGAGCCGGTGCGGGCGGACGATTTCGCCGGCAATGCGCGCCTCGCGCGGGAGCTCGCAACGCCGATCCAGATCGGCGAGAACTTCATGGGGCCGGAGCAGATGGCGCAGGCGCTCGCCGCCGACGCTTGCGACTTCGTCATGCCCGACGCGCAGCGCATCGGCGGCGTGACCGGCTGGATGCGCGCCGCGGCGCTGGCGCAGGCCGCGGGCCTGGAGATGTCGAGCCACCTGTTTCCGGAGGTGAGCTGCCACCTGCTCGCGGTGACGCCGACCTGCCACTGGCTGGAGTACGTCGACTGGGCCGACGCGGTGCTCGAAGAGCCCGCCGAGCTGAACAATGGCGACGTGCTGATTCCGGAGCGACCCGGCATCGGCATGCGCTGGAACGAAAAGGCCGTCAGGCGCTACGCGCTCTAAGCCATGTTCACGCGCCATTTCCCCTATTGGCCCGTCGGAACGCCGCGTTCGCTGCGCATACCGCGCACCAGCATCTATTACAACCTCGAGGTGAGCGCGACGCGCTACCCGGACTCGGCCGTGATCGACTACTACGGCAGCCGCATCAGCTACGCGCAGATGAAGCGCGAGGTCGACGCCCTGGCCGGCTTCCTGCAGCAGCGCTGCGGCGTGACGAAGGGCGACCGGGTGCTGCTGTACTGCCAGAACGGGCCGCATTTCATGCTCGCCTACTACGCGATCCTGCGCGCCGACGCGGTGGTGGTGCCGGTCAACCCGATGAACCGCACCGAGGAGCTGCGCCACTATGTCGAGGACGGCGACGCGCGCACCATCGTCTCGACCCAGGAGCTGTGGGACCGCATCGCGCCGCTGATCGGCACCAGCGCGCTGGAGAACGCGCTGATCGGCGCGCATTCCGAGTACCTCACTGCCCCGACCGACCTGCCGGTGCCGGACTTCGTGCGTGCGCCCGCCGCGATCCCGTCCTACGGCGGAGTGACCGCGTGGCGCGAGGCGCTCGCCGCCGGGCTGGCGCCCGGCCCGCACCTCGCGGCGCCGGAGGACCTCGCGGTGATGCCCTACACCTCGGGCACCACCGGCAAGCCCAAGGGCTGCATGCATACCCACTCGACGGTCCTGTCGACCTCGACCGCGGGCTGCCATTGGCGCGGCGCCTCGAGCGGCGCGGTGACGCTCGCGGTGCTGCCGATGTTCCACGTCACCGGCATGCAGGCCGGCATGAACACGCCGATCCAGGCCGGCGCCACCAGCGTGGTGA
>JBAUTW010000385.1:0-1625 GCA_049582365.1 Burkholderiales bacterium | reverse complement strand
GCGCGAAGCTCCGGCGACCCGCACTCGCCCTGGAACGAGGTCGACGGCTGGCGCATGAACGAGGATTCGCATCATGATTTCGTCTTCACCGAGGGCGAGGTGCAATATCCCGTGACGGTGCGCTTCCTCGCCGCCGGCCAGCGCGCGCTGATCGCCGGGCACGAGTACGCGCTCGAAGGCGAGCGCCTGGAGGCAGACCTGCTGCTGGTGCGCCTGGACGGGCGCGCCTTCAAGGTGCGCGCGCTGCGCGAGGCTCAGGACTGGCATCTGTTCGGCGATGCCGGCTACCGGCGCTTCGCGCTGCGCGACGAGCTGCACGGACTCGACGTCGACGCCGGCGGCGGCTCGCTCGCGGCGCCGATGCCGGGCAAGATCATCGCGGTGATGGTCGAGCCGGGGCAGAAGGTCGACAAGGGCGCGCCGCTGGTGATTCTGGAAGCGATGAAGATGGAGCACACCATCGCCGCCCCTGCCGACGGCGTGGTCAAGGAAGTTCACTACGCGCCCGGCGAGCAGGTGCTCGAGGGCGCCGAGCTGATCGCCTTCGAGGCGCTAGAATCGGGCGCGAGGTGACGACATGAAGCTGCCGCAGCGCGTCAGAATCGTCGAGGTCGGTCCGCGAGACGGCCTGCAGAACGAAAAGGGCGAGGTGCCGACCCGGATCAAGCTCGAGCTGATCGAGCGGCTCGCCGACGCCGGCTTGCCCGCGGTCGAAGCGACCGCGTTCGTGTCGCCGAAATGGATCCCGCAGATGGCGGATCACACCGAGGTACTGGAGCGCATCCGCAGGAAGCCCGGTGTGTCGTACCCGGTGCTGACGCCGAACCTGAAGGGCTTCGAGGCCGCGCGCGCCGCGGGCGCAACCGAGGTGGCGATCTTCGGCGCCGCCTCGGAAGCGTTCTCGCAGAAGAACATCAATTGCTCGATCGCCGAAAGTCTGGCGCGCTTTCGTCCCGTAGCCGAGGCCGCGCGCGCGGCGAAAATCAGGCTGCGCGGCTACATCTCCTGCGTGCTCGGCTGCCCCTACGAAGGCGAGGTCGCTCCGGCAAAGGTGGCCGAGGTCGCCGTTGCGCTGAACGACATGGGTTGCTACGAGATATCGCTCGGCGACACCATTGGCGTGGGCACTCCGGGGCGAACCAGGGCGATGATCGAGACAGTGGCGAAACGCGTGCCGGTGGAGCGGCTGGCCGGTCACTACCACGACACCTACGGCCAGGCGCTGGCCAACATCTACGCTTCGCTGGAAACGGGTGTCGCGACTTTCGACGCCTCGGTCGCGGGCCTCGGCGGCTGTCCCTACGCCGCCGGCGCCTCCGGCAACGTCGCCACCGAGGACGTGGTGTACATGCTGCAGGGCCTGGGCATCGAGACCGGCGTCGACCTCGCGCGCCTGGTCGAGGTCGGCCGCTGGATCAGCAGCGTGCTCGGGCGCGAGCCGGGCTCGAAGGCCGGCAAGGCGCTCGCCGCCAAGCAGGCCGCGACGGTGCGCGCGGCATGATGGACTCGCCCTGCGTCAACGTCTGCCACATGAGCCCGCGGCTGGGCGTGTGCACCGGCTGCTGCCGCACGCTGGACGAAATCGCGCGCGGGAGCGAACTGGGCGAAGCGGAGCGCGCGCGCGT
>JBAUTW010000384.1:0-5239 GCA_049582365.1 Burkholderiales bacterium | reverse complement strand
GCGCAGCAGCGGCGTCAGCACCAGCAGCAGCGCCACCGCGACGAACAGCGCCGCGACAAGCCAGAACGCGATCATGCGCGGTCCTTGCCGCCCGCGAGCAGCGCTTCCGCGCGCGAGCGCTGCTCGTCGCTGAGCGAGGCCTGCACGACCCTGGCGCGGCGCCGGCGCAGGTACAGGAACAGAACGATCACGCCGCCCAGCAGGAGCGCGAAAGGACCGGCCCACAGCAACACGGTGGTGGCCATGAACGGCGGCTTGTAGAGCACGAAATCGCCGTAGCGGTCGACCAGGAACTGCTTGATCTGGTCGTCGCTCTTGCCGGCCTTGATCTGCTCGCGGATTTCCTTCCTGAGGTCCTTCGCCAGATCGGCCTGGGAAGCGGCGATGGTCTCGTTCTGGCACACCAGGCAGCGCAGCTGTTCTTCGAGCTTCACCGCGCGCTTCTCGGCCACGGGGTCGTTGAGCGCGGGAACCGCCTGCTTGGCGTAAAGCGGCGCCGCCGCCAGCAGCGCGGCGCAAACCAGGAGAACGTAGCGCATCATCCCTGCAGCTTCTTCACCAGCGGCACGATCTTCGCATCCAGGATCTCGGGCGTCACCGGCCCGATCTGCTTGTAGCGGATCACTCCCTGCTTGTCGATCACGTAGGTCTCCGGCACGCCGTACACGCCATAGTCGATGCCGATGCGACCGTCGCGATCCATGATCGACGTCGTGTACGGGTTGCCGAGCCTGGCGAGCCAGGCGAGCGCGTCCTTGCGATCGTCCTTGTAGTTCAGGCCGTAGACCGGAACGACGTTGCGCTTGGAAAACTCGACCAGCACCGGGTGCTCCTCGCGGCAGGACACGCACCACGAGGCCCAGACGTTCAGCAGCCACACCTTGCCGAGCATGTCCTTCTGCGAGAACGTGCGCTGCGGATCCATCAGTTCGGGCAGCGTGAACGGCGGCGCCGGCTTGTTGATCAGCGGCGAGGGCACCTCGCGCGGATCGAGCCGCAGCCCCACCGCCAGGAAGCCGAGCAGGACGATGAAGATGCCGAGCGGGAGCAGGAAGCGCTTCATCCGCGCTCGCCCTGCGCCACTGCCGCGCGCGACGGCCGCCGGCGCCTCTTGCCCTTCGGCTCCGGCTGGGAGCTCTCCGGCCGCTCACGCTTGCGCTCGGCCAGACGGTAGCGGCGGTCGAGCGCGGCCAGCAGCCCGCCCAGCGCCATCACCACGCAGCCGCCCCAGATCCAGATGACGAACGGCTTGTAATAAATGCGCACCGTCCACGCCCCGGCGCCTACCGGCTCGCCGAGCGAGACGTAGAGGTCGCGCGTGAAGCCGGTGTGGATCGAGGCCTCGGTCATCTGCGCTTCCTGCGCGCTGTAGCTGCGCTTTTCCGGATGCAGGATGAACGCCGCTGCGCCGTCGCGCAGCACGCTGACGGTGCCGCGCGCCGCGGTGTAGTTCGGGCCGCGCACCTCGCCCACGCCGTCGAAGCGGAACGTGTATCCGCCGACCAGCGCGGTGTCGCCCGGATCCATCTTCAGGTCGCGCTCCACCTCGTAGCTCTTGACCATCGTCACGCCGATCACGAACACGCCGATCCCGGCGTGCGCCAGCAGCATGCCGAGCTGGGCGCGCGGCACGCCGCGCAGGCGTGCGAACAGGCCCGGGCCCGGCTGGGCGCGCAGCTTCGAAACCAGCGTGGTCGCGGTCGAGGCGAAGACCCAGAACGCGAGCAGCAGGCCGAAGCTGCGCATCGCGGTCCACTCCCCGAGCAGCGCGGGCAGCACGAGCGCGCACGCCACGCTCAGGCCGAAGGCCCACTTGAGCCGCTGTGCCAGGCTCGGCAGGCTCGCCTCGCGCCAGCGCGCGAGCGGGCCTATCCCCATCAGGAACAGCGCCGGCGCCATCAGCGGCACGAACACGGTGTCGAAGTACGGCGGGCCGACGGAGATCTTGCCAAGGTTGAGCGCATCGAGCACCAGCGGGTAGAGGGTGCCGAGCAGCACCGCGGCCGCGGCGACCGTGAGCAGCACGTTGTTCATCAGCAGCATCGACTCCTTCGATATCGCTTCGAAGCGTCCGCCCAGGCCGACGCGCGGCGCGCGCCAGGCGAACAGCGTGAGCGACGCCCCGATCACCACCGCGAGGAACACGAGGATGAAGATCCCGCGCCGCGGATCGGTGGCGAAGGCGTGCACCGAGGTCAGTACCCCGGAGCGGACCAGGAAGGTGCCGAGCAGCGAGAGCGAGAACGCGACGATCGCCAGCAGCACGGTCCAGGCCTTGAAGCCGCCGCGCTTTTCGGTCACCGCGAGCGAATGCAGCAGCGCGGTGCCGACCAGCCAGGGCATGAAGGAGGCGTTTTCGACCGGGTCCCAGAACCACCAGCCGCCCCAGCCGAGCTCGTAGTAGGCCCAGGCGCTGCCGAGCGCGATGCCGAGGGTCAGGAAACACCACGCGGCGATGGTCCAGGGCCGCGTCCAGCGCGCCCAGGCCGCGTCCAGGCGGCCGTCGATCAGAGCCGCGATCGCGAACGCGAACGCGACCGAGAAGCCGACATAGCCCATGTACAGCATCGGCGGATGGAACACCATGCCGGGGTCCTGCAGCAGCGGGTTCAGGTCGCGCCCCTCAGCGGCGGCGGGCAGCAGGCGGTCGAAGGGATCCGAGGTCACCAGCATGAACAGCAGAAAACCGATGCTCACCATCGCCATCACCGCCAGGATGCGCGCCACCATCTCGTCCGGCAGCCGGCGGCTGAACACGGTGACCGCGAGCATCCACACGGTCAGCATCTGTACCCACAGCAGGAGCGACCCCTCGTGGCCGCCCCACACCGCGGCGAACTTGTATTGCAGCGGCAGCTGCGAGTTGGAATGCTCGGCGACGTAGAGCACCGAGAAGTCGCTACTGATGAAGGACCAGGCGAGGCAGCCGAAGGCGATCGCGACGAACACGAACTGGCCCTGCGCCGCGGGACGCGCGACCGCGACGAAGGACGGGATGCCGCGCTGGGCGCCGATCAGCGGCAGGGTGGCCTGCACCAGCGCCAGCCCGAGCGCGACGATGAGGGCGAAGTGTCCGAGTTCGGGGATCATTTTTTCATCGGCTCCGGCAGTTGGCCGTGCTGCGCCTTGGCGATCGCCTCGGCAGCTTCCGGCGGCATGTAGTTCTCGTCGTGCTTGGCGAGCACTTCCTGGGCCTGGAAGACGCCGTCGGGCTCCAGCCGCCCCTGCGCCACCACGCCCTTGCCCTCCTTGAACAGGTCGGGAAGGATGCCCTTGTAGCGCACCGGAATGCTCTTGCCGGTGTCGGTGACCACGAAGCTCACCGTGACGCCGTCGGGCAGGCGCTTCAGGCTGCCCTGCTCCACCAGCCCGCCGAGGCGGAAGGTCTTGTTCACCGGCGCTTCACTGTCCGCCACCTGGGTGGGGCTGTAGAAGAAGACGAGGTTGCTGCGGAACGCGTTCAGCACCAGCGCCGCGGTGACGCCCAGCAGCGCCAGTCCGAGCGCGACGTAGATCAGCCTGCGGTGGCGCGGCTTCATGCCCTGCGCTCCGCCAGCCGCGCGCGGCGCGCGAGCAGGACCAGTTCGCCCGCGATGCAGAGCACTCCCATCAGGTACGAGCCCCAGACGTAGAACGCATAGCCGCCCATATGAACGAAATTGCCGAAGCCGCCCCAGTTCATTCCACACCTCGCAGTTCCTGAACCCATTGCGCGTCGCGCTCGCGCTCGAGGATGATCGAGCGTACCCGCCACAGCGCGACGGCGATGCTGTACATCCACGCCGCGAGCGACATCAGCAGCATGCCTACCAGCATCGTGATCGCCATCGAAGGCGCGCGGGTCAGGCTGACCGAGGCGCCCTGGTGCAGGGTGTTCCACCATTTGACCGAAAAATAGATGATCGGGATGTTGACCACGCCCACGATCGCCAGCACCGCGCCGGCGCGGTCGGCGCGGCGCGGGTCGTCGATCGCGTTGGTCAGCGAGATGAAGCCGAAATAGAGGAACAGCAGGATCAATTCGGACGTAAGGCGCGCGTCCCACACCCACCAGGTGCCCCAGGTCGGCTTGCCCCACAGCGCTCCGCTCCACAGCGCGAGGAAGGTGAACATCGCCCCGGTCGGCGCCACCGCCGAGGCCATCATGCCCGACAAGCGCGTATTGAGGATCAAGCCGAGCGCCGCCCAGAACGCCATGACCAGGTACAGGAACATCGACATCCAGGCTGCCGGCACGTGAAGAAAGATCACGCGGTAGGCCTCGCCCTGCTGAAAATCGGTCGGCGCGACGAAGAAGCTCAGGTAGAGCCCGGGCAGTGCAAATAGCACCGCGAGCGTCGCGAACCAAGGGATCATCCTGCCCGCGACCGGGAAGAACGCCTGCGGCGCGGCGAGCTTCAGCAGCCAGCTGCCGCTCGTTTCGCTGTCCAGCCTGTAGCCGTTCGATGCCAAGTTCACCCTCTCGAAATACGTTCAATCGTACGCAACCCGCAGCGCCGCGGTGGTGGCCCAGGGAGCGACCACGCACGACATCGCGAGAAACGCGCCGAGCAGCGACAGGTGCGGCGACGCGCTCATTCCCGCCTGCGCCTCCGACACGCCGCCCGCGCCGAAGATCAGCACCGGAATGAACAGCGGCAGCACCAGCAGCGCCAGCAGCACCCCGCCGCCCCGTACACCGAGCGTCAGGGCGGCGCCCACGCCGCCGATCAGGCTCAGCACGGGCGTTCCGACGAGCAACGATACCGTCAGCACCACCAGCGCTTGTTGAGACAGATCAAACTGTACCCCAACCACCGGCGCCAGCAGGGTGACAGGCAGCCCCGAGAGCAGCCAGTGCGCGATGAACTTGCCGACCACGATTACCCCCAGCGGATGTGCGGATATCAGCATCTGCTCCAGGCTGCCGTCGGCGTAGTCCGAGGCGAACATGCGCTGCAGCGACAGCATCGCGGCCAGCAGCGCCGCGACCCACACGATGCCGGGCGCCATCGAGCGCAGCAGGTTCGGCTCGGCGCCCACGCCGAGCGGAAACAGGGTCACCACGATGACGAAAAACACCAGGTGGTTGAGCACGTCGCCGCGCCGGCGCATCGACAGGCGCAGGTCGCGGGCAACGATCGATTGGAGTCCGCCGAGCACGCCTAAGTTCAACCTTCCAGCACGATCGTGAACTGGGTGCGCGCCGCGATCGCCACTTCCTGGTGCGTCGTCAGGATCACCGCCCCGCCCCGCTCCA
>JBAUTW010000383.1:0-1556 GCA_049582365.1 Burkholderiales bacterium | reverse complement strand
GGCGATCGCCCGCAACAAGATGCGCTCGGCGCTGACCATGCTCGGCATCTTCATCGGCGTGGCCGCGCTCATCGCCATGGTGGCGGTCGGTCAGGGCGCCAGCGCGGCGGTCGCCGCGCGCATCCAGAGTCTCGGAACGAACCTGCTGATCGTAGTGCCGGGGGCGACGACAGCGAGCGGCGTTCGCGCCGGTTTCGGCAGCGCCTCGACCCTGACGGTCACCGACGGCGACGAGATCCGGCGCGACGCGCCCGCGGTGGCCAACGTCGCGTACCTCGTGCGCGGGCTCGGCCAGTTGCAGTACGGCGACAAGAACTGGACTACCAGCCTGCAAGGCGTCAGCCCCAGCTTCTTCGCGATCCGCGAGTGGCCGGTGGCGGCCGGGCGCACCATGACCGACAAGGACGAAGCGGACGCGGCGCGCGTGTGCCTGATCGGCCAGACCGTGTTCAAGAACCTGTTCGGCGAGCACGAGAATCCGATCGGCGCGACGATCCTGGTGAAGAACGTGCCGATGCAGGTCGTCGGGCTGCTGCAAGGCAGGGGCCAGACCGGCTTCGGCCAGGATCAGGACGACGTCGTGTACATGCCTTTCACCACGGCCGAGCGCAAGGTGCTCGGCGTGGCCGCGCCGAGCAGCACTCAGACCCAGACGAGCTCCACCATCTACGTTGCGCCACCCAACCCCTTCGGCATCAAGCCCAAGCTCACCGGCTACGTCAACATCCTGTACGTGCAAGCGCGCAGCACCGCGCTCGTGCCGACGGCGAAGGAGCAGATCACCCGGATCCTGCTCAGGCGCCACAACATCCAGCCCGGCCAGACGCAGGACTTCGATGTGCGCAACATCAGCGACATCACGCAGGCGATGGAGGGCAGCAGCCGCATTCTCGCGCTTCTGCTCGCCGCGGTGGCGTCGATCTCGCTGATCGTCGGCGGCATCGGCATCATGAATATCCTGCTGGTATCGGTGACCGAGCGCACGCGCGAAATCGGCATCCGCATGGCGATCGGCGCGCGGCGCGTGCATGTGCTGCTCCAGTTCCTGGTGGAGGCGGTGCTGTTGAGCGGCATCGGCGGCCTGGCCGGCATCGTGGTCGGCGTGGCGATCTCGGAGATCGTATCCGTCGTGGCCGGCTGGCCGACGCTGCTCTCGCCGGTGGCGATCGTGGGCGGTTTCCTGTTTTCCGCGATCGTCGGGGTGTTCTTCGGCTATTACCCCGCGCGGCGCGCTTCGCTGCTCAATCCGATCGAAGCGCTGCGATACGAATGAAACGCGTCGCTGTCATTCTGGTCCTGCTGTCGGGCTGCGCGGTCGGCCCCGATTTCGAGCGTCCTGCGGCGCCCGAGTACGAGCGCTACACGGCGCAGCCGATGCCGCTCGATATCACCTCCGTTAGCGGTGCCGAGGCGCAACGCCTGCGCCCGGGCGCGGAGATTCCCGCGCAGTGGTGGGAGCTTTACCACTCGCGCGCGCTGACCGAGGTGCTGCGCGCGGCGATCGACGGCAACAGGACGATCGCCGCGGCGCGCGCGACGCTCGCCGCCGCGCGCGA
>JBAUTW010000382.1:0-8130 GCA_049582365.1 Burkholderiales bacterium | reverse complement strand
TCGCGCGCGGGCGCCGCGGCGCGGGCACGTGCCTCCATCTCGCGCGCCGGGATCTCGCCCTCGGCCGCCGCGACCTCTTGCCGCTTGGCAGCGAGGATGCGCTGCAGAACGTCCGCCATGCTCAGCTTTTCTTCAGGCGCTGGGTGTACGCCACGAACTCGTCGAGCTTTTTCTTCGCCTCGCCGCTTGCAAGCGTTTTGCGCGCGCGCTCGATGCCCGCGGCGAGCGTCTTCGCGGCGCCTGCGACGTAGATGGCGGCTCCCGCATTGAGCAGGACGATGTTCAGCGCGGGGCCCGGCTGGTTCTCGAGCACGGCGAGCACCATCTGTCGCGACTCGTCCACGGTGTTGACCTGGATTGCGCGCCGGTCATAGAGCTCGAGCCCGAACTGCGAGGGATGGATCGTGTACTCCTGGATTTCGCCCTTCACCAGCTCGCCGATCATGGTTTCGCCCGAGATCGAGATCTCGTCCAGGCCGTCCAATCCGTAGACCGTCATCACGTGCCTGCTGCCAAGGCGCTGCAGCACGCGCACCTGGATTCCCACCAGGTCGGGATGGAACACCCCCAGCACCTGGTTCGGTGCGCCGGCCGGATTGGTGAGCGGACCCAGGATGTTGAAGATGGTGCGCACGCCCAGCTCCTTGCGCACCGGTCCGGCGTATTTCATCGCCAGGTGGTGCGACGGCGCGAACATGAAGCCCACGCCCACGCTTTCGATGCTCGCCGCCACCTGCTGCGGACTGAGCATGATGTTCGCGCCCAGCGCTTCGAGCACGTCCGCGCTCCCCGACGATGAGGACACCGCGCGGTTGCCGTGCTTGGCGATCCGGACCCCCGCGGCAGCGGCCACGAACGCGGAGGCGGTCGATACGTTGAAGGTGTGCGCCGCATCCCCGCCGGTGCCGACGATATCGACCAGGTGGTGGCCGTCGGCCACCTCGACGCGGGTGGCGAACTCGCGCATCACCTGCGCCGCGGCCGCGATCTCGCCGATCGTCTCCTTCTTCACCCGCAGACCGATCAGAAAACCGGCAATCTGGGCGGGCGTCAATTCGCCGCGCATGATCTGCCGCATGACGTGGAGCATCTCGTCGTGGAATAACTCCCGGTGCTCGACGGTACGCTGGATCGCCTCGGCGATCGTGATCTGCTTCATTGGATCCTCCCCTGCAGGAAATTCTTCAGCATCCGGTGGCCGTGCTCGGTTAGCAGGGCCTCGGGATGGAACTGAACTCCTTCGACCGCTAGCTCCCTGTGGCGCAGGGCCATGATCTCGCCGTCCTCGGAGCGCGCCGTAATCTCGAGACAGGCCGGCAGCGATTCGCGCTCGACCACCAGCGAGTGATAGCGGGTCGCGATGAAATCCTGCGGCAGACCGGTGAACACGCCCTTTTGGTCGTGATGAATATGCGACACCTTGCCGTGCATCACCTGATTCGCCCGCACTACGCGGCCGCCGAAGGCCTGCCCGATCGCCTGGTGGCCGAGGCACACGCCCAGAATCGGGACCCGTCCGGCGAGCCGTTCGATCAGCCCGAGCGAAATCCCGGCCTCGTTCGGCGTGCACGGCCCCGGCGAGAGCACCACCCGCGCCGGCGCCATGGCCTCGACTTGCTCGACGGAAACCTCGTCGTTGCGCAACACCCTCACTTCCTCGCCCAGCTCGCCGAAGTACTGCACGAGGTTGTAGGTGAACGAATCGTAGTTGTCGATCATCACGAGCATCGTTCCCCCTCCACTAGCGCGACGCCGCCCGCGGCGTCGCGCTGTGCAGCGCGCCCGAGGCGTGCTCTGCTGCCGCCACCTCGGCGGCGCGCAAGATCGCGCGCGCCTTGTGCTGCGTTTCCTGCCACTCGGACTGCGGGTCGGAGTCCGCCACGATCCCCGCCGCCGCCTGTACGTGCAGCAGGCCGTCCTTCACCACCGCTGTGCGGATCGCGATCGCCACGTCCATATCGCCGTTGAACCCGAAATAACCGACGGCGCCGCTGTACACGCCGCGCTTGACCGGCTCCAGCTCGTCGATGATCTCCATCGCGCGAACTTTCGGCGCGCCGCTCACGGTGCCGGCCGGAAAGCTCGCCTTGAACACGTCGATCGCGTCCAATCCGGGCGCGATCTTGGCTTCGACGTTCGAGACAATGTGCATCACGTGGGAATAGCGCTCGATCACCATCTTCTCGGTGACACGCACGCTGCCGGTGGCGGCCACCCGTCCCGCGTCGTTGCGCCCCAGGTCGATCAGCATCACGTGCTCGGCGCGTTCCTTGGGGTCTGAAAGCAGATCCTCGGCCGCGCGCGCATCCTCCTCCTCGGTACGTCCGCGTGGGCGCGTGCCCGCGATCGGGCGCACCGTAATCGCGTCGCCGGCGAGCCGCACCAGAATTTCCGGCGATGCGCCAACCACATGGTGGTCGCCGAAGTCGAAGTAGAACATGTAGGGCGACGGATTGAGGCCCCGCAGCGCACGGTAAAGCGTGAGCGGCGGCGCCTCGAACGGCCGCGTAGTGCGCTGCGACACCTGCACCTGCATGCAGTCGCCGGCGAAGATGTACTCCTTGCAGTGGCGCACCGCCTCGAGAAAGCCCTCCTCGCTGAACGTCCGGCTAAGCGGCGCCGGCTCGCCCGCCGGCGCGTCGACCGCCAGCGCGAGCACCATGCTGTCCGGCAACGGCGTCGTCAGGCGGGCCCGCAGGCGTCCGAGCCGCTCGCTCGCCGTCTTGTAGGCGTCGGGCTGCTGCGGGTCGGCGTAGACCACGAGATAGAGCTTGCCCATCACGTTATCGACCACCGCGAGCTCATCCGAGACAAGCAGCAACATGTCCGGCGTGCCGAGCGGGTCTGGCTTGTCGCCGGAGAGGGCGCGCGGCTCGATATGGCGCACCATTTCGTAGCCGAAATACCCGACCAGCCCGCCGCCGAAGCGCAATGCCGCCGGTACCGGCGCGACGCGATGGCGCTTGAGGTACGCGCGCACATATTCGAATGGGTCCGCGTCGTCGGCGCGCTCGAGGCAGACATCCGCCCCGCGCGCGTCGCGCAGCAGGCGGCGCACGGTCGAGCCGCGCGCCTCGATCCGTTCAGCGCACGCCAGGCCGATGAACGAGTAGCGCCCGAAGCGCTCCCCGCCCACCACCGACTCGAGCAGGTAGGAATACGGCCCGTTGGCCAGCTTGGCGTACACCGCGAGCGGCGTGTACAGATCCGCACGCACCTCGGCGACGACCGGGATGCGCGTGTAACCTTGCGTTGCGAGCTTGTCGAAATCGAGCTCAGTCATGCGACTTCTCCACCTGAAACCGAAAGAACCGGAAAACTGCGGCTGGGGCATTGCGCGCCGCCCGTGCCGCGCAGGGGCGCGCGAAGGTCTAGCGGCGCCAGGAGCGCCAGCTACGCCAGCGGGTGCTGCAAATTCCGGTTCGGTGGTGGCTCACGACTGTGGCGAGAGAAGATTCGCGGCGTCAATTAGCGAACCGACTATACCATCACATTCGATTGCGCGTACATCCTGCCCCTCACGGTAGCCATACGGCACCAGCAGGACGCGGCAGCCCGCCCGCCGCCCGCCCACGGCATCGTTGGCGGAGTCGCCGATCACCGCCGCCTCGGGCGGCGCGACGCCAAGCGCGCGGCAGGCAAGCAGAAACGGCTCCGGGTCCGGTTTGCGCCGCCCCGCCCGGTCGCTCGTGACCACCTGGTCGAAGTAGCCCGTCAGGCGGCTGGAGGCGAGCAAGGGATCGGTGAAGCGCGACGCTTTGTTCGTGACGCAGGCCAGCCGCAGGCCCCGCTCCTTCATCGCCGCCAGTCCCTCCTCAACTCCTGGGTAGAGACTCGACGCGGAGCCGTTCAGGCGTTCGTAATGCAGCGCGAAGCGCTCCAGCGCCGAGTCGCAAAGCGGCTCGTCGGGCACTCCGCCGGCGGCCGATTCGAGGCACCGGCGCACCAGTGCGGCGATTCCCTTGCCGATGAAATCTCTCACCTCGCCCGGGTCGATCTGGCGCATACCCAGGTCCGCGAGCGTCGCGTTCGCCGCCGCCGCGAGGTCCGGCGCGGTATCGAGCAGGGTGCCGTCGAGGTCGATCAGCGCGGCGCGAATCACGCTGCGCGGCGCACGGCGCCGAGGCGCGTTCGCATGTCGCGGATGGTGGCCGCGTAGTCCTGCGAGCCGAAGATCCCCGAGCCCGAGACGAAGGTGTCGGCGCCCGCCGCCGCGACCTCGGCGATGTTGTCGGTCTTGATGCCGCCGTCGACCTCGAGCCAGATCTCTCGTCCGTTCGAACGCACTTCAGCGTCGATGCGCCGCCGCACCTCGGCGATCTTGGGCAGCATCGAGGCAATGAAGCGCTGGCCGCCGAAACCAGGGTTGACCGACATGATCAGCACCAGATCCAGCTTGTCGAGCGTGTGGTCGAGCCAGTCGAGCGGCGTGGCCGGATTGAACACCAGCCCGGCCTTGCAGCCGTGCTCGTGGATCAAGCCGATCGTGCGGTCGACGTGTTCGCTCGCCTCGGGATGGAAGCTGATGAAGCTGGCGCCTGCCTTGGCGAAGTCCGGCACGATGCGGTCGACCGGCTTGACCATGAGATGAACGTCGATCGGCAGGGCAACGTACGGGCGCAGCGCCTCACACACCTGCGGGCCTATGGTCAGGTTCGGGACGTAGTGGTTGTCCATGACGTCGAAATGAATGACGTCGGCGCCGGCCTGGGCGACGGCCTTCACCTCTTCGCCCAGCCGCGCAAAGTCGGCCGACAGGATGCTGGGTGCAATGCGGAACGCCATGACGCAGCCAGTTTACAATGCACGCATGGGCCAGGAGAAGCACTACGAGATCGCGGTCAGCGCCACGACACAGTACCTGCCGGAGCAATCCGACGAAACGACGAACCGCTACGCGTTCGCCTACACCATCACGATCCGCAACGTGGGTACGGTCACCGGCCAGCTGATCAGCCGGCACTGGATCATCACCGATTCACAGGGCCTGGTGCAGGAAGTCCGGGGCCTGGGCGTGGTCGGCGCGCAGCCCGTGCTGCGGCCGGGCGAGCAGTTCGAGTACACCAGTGGCACGTCGATCGCGACTCAGGTCGGCACCATGCGCGGCAGCTATCAGATGGTGGCGGAGGACGGCACCCGATTCGAGGCCCCCATCCCGGAGTTCACGCTGTCGGTACCGCGCGTGCTGCACTGAAGGCGACCGTGTCGCGGAGCCTGCGCCACAGCTACCGCCTGCTGGCGCCGGTCTACGATCTCGCGGTGCGCGGCGCCCTCGCCCGGGCGCGAGTCCGCAGCCTCGCCCGCCTGCAGCGCCGCACCCGCGGCGAGGTGCTGGTCGCGGGAATCGGCACCGGACTCGACCTGCCTCTGCTGCCCCCGATGCACCGCTACGTCGGGGTGGACCTGACGCGCGCCATGCTGATGCGCGCTCTGGCACGCCGGGGCGCGCTCGATATCGGCTTCGTCGAGGGGGATGCCCAGGCGCTGCCGTTCGCCGCAGCGAGCTTCGACTCGGCCGTCATGCACCTGATCCTGTCGGTCGTTCCGCAGCCGGCGCGCTGCCTGGCCGAGGTGGCCCGGGTATTGCGACCCGGAGGCCGCGCGCTGCTGTTCGACAAATTCCTCCGCGCGGGGGAGCGTGCATGGCTGCGGCGCGCGCTTAACCCGCTTGCACGGCGCATTGCGACCCGCACCGACGTGGTGTTCGAGGAGGTGCTTGCCGGCGTACCCGGGCTTCGCCTGCTGAGCGATGAGCCGGCGCTCGCGCGCGGCTGGTTTAGACTGATCGAGCTGGAGAAACGACTAGCCTGACGAGCCCGGCGGCTGGTCGTCGTCGCGGCTCTGCTTGCGTGGACGCGTCAGGCCGGCAATCACGACTACGAGCACGAGCGCCAGACCGATTTCCAGAACAATGAACCACATCGTGCGAACTCTCCTGGCCGCCGCGATCGCGATTGTACTTGTCGCGAGCTGCGTGCCGCTGCCGCCGGCGCCTCCGAGCGCGGCGCGTTATGTGCAGACCTCGTACGCCGACCTTCCGGGATGGCCCGCGGCCGAACTCGGCCCGAGCCTGCGCGCGTTCCTCGCCGGCTGTCCTCGCCTGCAGGCGGTGCCCGCGCTCGCGCGCGCCTGCGACGCGGCGAGCGCGGTGCCGCCGGACAACGCGGCCGCGGCCCGCAGCTTCCTGGAAGCGACGTTCGTTCCTTACGCGGTCATCGCGCCGGAAGGTTCCGCCACCGGCCTGGTGACCGGCTATTACGAGCCGGTGCTCGATGGCAGCCGTGGGCGCACCGACCGCTTCCGCTACCCGATCTACGGCGTGCCTGACGATCTGGTCGACGTCGACCTCGCCAGTCTCTATCCGGAGCTCAAGGGCTTGCGCCTGCGCGGACGGCTCGACGGCCGCAGGCTGGTGCCTTACTACTCCCGGGCCGAAATCGACGCCCACGGCGACGGCTTCGCGGCGCCGGTGATTGCGTGGGTCGCCGATCCGGTCGAGCTGTTCTTCCTCCAAATCCAGGGTAGCGGCCAGATCCGGCTGGGCGACGACGACCGCATCCGGGTCAGCTATGCGGACCAGAATGGCCACCCATACAGTTCCCTCGGGCGCTACCTGGTCGCGCAGGGCGAGCTGCCGCTGGAGCAGGCGTCGATGGACGGCATCAAGCAATGGGCGCAAGCGCACCCCGAGCAGCTGCGTCATGCGCTTGAACAGAATCCCAGTTACGTGTTTTTCCGCGAGCTGCCCGCGTCCGGCGGCCCCATCGGGGCCCTGGGCGCGCCGCTAAGCGCCGGATACAGCATCGCGGTGGATCGGCGCTTCTATCCCCTCGGCGCGCCGGTGTACCTGGCCACCACGCTGCCGCCCTCCGACCAGCCGCTCGAGCGGCTGGTCATGGCGCAGGACACGGGTGGGGCGATCCGCGGCGCGGTGCGCGCGGACTTGTTCTGCGGCAGCGGCACCGAGGCCGGTTCGCTCGCCGGCGGCATGCGCCAGCAAGGCAGAATGTGGGTGCTGTGGCCGCGCGGCGAGACGCTGCCGCGCCCCTAGCAGACTACTTGGCCTTTGCTGCCTTCATGTCGCGATAGACGTCGTCCAGAGCCGCGGCCAGGTGCGCCGACGACAGCCCGCCGCGCAGACGCTCGCCGTTGGCGAGAAACAGGGTCGGCGTCGAATTGACCCCGAGGCGATGACCCAGCACAAGGTTCTTCTCGAGCGGGTTGGCGCAATCCGCATTGGCGGTCGGGCGCTTGCCGCGCAGCGCCAGGTCGAGCCATGCCTTGGACCGGTCCGGGGAGCACCAGATCGCCCTCGACTGCTCGGCCAATTCGGGATGTATCACCGGATACATGAAAACGTAGATCGTGATGTCATCGACCTGCGCAAGCTCTTTCTCGAACTGCTGGCAGGCGGGACAGTACGGATCGGAAAACATGGCCAGCACGCGGCGCCCGCTGCCGCGCCGGATCTTGACCGCGTCCTGCATCGGCAGCGAACCGAAATTGATCGCGAGCAGCTTGTTCATCCGCTCGTCGGTAAGGTTGCGGTCGTGCCGGACGTCGTAGATGCTGCCCAGGATGATGCTTGTCGCCTGGGCATCGGTGTAAACGATCCGTGGTCCGTCTTCGCTGCGGATCACGACTTCGTACAAACCGAGCACCGGCATCGGCTGTACGCTCTCGATGCGCGCCCCGCCGAGCTTGGACTCGATCACCTTGCGGATCTGCGCTTCATCGGCGCGCGCGGGCAGGACGGCAAGACAGAGGGCGGCGAGCGCCAAGGTACGAACGAGCAGCATATGGTCTCCGGCGCGCCTCAGCCCATCGCCTGGCGCATGAGAATGTTCTTTAAGACCGGGACCCGGTCGGTCAAGTTCAACCCGGCGTTGCGAAGCAGCGAAACCGTCCGGCTTTGGGCTGCGAACAGACGGTACAGGCCGTGCACCGTTGCGTCCATGGCCAGCACTGCCTCGGCGCGCGCGCGGGCGTAGCGCCGCAGCAGCCTCAGGTCGCCGGGGTCTCGCACCGGCTCGCGCGCCGCGAGCGCCTGCGCCAGTGCCCGCGCGTCCTGGAAGCCGAGATTCGCGCCCTGCCCCGCGAGCGGGTGCACCACGTGCGCTGCGTCGCCGA
>JBAUTW010000381.1:0-5121 GCA_049582365.1 Burkholderiales bacterium | reverse complement strand
AACGAGGCCCGCGAAGCCGGCGTGAAGCTCGCCCTGGCGGCCACCAGCACGACGGCGAACATCGAGGCGCTGGTGAGCGCCGTGCTCGGGCCCAAGGCGCTGGGCTGGTTCGGCGCGGTGGCGAGCGCCGACGAGGTGGCGCAGAAGAAACCCGCGCCGGACCTGTACCGCAGGATCGTCGGCACGTTGCGCGTGGCGAGCGACGCTTGCGTCGCAATAGAGGATTCGGCCAACGGCGTGCTGGCGGCCAAGGCGGCCGGGCTGACCACGATCGCGACGCCTTCGCGCTGGACCGCGACGCAGGATTTCTCGCAGGCCGACCTGGTGCAGCCGAGCCTGGACGAGCCGCCGCTCGCCCTGCAGCGCATCGCGGCGCTGCACGCCGCGCGCGCCACGCGCGCCGCCTAGGGCATGACGATGCGCCAGGAAAAGACGATCACCGAGTTCATCATCGGAGAGCAGCGCAGGTCGCCCGGCGCGAGCGGCGGCTTCACCGCGCTGCTGAACGATATCCGGCTGGCCTGCAAGCGCATCGCCTATCTGGTCGGCAAGGGAGCGCTCGCCGACGTGCCGGCGGACGCGATGCGCCAGGTCGCGAACGAAACCTTCCTGCGCACCAACGAATGGGGCGGGCATCTCGCCGCGATGGCATCGGAGTCCGACCCGGCGCCGCACCCGATTCCGGACAAGTACCCGCGCGGGCGCTACCTGCTTTCGTTCGACCCGCTTTGCGGCGGCTCGTCGCTCGACGTCAACGCGGTTGCCGGCAGCCTGTTCTCGGTGCTGCGCTTGCCCAACGAGGCGACGGGGACCGAAAGCGACTTCCTGCAGCCCGGCTCGGCGCAAGTCTGCTCCGGCTACGCGATCTACGGTCCGACCACCATGCTGGTGCTCGCGCTGCCGAGCGGGGTGAACGGCTTCACCCTCGATCGCGAGATCGGCGAATTCATGCTGACGCACGCCTCGTTGCGCGTCGCCGAGGACAGCGCCGAGTTCGCGATCGACAACTCCGGCGCGCGACTGTGGGAGCCGGCGGTCAAGCGCTACGTCGAGGAATGCCTGGCCGGCGCGGCCGGACCGCGCGGGCGCGAATTCACCATGCGCTGGGCCGCCTCGCTGGTGGCGGACGTGCACCGCATCCTGATGCGAGGCGGGGTGTTTCTCTGCCCGCGCGTTGCCGCGGAAGGCTGGCGCGAAGGGCGCCACCAGCTGTTGTTCGAGGCCAACCCGCTCGGCTACCTGATCGAGCGCGCGGGCGGGCGCGCGAGCACCGGCGACGGGCCGCTGCTGGACGTCGCGCCGCTCGCGCTGCACCAGCGCAGCCCGCTCATATTCGGTTCGCGCAACGAGGTCGAGCGCCTGGAGCAGTACCACCGCGACCACAACCAGCGCGATTACGACGCGCCCCTGTTCGGCACGCGCGGGCTGTTCCGCGCCCCGGCCGAGCTCTGAAAGGACGCCGTATGTCGGCCAAGCACCCAGTCATCGCGATCACCGGCTCTTCGGGCGCCGGCACTACCTCGGTATCGAAGACTTTCGAGCAGATCTTCTACCGCGAGAGCGTCAAGGCGGCGTTCGTCGAAGGCGATGCTTTCCACCGCTACGACCGCGAGGAGATGAAGCGCAGGATGGCCGAGGAAGTCGAACGCGGCAATCAGCGCTTCAGTCACTTCGGTCCGGAGGCGAATCTGTTCGCGGAGCTCGAACAGTTGTTCCGCGACTACGCGGCGACGGGCGGCGGGCGGACGCGCAAGTACCTGCACAACGATGCCGAAGCTGCGCCCTACAAACAGAAGCCCGGCACCTTTACGCCCTGGGAGGATCTGCCGGCGGCCACCGACATGCTGTTCTACGAAGGCCTGCACGGCGGCGTGGCGCACGGCGACGTCGACCTCGCCTCGCACGTCGACCTGCTGATCGGCGTGGTGCCGGTGATCAACCTGGAGTGGATCCAGAAGCTGCACCGCGACCGCGCCACGCGCGGCTACTCGACCGAGGCCGTGACCGACACCATCCTGCGGCGCATGAACGACTACGTGAACTACATTACGCCGCAGTTCGCGCGCACCCACATCAATTTCCAGCGCGTGCCGGTGGTCGACACCTCGAACCCGTTCATCGCGCGCCACATCCCGAGCGCGGACGAGAGCCTGCTGGTGATCCGCTTCGCCAATCCGCGCGGGATCGATTTTCCCTACCTGCTTTCGATGCTGCACGACTCGTTCATGTCGCGCCCGAACACCATCGTCTGCCCGGGCGGCAAGATCGACCTCGCGATGCAGCTCATCTTCACGCCGATGATCTGGCGGCTGATGGACCGGCGCAGGCAGGCGCTCGAGCGCTAGGACACCGGATTTCAATCATCTAGGAGGGGGAGATGGCATTCATTTCGCTGCGCCAGCTGCTGGACCATGCCGCGGAGCACTGCTACGGGGTGCCGGCGTTCAACATCAACAACCTGGAGCAGATCCAGGCGATCATGCAGGCGGCCGACGAGACATCGAGCCCGGTGATCCTGCAGGCTTCGGCCGGCGCACGCAAGTATGCCGGCGAGGCCTTCCTGCGCAAGATGGTCGAGGCGGCGGTCGAATCGTATCCGCACATTCCGGTGGTGCTGCACCAGGACCACGGCGCGAGCCCTGCGGTGTGCCAGGCCGCGATCCGCTCGGGCTTCACCAGCGTGATGATGGACGGCTCGCTGCTGGAGGACATGAAGACGCCGGCGGACTACGGGTACAACGTCGAGGTGACGCGGCGCGCGGTCGAGATGGCGCACGCGGTCGGCGTCTCGGTCGAAGGCGAGCTCGGCTGCCTGGGGTCGCTCGAGACCGGCACCGCGGGCAAGGAGGACGGCGTCGGCGCCGAAGGCCAGCTCGCGCGCGAACAGCTGCTCACCGACCCGGAGCAGGCGGCCGATTTCGTGCGCCGCACCGGCGTCGACGCGCTCGCGGTCGCGATCGGCACCTCGCACGGCGCCTACAAGTTCAGCAAGCAGCCGACCGGCGACGTGCTGGCGATCGACCGTATCCGAGAAATTCACGCCCGCATTCCGGACACGCACCTGGTGATGCACGGCTCCTCCAGCGTGCCGCAGGAATGGCTGGAGGTGATCCGCACTCACGGCGGCAACATCGCGCAGACCTACGGCGTTCCGGTCGAGGCGATCCTGCAGGGCATCAAGCACGGCGTGCGCAAGATCAACATCGACACCGATATCCGGCTCGCGATGACCGGCGCGATGCGCCGCGCCATGGCGGAGGATCCTGCCGAGTTCGACCCGCGCAGGTTCCTGAAGGCGGCGACAGCGGCCGCGCGGGCGCTGTGCCGGCAGCGCTTCGAGGCTTTCGGCTGCGCGGGGCAGGCGCCGCGCATCCGTCCCGAGCCGCTCGAGCGCATGGCGCAACGCTATTTTTCGGCTCCGGCGCTGACGCGCGCGGCCTGAGTCATTAAAATACCGCTATGAACACCCCGACCACGGCGGCCGTGGCCGCCCCCCCAGTCTCATCCCAGGAGTCCCTGCAGCGAGACATGGCCGACGCGCTGCGCGCGCTCGCCATGGACGCAGTGCAGGCCGCGAATTCGGGTCATCCGGGCATGCCGATGGGCATGGCCGAGATTGCACTGGCGCTGTGGAGCCGGCACCTGCGCCACAATCCCGCCGATCCGCACTGGGCCAACCGCGACCGCTTCATGCTCTCGAACGGGCACGGCTCGATGCTGCAGTACGGACTCTTGCACCTGACGGGCTACGACCTGCCGATCGGCGAGCTCAAGCGCTTCCGCCAGCTCGGCTCCAAGACGCCGGGACACCCGGAATACGGTTGCACGCCGGGGGTCGAAACCACGACCGGGCCGCTGGGTCAGGGCGTCGCCAACGGCGTCGGCATGGCGATCGCCGAGAGAGTACTGGCCGATCGCTTCAATCGACCGGGCTTCGATGTGGTCGACCATCACACCTACGTGTTCATGGGCGACGGCTGCATGATGGAGGGCGTTTCGCACGAGGCCTGCGCGCTTGCCGGCACCCTCGGGCTGGGCAAGCTGATCGTGTTCTACGACGACAACGGCATCTCGATCGACTCGGAAAAGGGCCACATCGACCAGTGGTACACCGACAACGTGCCCGAGCGTTTCAAGGCTTACGGCTGGCAGGTGATCCCGCGCGTCGACGGCCACGACGTCGCCGCGGTCGACAAGGCGATCCGCAAGGCGAAGCGCGAAACCTCGCGCCCGACGCTGATCTGCTGCAAGACCGTGATCGGCAAGGGCGCGCCGCACAAGCAGAACACCGGCGCCGCGCACGGCGCGCCGCTCGGCGCGGACGAGGTGGCGGCGACGCGCGTCGCGATCGGCTGGCCCTATCCGCCGTTCGAAATTCCGCAGCATGTCTACGCCGCCTGGGACGCCCGCGCGGCGGGTAAGCGCGCCCAGCGGCGCTGGGCGAAGATGTTTGCGGGCTACGAGGCCGCGCACGCCGAGCTGGCGGCCGAATTCCGGCGCCGCACGGCGGGCGAGCTGCCACAGGATTTCGACGCGCTTGTGAGCAGGCTGGTGCGCGAGTGCGACGCGAAGGCCGAGACGATCGCGACGCGCAAAGCCTCGCAGAACCTGCTCGAAGCGCTGCAGCCCGAGTTGCCGGAATTGGTGGGCGGATCGGCGGATCTCGCCCCTTCCAACCTCACCATCGTCAAGGGCTCGAAGGCGATCGGGCGTAGCGGCGGCGGCAATTACCTGTTCTACGGCGTGCGCGAGTTCGGCATGTGCGCCGTCATGAACGGCCTGTCGCTGCACGGCGGCCTGGTGCCCTACGGCGGCACCTTCCTCATCTTTTCGGACTACGCGCGCAACGCACTGCGCATGGCCGCGCTGATCGGCACGCGCGTGATCTACGTGTTCACGCACGACTCGATCGGCCTGGGCGAGGACGGGCCGACGCACCAGCCGATCGAGCAGGCGGCGAGCCTGCGCCTGATCCCCAACATGGAGGTCTGGCGTCCTTGCGATACGGTCGAGACCGCGGTCGCCTGGGGCGCCGCGCTCGCGCGCAAGACTGGTCCGACGGCGCTGCTGCTTTCGCGCCAGAACCTCGCCTTTGCCCGGCGCGACGCGGCGGCGCTGGAG
>JBAUTW010000380.1:0-1732 GCA_049582365.1 Burkholderiales bacterium | reverse complement strand
GCCGCGGGCAGCCCGCGGCGTTTGAGCCCGTACTCGAGGTTGTGGCGCAGGCTGCTGTGAAACAGGTAGGGATGCTGGTGCACGTAGACGATCGAGCGGCGCAGGCGCTCGGGGTACGAGGCAAAAGCTGCACGCTCGCCACGGAAATCCATTTCGCCGTCCGCGTCGCGGTCCAGGCCGGCGAGGATCCGCATCAGGGTGGTCTTGCCCGAGCCGTTCGGGCCGACGAGCACGTAGGCACCGCCGTCCTCGACCGATAGTCGCTCGATCTCGAGCAGCACGCGCGCCCCGAAGGCCTTGCGCAAACCGTGCAGCATGAGCAGCGGCGCGCTCATCTGAGCCCGCCCCGCCCCTGAAGCAGCGCAAGCAGGATGTTGACCCCCAGCGCCACCACCATCAGCACGAACCCGAGCGCAATGCCCTGCGCAAACTCCCCCTTGGTCGTTTCGAGTGCGATCGCGGTCGGAATGTTGCGCGTCAGGCCCTCGATGTTGCCGCCCACCATGATCGCGCAGCCGACCTCCGAGACCGCGCGCCCGAAACCGTTGACCACCGCCGCGAGGATGCCAAAGCGCACTTCCCACAGCGTTGTAAGCGAAGCCCGGGCCCGTCCCGCCCCGAGCGAACGAGCGGTCTCGTAAACCCGCGGGTCGGCGCCCTGCACCGCCGAGAGGGTGAACACCACCAGGATCGGAAAGGCGATCACCATGTATCCGATCATGATCGCCCAAGGCGTGAACAGCAGGTCGAGCGAGCCCAGCGGTCCGCGCCGCGACAGCAGCAGGTAGATCACCAGCCCGATCACGACGGTCGGAAACGACAGCAGCGCCTGCACCAGCACCACTGCGGCCCGCTGGCCCGGGAAGCGCTTCTTCGCGAGCAGAAAGCCGAGCGCGACCGAGGGCGCGGCGACCAGCGCGATCGCCCCGACCGAGACCCAGAGCGACAGCCAGATCGCCTGCAGCAGGCGCGGGTCGCCGCTGAAGAGAAGGACGAAAGCCTGTCGCGTCGGCTCCAGGAGATCCAAGAGGAGCGGCCTACTGCGGCGGGTGCCCGTAGTCCGGGTGGAAGAGCTGGGCGCCCTTGAAACGGTAGTCGCCGATCGCCTTCTGCCCCGCGGGCGAGGTCATCCATTTGACGAACGTCATCGCCCCCTCGTAGTTGATGCCGGGATAGCGCTTGGGGTTGACCGCGATGACCCCGTAGGGGTTGAGCAGCTTCTTGTCGCCTTCGACCATGATGTGCAGCCCGGTCTTCGCCGCGTAGGTCGTATACGTCGCGCGGTCGGAGAGGGTGTAGCCCTTCTTCTCGCCGGCAAGCGTCAGCGTCCCTCCCATCCCCTGGCCGACCGCGAGGTAATGCGGGCCGCCGGGCTTGACGCCGATCTCCTTCCAGTAGGCGAGCTCCTTCTTGTTGGTGCCCGAGTCGTCGCCGCGCGAGACGAAGGTCGCGCCCGAGGCGTGCAGCTTCTTGAACGCCGCGAGCGGATCGTGCATGCCCTTGATGCCGGCCGGGTCGGAGGCCGGGCCGACGATCACGAAGTCGTTGTACATCACGTCGCGCCGGTTGACGCCGTAGCCCGCGGCGACGAACTTGTCCTCCGCCGGGCGCGCGTGCACCAGCACCACGTCGACGTCGCCGTTCTCGCCCAGCTTGAGCGCGGCGCCGGTGCCGACCGCGGTGTAGTGGATCTTGCACTTGCAGTCGGCCTCGAACTTCGGCAGCAGGACCT
>JBAUTW010000379.1:0-1576 GCA_049582365.1 Burkholderiales bacterium | reverse complement strand
CGGTGATACGCCGCGCCCGTCGCGGTGATCAGCGGCGCCTGGTCGATCTCCTGGTTGTACCAGCCGCTCTTGAGCGGCGCCTCTCCGGCGAACACCACCACCGGCAGGTGCGCGCGCACCGCCGCGGGGAGCGCCGTGATCAGCTGCGTCACCCCGGGCCCGCAGGTGACGGTGGCCAGCGCCACGTCCCGGGTCTTGCGCGCGTACGCCATCGCGGCGGCGAGCGCGCAGTGCTCGTGCCGCACGTAGATCATGCGGCATCCCGCCTGCGCCAGCCGCTCGGCCCAGTTCATGTTCGCGTCGCCGAGCAGCGCGAAGCAGGTCCGCACCTCCTCCTGCGCGAAGGCCCTGGCGAGAACGTCGTAGACGCGGGGTTTGGCTTCATTCTTCATCGTTATCCCTTCGCTGATTCCGGCTTGCAGCCGCAAACGCCGCCTCAATCGTTAGGTCGAGGCGTGCACTTTATCGAACGAGGTTCCGCGTCGGTCAGCAACCGGATGTCAGGCGTCACCGGTCCCCCGTCTATTATCACTGGCCCGCCCAAATTGCTCGTACAGGCGCTTCACGGCCTCGGGCTCACCAAGGATGCGCAGGAACACGCCGTCGCCGTCGGCGTGTTCCTCGAGCACCTTGCAGGTCGCGAAGACTTCCCCGCGCATTTTCTGCGCGGCCCAGGGGAGGAAGAGTTCGGCCTCAACGAGGTCGCGCCGGAAGAACGCGGCGATTGCCTCGTGCAGCTTCGCGATATCGCCCTCGCGGTGCGCGCTCATCACGATGCATGCGGGAAACTGCGCGCGCAGCGCCGCTTCACGCTCGCGCTGGCCGGGTTCGTCGCCGGCCCGGTCGATCTTGTTGAAGACGAGGAGGCGCGGCACGGCCTCCGCGCCGATCTCGTCGAGCACTTCCTCGGTCACCGCGAGTTGGCGCTCGAACCCGGGATCGCTGGCGTCCACGACGTGGACGAGCAAAGAAGCCTCGAGCGCCTCGTCGAGCGTCGACTTGAACGATGCGACGAGCCCGTGCGGCAGGTTCTTGATGAAGCCAACCGTGTCGCTGACCAGCACGCGTGGAACGGTCTCCGGATGGAGGGCGCGCACGGTGGTATCGAGCGTCGCGAAAAGCTTGTCCGCGACCAGCGCTTCGCTTCCCGTGAGGGCGCGCATCAGGGTGGACTTGCCCGCATTCGTATATCCGACGAGCGCCACGCGCGCGAGCCCCTGGCGCTCCTGCCGCCTGGCGCGTTGCGTCTTGCGCTCGAGGACCATCGCGTCGAGCTCTTTCTGCAGCTCGGCGATGCGGTCACGGATCTTGCGCCGGTCGAGCTCCCTGTCCGACTCCCCGCCGCTGCGACCACCGACGCCGCTGCGCTGCCGGCCCTGCGGGCCGGCGAGCTTGGCGGCTTCGCGCAGGCGCGGCGCCATGTAACCAAGGCGCGCGATCTCGACCTGCGCGCGCGCGGCGCGGGAGCGGGCATGCCGGTGAAAGATCTCGAGGATCACCATGGTGCGGTCCATCACCTCGCAGCCGACCTCCTTCTCGAGGTTGTGCGCCTGCGAGGGGGAGATCTCGTGGTCGA
>JBAUTW010000378.1:0-3665 GCA_049582365.1 Burkholderiales bacterium | reverse complement strand
AGGTCAAGCAGGCCGCGGCCGAGCGCGCGCAGCTCGAGGTGCTCGCCGCCCAGCGCGAGGTGCTCGAGCAGCGCGAGGCCGAGCTGGGCGCGAAGCTCGCGCGCCAGCGTCTCGACCTCGAAGATCGCGTGGTGAAGAGTCCCTTGCGCGGCGTGATCGACCGCACTTTCGTCGAGCCGGGCGAGTACGTCGGCGCCGGCCAGCGGCTGCTGCTGATGCACGACCCGGCCAGCGTCTGGGTCGAGGCCAACATCAAGGAGACCCAGCTCGCGCGCCTCGCGCCGGGGCAGAGGGTCGAGGTGCACGTCGACGCGTTTCCCGAGCGCGACCTCGATGGCCGCGTCGAGCGCATCGGCAATTCCGCCACCAGCAGCTTCGCGCTGCTGCCCACGCCCAACCCGAGCGGCAATTTCACCAAGGTGACGCAGCGCGTGCCGGTGCGCATCTCGATCGCGCAGCGCGCGGGCAGGCTGCGCCCGGGCATGATGGTCGAGGTGAGGATTGCCACCGGCAAATGACGCTTCGCGCTGGCCGCTGGTCGTCGGCGGCCTGCTGGGCGCGATGTCGACCGTGCTCTCGGCCACCATGGTCAACGTCGCGGTGCCGAGCATCATGGGCGCCTTCGGCGTCGGCCAGGACCTGGCGCAGTGGGCCGCCACCGCCTTCCTCGCCACCATGGTCGCGAGCCAGCTGCTCAACACCTGGGCGGTGCAGGCCTTCGGCCAGCGCAACGCGTTCTGCCTCGCGCTGGTGGTGTTCAGCGCCGGCGCGCTGGTCGGCGCCGGCGCGCCCAACATCGAGACGCTGGTGTTCGGGCGCATTCTGCAGGGCTTCGCCGCCGGGCTGGTGCAGCCGCTGGTGCTCACCGCGGTGGTCAACGCCTTCCCGGCCGAGCGGCGCGGCCTCGCGGTCGGCATCTACGGCATGGCGGTGACGCTCGCGCCGAGCTTCGGGCCCTGGATCGGCGGCCTCGCGATCGACGCCATGAGCTGGCGCGAGATGTTCCTCGTGCCGCTGCCGCTGGTGGCGATCGCGTTCCTGCTCGGCATGCTCTACCTGCCGGGCAAGCCGTTCTCCCGGCGCCTGCCGGCGTTCGACTGGATCGGCTACGCGCTGGTGTCGGCCGCGCTGCTCGGGACGATGAGCGCGATCGGCAACGGCCAGCGCTGGGGCTGGTCCTCGAACGAGACGCTGCTCGCCTTCGCGCTCGGCGCCGGCGCGGCGGCCGCGTTCGTCGCCACCCAGCGGCGCGCGGCGCACCCGCTGCTCGACGTCTCCCTGTTCGGCGACCTGCGCTTCAGCGCGGCGATGATGATCGCGTTCGCCTTCGGCGCCGGCAACTTCGCCACCAACTACGCGATTCCGGTGTTCACCCAGACCGTGCAGGGCCTGACCGCGACCGACGCCGGCGCGGTGCTGCTGCCGGCGGGCGCGCTGCTGGTGGTGCTGATCCCGCTCTCGGGCCGGCTGGCGGACCACGTGCCGGCGCACCTGCCGATCATCGCCGGCTGCCTGCTGTTCTCGGGCGCCGCCTGGCTGCTGTCCGACGCCGACGTCAATACCGGGTTCTGGCAGCTCGCGGCGTTCGCGGTCATCAGCCGCCTCGCGCTCGGCCTGGTGATGCCGAACATGGGCAAGGTCGCGATGACCGCCGTGCCGGCGGACAAGCTCAACCAGGCCGCCGGCACCTACAACTTCCTGCGCCAGCTCGGCGGCGCGTTCGGGGTCAACCTGACCGCGCTCACGCTCGAGCTCTCGACCGCGCGCCACGCCGACCAGCTGAGCGCGACCCAGACCCCGGACAACGCGCAGAGCATGGAGCTGCTGGCGCGCGTGGGCGAGCTGATGCACCGCGCCGGCGTGCCCGACGCGGTGCTCGGCCCCGGCGCGCTCGACTATCTGGCCGACGTGGTCTACGCTCAGGCGCGCGGCCTCGGCTTCCAGGACGCTTTTTTCCAGATCTGCTTCGCCTTCGTGCTCGCGCTGATTCCCGCCTGGCTGCTCGGCCGCGCGGGGCGCGCGCAGCCCGCCGCAACAAGGAGCCCGGCATGAAAATCACCCGCTTCGAAGCCTTCATCCTGCGCGCCCCCGACACCGGCCGCCCGCACTGGGTCAGCAACTTCATCGTGCCGCGCGCGAACGAGATCCTGGTGCGCCTGTCGACCGACGACGGCGTCGAGGGCTTCGGCATCGCCACCAGCTACACCCCGATCGAGGCCGCGATCCACGCCTTGAAGAGCGGCATCGGCGAGCTGATCGTCGGCGCCGACCCGACCGCGCCCGAGCGCCTGTACCAGAAGCTGTTCGGCCTGACCTGGCAGCGCCTGGCGCACGAGAAGGGCTGGAGCCGCGAGGCGCTGATCCGCATCGCCGCGGCGACCGACATCGCCTGCTGGGACATCGTCGGCAAGGTCGCCAATCTTCCGCTCTATCGCCTGTTCGGCGGCTTTCGCGACGCGGTGCCGTGCTACGTCACCTGCGCCTACTACCGCGACGGCAAGACGATGTCCGAGCTGAAGGACGAGATGCAGATGCTCAAGGCCCAGGGCCACCGCGGCTTCAAGGCCAAGGCGGGCGGCCTGCCGCTGAAGGAGGACATCGCGCGCCTGGAGCTGGTGCGCGAGGTGATCGGCTGGGACAACGACCTGATGGTGGACGTCAACCGCGGCTGGGACCTCGACACCGCGATCGAGGGCGCGCGCCTGATGGAGCCGCTCAAGCCGCGCTGGCTCGAAGAGCCGGTGCGCTGGGCCGACGACCGGCGCGAGCTGAAGCTGCTGTCGCGCCAGACGCACATCCCGCTCTCGGCGGGCGAAAGCGAGCTCACCAGCTGGGGCTGCCGCGCGCTGCTGGAGGAAGAGGCGATCAGGATCCTGCAGTTCGACTGCACCATGTCGGGCGGCTTCACCGAAGGGCGCAAGCTCGCCGCGCTGTGCGAGCTGAACCACGTCCAGGTGGCGCCGCACCACGACTGCTTCATCCACTGCCACATCGTCGCCGCCAGCCCCGCGGGCGTGATCGTCGAGTCGTTCACCGACCCCGAGCGCGATCCGCTGCAGGCCGAGCTGTTCGAGCAGCCGCCGAAGATCGCCGACGGCTGGCTGACGCTCAACCAGGCTCCGGGCCTCGGCCTCACCCTGTCGGACAAGGCGCTGCAGAAGTTCGGCCAGAAGGTGCTCTGATGCGCTTCGCGATCTTCGGCAGCGGCGGCCTGGGCGGCTATTACGGCGCGCGCCTGGCCAAGGCCGGGCACGAGGTCGCGTTCGTCGCGCGCGGCGCGCAGCTCGCGGCGATGCGCCGCGACGGCCTCAAGGTGCTGAGCCCGCTGGGCGACATCCACCTCGAGCGGCCCAAGGCAAGCGACGACCCGCGCCAGCTGGGCGAGGCCGACTGCGTGATCGTCGCGGTCAAGAGCTGGCAGGTGGGCGAGGCGGCGCGGGCGATGGCGCCGCTGGTCGGCGCGCAGACCGCGGTGCTGCCGTTCCTCAACGGCGTCGAGGCCGCCGATCAGCTCGCCGAGGTGGTGGGCGCCGAGCGCGTGCTGGGCGGGCTGTCGAAAGTCTTCAGCCTGATCGAGGCGCCGGGCGTGATCCGGCACGCGAGCGCGGGGGCCTACGTCGAGCTGGGCGAGCTCGACGGCGCGCGCTCGGCGCGCACGCGCGCGT
>JBAUTW010000377.1:0-4324 GCA_049582365.1 Burkholderiales bacterium | reverse complement strand
GGCGCGCAGCGCGCACGGCGCCGCCAGCCTGGTGATCGCGGTGTTCCATTCGCTGCAGACCTATGCGCGGCGGCTGCCGGTCGTATCGGCCGCGCTGGCGCTTTGGGCAGCGGCGCTGTTCGCGCTCGGCTGGATCGGAATCACGACGCTCACCTTGACGCTGGGAGGGGTCGAGCGGACCTTCACTGTGCGTGGACGAAGCGCCCCGCTATACGAGTTCGCCGATGCGGCGAGCGAGCGCATCCTGCAGGCGAGGCGCTAGTGCGCTACGCCGACCTGCGCGAATTCATCGCTCAACTCGAAGCGCTCGGCGAGCTCAGGCGCGTGAGCGCGAGCGTCTCGCCGCGGCTCGAGATGACGGAGATCTGCGACCGCGTGCTGCGCGGCGGCGGACCCGCGATCCTGTTCGAACGCCCCGCGGGACACTCGATGCCGGTGCTTGGCAACCTGTTCGGCACCGTGCGCCGGGTGGCGCTCGCAATGGGCATCGAGGCCGACGCTTCGCCCGCGCCGGCGCTGCGCGAGATCGGCAAGCTGCTCGCCGCGCTGCGCGAGCCCGATCCGCCCAGGGGATTGCGCGACGCGTGGGACAAGCTGCCGGAGCTGCGCGGGCTGGTGTCCAAGGTGCTCGACATGGCGCCCAGGCAGGTCGGCTCCGCGCCCTGCCAGGACGTGGTGCGCGAAGGCGCGCAGGTCGACCTCGGCCAGCTGCCGGTGCAGACCTGCTGGCCGGACGACGCCGGGCCGCTGATCACCTGGGGCCTCACCGTCACGCGCGGCCCGCACAAGCCGCGCGCGAACCTCGGCATCTACCGCCAGCAGGTGATCGCGCCCAACCGCGTCATCATGCGCTGGCTGGCGCATCGCGGCGGTGCGCTCGACTTCCGCGACCACGTGCTCGCGCATCCGGGTGAGCCGTTTCCGGTCGCGGTTGCGCTCGGCGCCGATCCGGCGACCATGCTGGCCGCGGTGACGCCGGTGCCGGATTCGCTCGGGGAATACCAGTTCGCGGGGCTGCTGCGCGGGGCGCGCACCGAACTCGTGAAATGCCTCGGCAGCGCGCTGCAGGTGCCGGCCAGCGCCGAGATCGTGCTCGAGGGCGCGATCCATCCCGGCGACATGGAGCTCGAGGGCCCCTTCGGCGACCACACCGGCTACTACAACGAGGCCGAGCGCTTTCCCGTGCTGACGGTCGAGCGCATGACCATGCGCCGCGACCCGATCTACCACTCGACCTATACCGGCAAGCCGCCCGACGAGCCGGCAATGCTCGGCGTAGCGCTGAACGAGGTGTTCGTGCCGCTGCTGGCGAAGCAGTTTCCGGAGATCGTTGACTTCTACCTGCCGCCGGAGGGCTGCTCCTACCGGCTCGCCGTGGTGAGCATGAAGAAGCAGTACCCCGGCCACGCCAAGCGGGTGATGTTCGGCATCTGGAGCTTCCTGCGCCAGTTCATGTATACCAAGTTCATCGTGGTGTGCGACGACGACGTCGACGTGCGCGACTGGAAGGAAGTCGTCTGGGCGATCACCACGCGTGTCGACCCGGCGCGCGACACGCTGATCGCCGAGCACACGCCGATCGACTACCTGGACTTCGCGAGTCCGGTGGCCGGGCTCGGCTCGAAGATGGGTATCGACGCGACCAACAAGTGGCCTGCCGAAACCAGCAGAACGTGGGGGCGCCCGATCGCGATGGACCCGGCGGTGCGCGCCAGGGTCGACGCGATGTGGCGCGACCTCGGCCTCTAGGCCCGCAGCCTAGCCGCGCCGCCCGATCACCAGGCCCAGCAGCAGCCCGACCGCGCCCGCGACGCCGGCAGTCTTCCAGGGATTCTCGTGCGCGAAGCGGTCGGTAGCGACCGCCGCCGCCCTGGTCTTGTCGAGCACGGCGCGCTCCGATTCGGCGACCCTGGCTTTGGCGCTGCGCACGCTCTCTTCGAGCTTCGGGCGCAGGCTCTTCACGCGCTCGCTCGCGTCCGCAGCGGTCGCGCGCAGCAAATCCTCGGCGTCCGACAACACGAGCTTGACGTCGGTGACGAGTCTTTCACGGCTGACGGATTCGTTGTTCATGATTGCTCCTTGACTGACCGATTGCCCAGTTCCCCATTGCAGCCTAGCGGCTGGGCGCGACGACAGCTTGACGGGCGTCAAGCGGCGCGCGACGGCAGAAGAATCTTCGAAATAACCCTGCCGGCCCCTTGAAACGGCCAGGATTCGCGCCTATCATTAGCACTCGTAATGGGCGAGTGCTAACAAAGCCCTGATTTGCCGGGGTTGGAGGTCTCCAACCCTTTGTTTACCAAACAATTTCACTTAGAAAGTGGAGAGTCGCATGAAAATCCGTCCGCTGCATGATCGCGTGATCGTCAAGCGCATCGAAGAAGAACGCAAGTCCGCCGGTGGGATCGTGATTCCCGACACCGCCGCCGAGAAGCCCGACCAGGGCGAAATCGTCGCCGTCGGCAAGGGCAAGAAGGGTGACGACGGCAAGCTGATCCCGCTCGACGTCAAGGTCGGTGATCGCGTGCTGTTCGGCAAGTACTCCGGGCAGACCGTCAAGGTCAAGGGCGACGAGCTCCTCGTCATGCGCGAGGAAGACATCATGGGCGTCATCGAAGGCGCCTGAGTCGTCGATCGACAGTCTATTCGAATCAACTAGGAGAAGGTTATGGCTGCAAAAGAAGTACGTTTCCACGAAAGTGCGCGGGGCAAGATGGTCCACGGCCTGAACATTCTGGCCGACGCGGTCAAGATCACCCTCGGCCCCAAGGGCCGCAACGTAGTGCTCGAGCGTTCGTTCGGCGCCCCGACGGTCACCAAGGACGGCGTTTCGGTCGCGAAGGAAATCGAGCTGAAGGACAAGTTCGAGAACATGGGTGCGCAGATGGTGAAGGAAGTCGCGTCCAAAACCTCGGACGTAGCCGGCGACGGCACCACGACCGCCACCGTGCTCGCACAGTCGATCGTGCGTGAGGGGATGAAGTACGTTACCTCGGGCATGAACCCGATGGACCTCAAGCGCGGCATCGACAAGGCCGTCGGTGCGGTGGTCGAAGAGCTGAAGAAAGTCTCCAAGCCCTGCACCACCTCGAAGGAAATCGCCCAGGTCGGCTCGATTTCGGCCAACGCCGACACCGACATCGGCAAGATCATCTCCGACTCGATGGACAAGGTCGGCAAGGAAGGTGTGATCACGGTCGAAGACGGCAAGTCGCTTGCCAACGAGCTCGACCTGGTCGAGGGCATGCAGTTCGACCGCGGCTACCTGTCGCCGTACTTCATCAACAACCCCGAGAAGCAGATCGCGGTGCTGGATGACCCGTACGTCCTGTTGCACGACAAGAAGATTTCGTCGATCCGCGAGCTGCTGCCGCTGCTGGAGCAGGTCGCCAAGGCCGGCAAGCCGCTGCTGATCATCGCCGAGGAAGTCGAAGGCGAGGCGCTCGCCACCCTGGTGGTGAACAACATCCGCGGCATCCTCAAGACCTGCGCGGTCAAGGCGCCGGGCTTCGGCGACCGCCGCAAGGCGATGCTGGAGGACATGGCGATCCTGACCGGCGGCACCGTGATCTCGGAAGAGCTGGGTCTGAAGCTCGAGAACGCGACGCTCAAGGACCTGGGCCGTGCGAAGAAGATCGAGGCGGCCAAGGAAAACACCACGATCATCGACGGCGCGGGCGAGAAGAAGCAGATCGAAGCGCGCGTCAAGCAGATCCGGGTGCAGATCGACGAGGCGACCAGCGACTACGACAAGGAGAAGCTGCAGGAGCGCGTGGCCAAGCTGGCCGGCGGCGTGGCGGTGATCAAAGTCGGCGCCGCGACCGAAGTCGAGATGAAGGAGAAGAAGGCCCGTGTCGAGGACGCGCTGCACGCGACCCGCGCGGCGGTCGAGGAAGGCGTGGTCCCGGGCGGCGGTGTCGCCCTGGTGCGCGCCCGCCAGTCGCTCAAGAACCTGAAGGGCGAAAATCCCGACCAGGACGCCGGCATCAGGATCGTGCTGCGCGCGCTGGAAGAGCCGATGCGCCAGATCGTCTTCAACGCAGGCGCGGAGCCCTCGGTGGTGGTCAACAAAGTGCTCGAAGGCAAGGGCAACTACGGCTACAACGCGCAGACCGACGAGTACGGCGATCTGGTCGAGATGGGCGTCATCGATCCGACCAAAGTGACCCGCACCGCGCTGCAGAACGCCGCTTCGGTGGCAGGCCTGATGCTCACGACCGACGCCATGGTGGCGGAGCAGGTCGAGGAGAAGAAAGGCGGCGGCGCAATGCCCGACATGGGCGGCATGGGCGGCATGGGTGGCATGGGCGGCATGGACATGTAA
>JBAUTW010000376.1:0-7480 GCA_049582365.1 Burkholderiales bacterium | reverse complement strand
GTGATTCTGGCGAGCACGCTGCTGCTGGCGCGGCACGAGTCGCGCGCCGCGCGCCCGCGGGAGACGGCGGGATGATGATGCGGCGCGCCGCTACGCAGGACGTGGTCTCGGTCTACCGCGCGCAGCTCGCGAAGCGGGGCTTCGTGTCCGACCCTGCGCAGTGGCGCGCGGTCGAGCGGCTGCAGCGCCTGTTCGAGGAGTGGTCGGTCTACAAGGCGCGCCGCCGCAGCGCGCTGCGCCGCATGCTGGTCAGGCCGCCGCTGCCCAGAGGCGTCTACCTGTGGGGCGGCGTCGGGCGCGGCAAGAGCTTCCTGATGGACGCGTTCTTCCTCTGCGTACCGCTGACACGGAAGCGGCGGGTGCATTTCCATCACTTCATGCGCGAGATCCACCGCGAGCTGGACGAGCTTAAGGGCACCGAGGACCCGATCGCCGCCGTGGCCGAGCGCACCGCACGGCGCAACCGCCTGATTTGCTTCGACGAGTTCCACGTCGGCGACATCGCCGATGCGATGATCCTGGGGCGCTTTCTCGAGCAGGTGATGGAGCGCGGCGTGGTGCTGTGCATGACCTCGAACTACGCCCCGCATGCGCTGTACCCGAACGGCCTGCAGCGCGAGCGCTTCCTGCCGGCGATCGAGCTGCTGGAGGCGCAGCTGGACGTGCTCGAGGTCGATAGCGGCGTGGATTACCGGCGTCGCAAGATGGAGCGGCTGCGCGCCTACCACGTCGGGCCGGGCGGCGACCAGGCGCTGGAGCAGATCTTCCAGGCGCTCAAGGACGTGCAAGAGGAGCGACATCCGCTCGACGTCGAGGGACGCCAGATCCCATACCGCAAGCGCGCCGGCGGGCTGGTATGGTTCGACTTCAAGGCACTGTGCGGCGGGCCGCGCTCGTACGCGGATTACGTCGACCTGGCCAAGCGCTTCCACAGCGTGCTCCTGTCCGGCGTGCCGCGCATGTCGGCGCGCAACGCCGATGCCGCGCGCCGCTTCACCTGGCTGCTCGACGTGTTCTACGACGACGGTGTCAAATTATTCGCCTCAGCCGAGGCGCAGCCCGAAGAGCTGTTCTTGGAGGGCGCGAACAGCGCCGAGTTCGCGCGCACGGTCAGCCGGCTGCACGAGATGCAATCCGCCGAATACCTGCAAGCCGAGCGCGCGCGGCGTTAAACTTCGCAGGGGAGGAAGGACGATGGAGAAATTCAAGGCGTTCAAGATCACCGAGGCGGACAAGAAGGTGCAGGCCGGGTTCGTCGAGTGCACGCTGGACGAGCTGGACCCGGGCGAAGTGCTGGTGCGGGTGGCGTACTCGGACGTGAACTACAAGGACGCACTTGCGGCGACCGGCAAGGGCCGCATTCTGCTGCGACCGGCGTGCATCGGCGGAATCGATTTTTCCGGCACGGTCGTGTCGTCGAGCGACGCGCGTTTCGCCAAGGGCGACGCAGTGCTGGCGACGGGATTCGACATCGGGGTCAAGCACCACGGCGGCTACGCCGAATACGCGCGCGTGCCGGCGGACTGGCTGGTCAAGACGCCCAAGGGCATGACGCTGTGGGATGCGATGGCGTTCGGCACCGCGGGCTTCACCGCCGGCCTGGCGATCGCGCGCATGGAGCAGAACGGCCTCAAACCCGCCAACGGACCGGTGATCGTCGATGGCGCCACCGGCGGCGTGGGGTCGATCGCGATCGATGCGCTGGCGCGTCTCGGCTACCAGGTCGTCGCGCTCACCGGCAAGGCAGGCGAGGCCGAGTACCTGAAGAGGATCGGCGCGAGCGAAGTCAAGCTGCGCAGCGAGCTCGACCTGGCCAAGATCCGGCCGCTCGACAAGGCCACCTGGGCCGGGGCCGTGGACAACCTCGGCGGCGAGACGCTGGCCTGGATGGCGAGCACGATGAAGGTCGGCGGCTGCATAGCCTCGATCGGGCTCGCGGCGGGCACGGCGTTCAACAGCACAGTGCTGCCGTTCATCCTGCGTGGGGTGAGCCTGCTCGGAGTCGACTCGGTGAACTGCCCGATGCCCTTGCGCCAGGAGGTCTGGCGCCGCCTGGCGGGCGACATGCGTCCAGCTCACCTTGGGGAAATCACGCGCACGATCCCGTTCGCCGAGCTGCCGTCCGTGTTCGACAAGTTTATCAGCGCGCAAATCCGGGGCAGGGTAGTGGTCGACCTTAACGCCTAATATCGGGGGGCAGGAGGAGGCCGCCATGGGGAATTACCGCGATTTCCACCGCCGCTCGATCGAGCAGCGCGACGCTTTCTGGGCCGAGCAGGCGCAGCTGGTCGACTGGCACAAGCCGTTCGGAAGCGTGCTCGACTATTCGCGGCCGCCTTTCGCGAAGTGGTTCGTCGGCGGCGAAACCAACCTGTGCCACAACGCGATCGACCGCCACCTGGCGGCGCGCGCGGAGCAGAAAGCGCTGGTCTACATCTCGACCGAGATCGACCAGGAGCGCAGCTATACCTTTCGCGAACTGCACCAGGAGGTGCAGCGCGTCGCGGCGATGATGCAATCGCTGGGGGTCAAGAAAGGCGACCGGGTGATCATCTACATGCCGATGATCCCGGAGGCCTGCTTTGCGATCCTCGCCTGCGCGCGCATCGGGGCGATCCACTCGGTCGTGTTCGGCGGCTTCGCCGCCGCGAGCCTGGCGGCGCGCATCGACGACGCCCGGCCGAGCCTGATGATCACCGCCGACGGCGGCAGCCGCATGGGCAAGGCGGTGCTGTACAAGTCGCTGGTCGACGAGTCGCTCAGGCTGGCCAGGAATCCTCCCGCCAAGGTGCTCATCTACCGCCGCGGCCTCGACCCGAAGATGCCCTTCGTCGCGGGGCGCGACGTCGAATGGGAGGAGCTCGCGGCGCGCCACGCCGGCGCGCGGGTGCCCTGCGTCTGGCTGGAGTCGAGCGAGCCTTCGTACATCCTGTACACCTCGGGCACCACCGGACAGCCCAAGGGCGTGCAGCGCGACGTCGGCGGCCACGCGGTGGCGCTCGCATCTTCGATGAAGCTGATCTATTGCGGCGAGGCGGGCGAGACGATGTTTACCACCTCTGACATCGGCTGGGTGGTAGGGCATTCGTACATCATCTACGGCCCGCTGATCGCGGGCATGACGACGATCATGTACGAGGGCGTGCCGATCCGGCCCGACGCCGGCATCTGGTGGAAAATCGTCCAGCAGCACAAGGCGTCGGTGATGTTCTCGGCACCGACCGCGATCCGGGTGTTGAAGAAGCAGGACCCGGCGTTCCTGAAGAAGTACGACGTCTCGTCGCTCAAGCACCTGTTCCTGGCCGGCGAGCCGCTGGACGAGCCGACTCACGTCTGGATCTCGGAGGCGCTGGGAATTCCGGTCATCGACCACTACTGGCAGACCGAGACCGGCTGGCCGATCCTGTCCGCGGTGCCGGGGGTGGAAAAGACGCCGATCAAGTTCGGCAGCCCGTCGTTCCCGGTCTACGGCTACGATCTGCGGCTGCTGCGCGAGTCCGACGCCAGCGACGCGGCGCCGAACGAGAAGGCCGTGGTGGCGATCGCGCCGCCGCTGCCGCCGGGCTGCATGACCACGATCTGGGGCGACGACGAGCGCTACGTGAAGACCTACTATTCGACCTTCAGCAAGCAGCAGGTCTACTCGACTTTCGACTGGGGCATCCGGGACGAGGACGGTTACTACTTCATCCTCGGGCGCACCGACGATGTGATCAACGTCGCCGGCCACCGCCTGGGCACGCGCGAGATCGAGGAGGCGGTGAGCATGCACCCGGCGATCGCCGAATGCGCGGTGGTCGGCGTGGTGGACCCGCTCAAAGGCCAGATGCCGCTCGCGTTTGCGGTGGCGAAAACCGTGGTGGAGGACAGGAAGAAGCTTGAAAAGGAGGTCATGGACACCGTCGACAGGCAGCTGGGCGCGATTGCGCGGCCACGCGCGGTGCACTTCGTGACGCTGCTGCCGAAGACGCGCTCGGGCAAGACGCTACGGCGCTCGATTCAGGCACTGGCGGAAGGGCGCGACCCCGGCGACCTCACTACCATCGAGGATCCGGCCGCACTGGAACAGATTCGCAACGCACTCAAGGAAAGCGCAACAAAATGAGAACTCGACCCGAGCTGACACTCGACGACTGCCGCAAGATGAGCGCGGCGGCGGAGGCTGAAGCGCAGCGCAACAATTGGAACGTCGTCATCGCCATCCTGGATGACGGCGGGCACCTGCTGCACCTGGTGCGGATGGACGGCGCAACACCGGCCAACGCCACGATCGCGGTGGAGAAGGCGCGCACCGCTGCGACCACGCGCCGCTCGAGCAAGTCGTGGGAGGAGCGGGTAGCCGGTGGCCGGACATCGATGCTCAAAATGCCCGTGTTGCCGGTGCAGGGCGGATTGCCGATCATGGTGCAGGGCACCTGCGTCGGAGGAATCGGCGCCTCCGGTGTGCAGTCGCACGAGGACGAGCAGATCGTGCAGGCCGGCATCGACGCGCTGCTCAAAGGCTAGCCGATGGACGACGCCAAGGCGACGTCGAAGGTCTTTATCGACAACGAGCGCACGCGGGTCGCGGAGTGGCGCTTCGCGCCGGGCGCCGCCACCGGATGGCATCGCCACGAATATGACTACGTCGTGGTGCCAATGCTGGATGGGCGCCTGAAGCTGCTCGAAGCGGGCGGCGAGCGCTTTTCGGAGCTGAAGAGGGGCGTGCCCTATTTCAGGAATGCCGGCGTCGAACACGACGTGGTGAACGCCAACGACTACGAGTACGTGTTCGTCGAGATCGAATTCAAGCAGGCGGCAGGGAAATGACCCCGGAGGCGGCGAGCGCGCCGATCTGCGCCTCCCCATAGCCGATAGCGCGCAGCACCTCGCGTGCGCCGTCGCCGACCGGCGGCGGATCGAAGCGCTTGGGCAGGTGCTCGCCGCCGAAGGCGATCGGCAGGCCGGGAACGTGAATCGTGCGGCCCGAGGGCAGCTGCGTCGCGTGCAACGCGCCGGAGGCGGTGAGGTGCGGATCGGCGAGCAGATCCCAGGGCTTGGCGATCGGCGCGAAGGGCAGGCCGATGCGCTCGAGCTTGGCTTCCAGCTCGGCCTTCGAAAACCGCTTCATCACCTCGCTCAGGTGCGGGATCAGCCAGCCGCGCTCGCGCACCCGTGCGCCGTTGGTCTGCAGCCGCGCGTCGGCCGCCAGCTCGCTCTCGTCGAACTCGCGGCAGAAAATTTCCCATTGCGTGTCGGTGACCACGCCGACGAACAGACGGTCGCCGTCACCGGTCTCGAAGATGTCGTATACGCTCCATGCCGGCCGCTTGACCGACATCGGCGGCGGCGCTTCTCCGGTGATCTCGTATTGCGCCATGTGCTGCGCCACGAGGTAAGCGGTGCTCTCGAACAGGGCACTGGTCACGCGCGCGCCGCGTCCGGTCGATTCGCGCTCGCGCAGCGCGGCGAGCACAGCGACCGCGCCGAAGGTGCCGCCGAGAATGTCGACGACCGAGGAGCCGGCGCGTAGCGGGCGCTCGGGCAGCCCGGTCATGTAGGCCAGCCCGCCCATCATCTGCACCACCTCGTCGAGCGCGGGGCGGTGCTGGTAGGGGCCGTCGAGGAAGCCTTTCAGCGAGCAGTAGACCAGGCGCGGATTGCGCGCAGCGAGCGCCTCGTAGCCGAAGCCGAGCTTGTCGAGCGCGCCGGGACGGAAGTTCTCGGTCAGCACGTCGCTCGCGTCCAGCAGGCGCAGCACCAGGTCGCGGCCCTCCGCGTGCTTGAGATCCACCGCGAGACTCTTCTTGTTGCGGTTGAACACCGGAAAGAAGCCGGCCCCGGCGGCCTCCAGGCGGCGCGTGTTGTCGCCATCCAGCGGCTCGACCTTGATCACCTCGGCGCCGAGGTCGGCTAGCACCAGGCCGCAGCTCGGCCCCATCACCATGTGCGCGAATTCGACGACGCGCACGCCGTCGAGCGGGAGCCGGTTCATGCGGCGCGCTTGAAGCCCTTGGGCAATCCGGCCTGCGGCGTGTGGCCGTAGACCGGCTCGTCCGGCAGGCCGTTGATCAGCGCCTCGCGCGCCGCCAACAGGCGGTCGAAATCGATCCCGGTGGCGAGACCCATGCTCTCGAACATGAACACCAGGTCCTCGGTGACGACGTTACCGCTCGCTCCGGGCGCAAAGGGGCAGCCGCCCAGCCCGCCCAGCGAGCTGTCGAATGCGCGCACGCCTTCCTCGTAAGCGGCGAGCGCGTTGGCCAGGCCAAGCCCGCGTGTGTTGTGGAAGTGCGCACCCTCGAGCTTGTCGCCGATCTCCTTCTTCACCTTGGCGAAGACGCGCCGCACCTGCGCCGGGTTGGCGTAGCCGACGGTGTCGGCGAGCGCCACGCAGTCGCAGAACTCCGCCAGCGCGGCGGCGATACGCAGCACGTCGCCCTCCGGCACCTCGCCCTGCATGGTGCAGCCGAAAGCGGTCGACACGGCCCCTTCGATCTGAGGGCCGTCGGCACCGCGCAGGTCGCGGCACTTGCGCACTTCCTCGACCATCTGCTCCGGCGTCATGCGCACGTTGGCCAGGCTGTGCGCGCGGCTGGCCGAGACCGGGAAGGTGATCTTGTGCGCGCCGGCCTGCATGGCGCGCTCGAAGCCCTTCAGGTTCGGCGCCAGGGCGACCACTCGAATCCCGGGGATGGTGCGCGCGTGCGCCACGATCTCGCCGGTATCGGCCATGGCCGGGATCAGCTTCGGCGGCACGAACGAGCCGACCTCGATTTCCTCCAGCCCGGCCGCGGCGAGCGCGCTGATCCAGCGCTTCTTGGCCTCGGTCGGCATCATGTGATGGGCGTTCTGCAGCCCGTCCCGCGGGCCGACTTCGCAGATGTGGATGTCGCGCATGACGATTTCCCCTCCAGGACACCGATTCTAGCGCCCGCGCCGCGACTCGATCAGTTGCAGCGCGAAACCGCAGGCCACGCCGCAGGCGGCGAGCGCCAGCATCGCGGAGAGCGATGCGCTCCAACTGCCGTAGCGCGCCGCCAGCCAGGCCAGTGCGATCGGGGCGACGAACTGGCTTGCCTGCGAGGACTGCATCACCAGGCCGTTGCTGGTGCCGACGTGGCGCGCGCTGCGGGCGTGCACCGGCACGCCGGAAAAGACCGCGGCCGGAATCACGCCGGCGCAAGCGGAGAATACGAGCACGAGCAGGAAGCGCGGCGCGTTCGGCAGCACGTCGAGCAGCATGCCGACCGCGCACAGCGCCATGATCGCGAATGCCGCTATGGTCATCGGCCCGCGGCGCACGCCGCGCGCGAGAAGCCAGCCGCCGGCCAGGTTGCCGGGCACGTTGATCAGCACCATCAGCGCGGTGAGCAGCGCCGCCGTGGCGCCCGAGCCGCCACGCTCGTCGACGACGAAGGTCGGCAGCCAGATCATGACCGAGGTCCACTGCGCGACGTAGAAGGCGAACATCAGCGCCAGGACGAGGCTGCCGCGTTGC
>JBAUTW010000375.1:0-2291 GCA_049582365.1 Burkholderiales bacterium | reverse complement strand
GAGGAAATCCGGAACGCGGAACACGCGCATCTTCGCGATCGCGGTCTCGAACACCGCGAGCACGAAGCCGCCGGCGGCGAGCTTCAGCAGGTACACCCCGATGCCGGCGAAGTAGGCCGCGGGCCCCTGCCCCGAGATCGCGATCCCCCAGGGAAAGAAGACGCAGGCGATGACCGAAACGTACAGCAGCAGCTTGAGAAACGCAGCCGCCTCGATCAGCGCCAGGTGGCGTCCCGAATACTCCAGGATCATCGCCTCGTGCACCATGGTGAGTTCCAGGTGGGTCGCGGGGTTGTCGATCGGGATGCGGGAGTTTTCCGCCAGCGCCACCATGACCAGCCCGATCAGCGCGAGCGCGATCGAAAACCGCAGCCCGACGTCGGATGCCTGCATCGAGGCCGCGATCGAGGACAGCTGGGTGGAGCCGGCGAGCAGCGAGAGCGTGAACACCACCATCAGCATCGCCGGCTCGGCGAGCGAGGCGATCAGCATTTCCCGGCTCGATCCGATGCCGCCGAAGCTGGTGCCGACGTCGAGCCCGGCGAGGGCGAGCATGAAGCGCGCGCTGCCCAGCAGGGCGACGATGGCGATCACGTCGGCCGCATAGCTGAAGACCAGGCCGGTGGCGAAGGTGGGAACGAGAGAGAGCGCTACCCAGGTGGTGGCGAAGATGAGATAGGGTGCGACGCGAAACACCCAGGACGCCGAGTCCGCGAGCACGACGTCCTTGCGCAGCAGGCGCAGCAGCTCGCGGTAGGGCTGCGCCAGCGGCGGCCCCTGCCGGCGCAGCAGATGCGCCTTGAGCTTGCGCACGTAGCCCGCGAACAGCGGCGCGAGCGCGAGTACGAGCGCCATCTGGCAGATCTGGACCAGCAGCTGCAGGCCTATTGCCATATCGCGAGCACCGTCAGGAGCGCCACCAGGGCGCCGAACACCAGGGTCAGGTAGGCCCTGATCGACAGAAACTGCACCTTGTTGAGGCGATCGGCGACGTAGGTCACCAGGGCCGCGAGCGGCGCATAGAACGCGTCCCACAGGACGTCGCGCATCCGAACGTGCATCTGCGCGGCGCGCAGGTCGCCCGGCGGCGGCATGTACACCTCCTCGCGCGCGCGGAACACCACCGAGCCGAACACCCTGCGGATCGGCTGCGAAAAGCTGCCCGCGGTGTATTGTGTGGCCGGGCTTGCATCCGGAAAGCCGCAGTCCCACGGCGCCGATCTGCGCAGTACGCCGGACGCCCAGCGATGGATCGCCTCGGCGCCGAGGCCCGCGGCGAACGCGATGATCAGGAACAGCAGCAGCCCGTTGTAGGAGCTGCGGCTCTGCGCGACCGGAACGATCGTCAGCCAGTCGAGCTCGCCCTGGCGCGGCAGCTGCGCCCCGGACAGCGCCCGCACGACCGGCGCCAGCGCGTCGATGAAGTAGCCGGGCAGGATGCCGGCGATCAGGCACAGGGCCGCCAGGATCAGCATGGTGGCGAGCGACCAGCGGTCGGTCTCGACCGCCTGGCGCGCCGCGTCGCTGCGCGCACGGCCGAGGAAGGTCACGCCGAACGCCTTGACGAAGCAGGCCGCCGCGAGGGCGGCCGAGAGCGCAAGCAGAGCGCCGATCGCCGGAACGAGGAACTTCAGCAGCCACTGCGGCAGCGCCGGGCTCACCAGGATGGCTTGGAAAGTCAGCCATTCGGAGACGAAACCGTTGAACGGCGGCAGGGCCGAGATCGCCGCCGAGCCGACGAGAAAGACGAACGCCGTGAGCGGCATGCGATGGATCAGCCCGCCCAGGTGCTCCATGTCGCGCTCGCCGGTCGCGGTCAGCACCGCGCCCGAGCCGAAGAACAGCAGGCTCTTGAACACCGAATGGTTGAAGACGTGGAACAGCGCCGCCGTCAGCGCCAGCGCGGCCGCGGCGCGCATCCCGTTCGCGCCGAAGGCGAGCGCGAGGCCGAGCCCGATGAAGATGATGCCGATGTTCTCCACCGTGTGATAGGCGAGCAGGCGCTTCAGATCGTGCTCCATGAGCGCGTGCAGCACGCCCATCACCGCGGTCACGCCGCCCAGCAGCGCGACCAGCGCGCCCGCCCACCAGGTCGGCACGCCGAGCAGGTCGAACACGATGCGCACCGCGCCGTATACCGCCACCTTGGTCATGACTCCGCTCATGAGGGCGGAAACGTGGCTCGGCGCGGCCGGATGCGCGAGCGGCAGCCACACGTGCAGCGGTACTACACCCGCCTTCGACCCGGCCCCGATCAGGGTCAGAACGAGCACCGCGGCCGCCACGCCGGC
>JBAUTW010000374.1:0-1743 GCA_049582365.1 Burkholderiales bacterium | reverse complement strand
ATGCTGATCGAGGACTGCAACGCGCTCGCCGGGCGCGGGCTGGTCGGCGCGGTGCGGGGCGATTTCGCCGCCGCCGTGCGCCACAAGGACTCGGTGGTCGCATCGCTCAGGAACGGGCTGCCCGGCGCGATGCAGCGGCTCGGCATACGCATGCTGCACGGCGCGGCGAAATTCGAGGCGCCGGGCCGGGTACGCGTCGGAGACGAGCTGCTCGAAGCGCCGCGCGTCGTCGTCGCCACCGGCTCGAAGCCGCGCGCCCTCGCGGAAATCCCGTTCGACGGCCGCACGGTCGTCTCCTCGCACGAGTTCTACTCCTCGCTCGCCGAGCTGCCCGAGCGCGTGCTGTGCGTTGGCGGCGGCGCGATCGGCGTCGAGGCCGCCTACCTTGCGCGCCAGTACGGCGCGAGCGTGACGATCGTCGAGCGCGGACCGCGCCTCCTGCCCTCCGCTCGCGTGCCGGAGCACGTCGCCGACCTGCTCGAGGCGCGCCTCGAGCGCCTGGGCGTCGACGTTCGCGCCGCTGCCAAGGTCGTCGCCTGCCGCGTAGAAGGTGACAAGGCTCAAGTCACCTTCGACGACGGCACCGAAGGCGACTTCGGTCTCGTGCTGGTGGCCGTCGGGCGCGAGCCGAACAGCTCGGGCCTCGGGCTGGAGGAAATCGGCGTGCGCCTCAACGCCGCGCGACAGCTGTGCACCGACGCCTTCCTCGAGACCGACGCGCCCGGCGTGTACGCCGCGGGCGACGTGCGCGACGGGCCGATGACCGCCAACGCAGCGCTGTACGATGCCAAGCTGGTGGTCGCGAACGCGCTCGGCGGCGAGCGCCTGCGCGCCAACTACTTCAAGGTGCCGTTCGTGGTCAACTCCGCGCTCGAGATCGCCACCGTCGGCCTGTCGGAAGCGCAGGCCGAGGACGCCGGGTTCGCCCCGCGCGTCGCGCGCAGCAGCTTCGGCGCCTCGGCCAAGGCGCGCGCGCGGCACGACTACGACGGCTTCATCGAGGTGGTGCACGACCTCGAGACCGGCCAGCTGCTGGGCGGCTGCATCGTCGGCTCGGAAGCGGGCGAGCAGATCCTGCTGCTCGGCGCCGCCTGCCAGTCCGTGCGCGGCATGTGGTTCCTCAAGGACCTGAGCTACAGCCACCCGTCCTGGTGCGAGGAGATCGAGGCCGCGATCGACCCGCACGCGGCGTCGCTGGCGCGCGAAGCCGAGAATCTGTTCCGTCCCGGCATCCACGCCGGGGATTGAAATCCGCCCCGGGGCCTCTTGCGGCTAGGGTCTGCTATCGGGAGCGGGCGAACGCGCGCCGTTCAGGCCCGCAGCGAGCCGCCGCGGCGTGTACGCCTTCGACCAGGCGAGCAGCTTGGTGAAGTCGCCGCCGAAGCCTCGCTGCAGCAATGCCTCGTAGATGACCGAGCACTGCATGATCGAGCCGGAGTCCTGCCGGTCGGCGAGCGCCGCGCGGTTGCATGACAGGTAGGCGCTCTTCAACTCGCCGATCGAAGCCTTGGCCGGGCCGTCGCTGGTGCCCTGGCCGCGCGCGAGTGGAATCGCCGGCGCGGCGAGCGCAAGCGCGATAGCGGCTGAGAGCATCCTCGACACGGGCGCCAATCCTCCGTCCGCAGGATGGTCGCACGAGCGGCGCGCGCCGGGACCATGACGCCTGCGACAGCTTGCCTGATCGGTTCAATATTCCGGTGCGCTCACGCCGGCTGCGGCGTGCTGTGCCACCAGATGCGCGCT
>JBAUTW010000373.1:0-10370 GCA_049582365.1 Burkholderiales bacterium | reverse complement strand
CCCGGCGTTGCGCCGTGGCCGCGCAGATCGCAGGCGATCACCGTCTGCGTGGCGGCGAAGTGATCGAGCTGCGGCCGCCAGTCGGCGTGGCTGCAGGCGAAGCCGTGCACGAACACCAGCGGCGGCGAGCCGGCGCCGGCGCGCTCGTACCAGACCGGGGCGCGCGCTTCGCTCAAGGTTCTTCGGCCACCGGCTTGTGCTGCGCGACGAGCTTTTGCTGCAGCGGGGCCGGCGCGGGCTCGTAGTGGCTGAACTCGAGCGTGTAGGAGCCGTGGCCCGCAGTGAGCGCCTTCAGGCGCGAGGGAAATGTCTCCAGCTCGGACAGCGGCGCCTGGGCCGAGACGCGCAGGGTTCCCGGCCGCGGCGCCTCCGAGCCCTTGATGTGGCCGCGGCGGGCAGAGAGGTCGCCGGCGATATCGCCCATGTTCGCCTCCGGCAGCGCGACTTCGACGTTCACAATCGGCTCGAGCACGATCGGCCTGGCCTTGGACAGCGCGTCCAGGAACGCCTTTCTGCCCGCGGCGACGAACGCCACCTCCTTCGAGTCGACCGGGTGGCTCTTGCCGTCGTACACGATGATGCGCAGGTCCTGCAACGGAAAGCCCGCGAGGTAACCCGAGTCCATCACCGAGCGCACGCCCTTCTCGACCGCCGGGATGTAGACCGACGGGATCACGCCGCCCTTGACCTGGTCGAGGAATTCGAAACCTTCGCCGCGCGCCAGAGGCTCGACGCGCAGGAAGACCTCGCCGAACTGCCCCGCGCCGCCGGTCTGCTTCTTGTGCCGGCTGTGGCCCTCGGCCTTCGCCACGATGGTTTCGCGGAACGGCACCGCGGGCGGGCGCGTATCCAGCTCGAGCTTGTACTGGCTCGCCATCTTGTCGAGCATGGTCTTGAGGTGCATCTCGCCCAGGCCGCGGATGACGGTCTCGTTCGCCTGCGCGTTGTGCTCGATGCGAAAGCAGGGGTCTTCGGCCACCAGCCGGTGCAGCACGTCGGAGACCTTCTGCTCGTCGCCGCGCTTTTTCGACTGCACCGCCAGGCCGAAGATCGACGCCGGCAGCTCGAGCGGGCGCGCATGGATGTGCGCGTCCTCGGGCGAGTCGTGCAGGATGTGGTCGAAGCGGATTTCGTCCACCTTGGCGATGGCGCAGATGTCCCCCGGCAGGGCTTCGGCCAGCTCGGTCTGCTGCTTGCCGCGCAGCATGAACAAGTGGCCGGGCTTGATCGGTTTGCGCCCCTCGCCGATGAACAGCTGGGTCGCAGGCGTGATGCGCCCCTGGTGCACCCGGAACACGGCCAGCCTTCCGAGGTAGGGGTCGATCTCGACTTTGAACACGTGCGCGAGCGCGTGCTTGGAAGGGTCCGGCTCGGCCCGCATTTCGCGCGCGGCGCCGCCGTCGACCGGCGTCTGGATGTAGACCGGCGGATTGCCCTCGGCGGGGTTGGGCAGCAGGCGGACGATGACGTCGAGCAGCTCCGCGACGCCCGCGCCGGTCGTGGCCGAAGTGAACACCACGGGGATCAGGTGGCCCTCGCGCAGCGCGCGCTCGAGCGGCTCGTGCAGCTGCTCGGGCTCGACGCTGCCCTGCTCCAGGTACAGCGCCATCAGCGCCTCGTCGACCTCGACCACCTGGTCGACCAGCTGCTGGTGCGCTTCCTCGACCGAGGAAAAGTCCGATTCGCCGGAGGGCGCGAAGAAGCAGTCCGAGACGCGCGTCGCACCGGCGGCGGGCAGGTTGAGCGGCAGGCATTCCTTGCCGAAGGCCTGCTGGATGCTCTCGAGCAGACCCGCCAGGTCGGCGCCGGCGTCGATCTTGTTGACCACGATCAACCGGTCGAGGCCGCGCCTGGCGGCCCATTGCATGAAGCGGCCGCTCATCATTTCGATCCCGTTCTGCGCGTTGATGACGACCGCGGCCGTCTCCACCGCCGCCAGCGCCGGCAGCGAATGGCCCAGGAAGTCCGGGTAGCCGGGGGTGTCCAGCAGGTGCACGCGCGTGTCCCGGCTTTCGAACGATGCCACCGCCAGCTTGAGCGAATGCTGCAGCGACTTCTCGAGCGGGGTGTAGTCGCATACCGTGCTGCCGCGACCAATGCTGCCCGGCGTGCCGATGGCGCCGGCCTGCGCCAGCAGCGCTTCGGCGAGCGAGGTCTTGCCGCTGCCGGCCTGCCCTACCAGGGCAATGGTGCGGATGCTATCGGTCGCGAGCTTGGCCACGTCGTTTTGCCGCTGTCCATCGATCCTTATAGCAGCATCCGGGGTCGATGTGAAAGCGTGCGTGGACGGCCATCGTCCCAGGGCTTGCGGCAGGATGGTTGCGCGGCCGCGGCGCCGGACACGCTCAACTCCCGGGCGCGACGACCTCGATGTGCTCGCGGCTGACGTTGATGAACGGCGCGGTGAAAACCTGCCGCCCCGCCAGCTCCCATACTTCGGCGTCGGTCACGGCGATGAAGTTCTTCGCTTCGACCATGTAGTCGGTCACGCGCGCGCCGGGGACGAGGTCGATGTAGCCCTTGATGCGGTAGGTACCGGTCAGGATGACCACCTTGGTCCTGGTTTCCTGTGTTGCCATGAGCTGTGCTCCCTGGACGGTTGCCCCTCTATGATAGCCGGGTCGCCAGGCGCACCGTTACTTCTTCGTTTCCAGCAGCTCGGAGCGCTTCTTCAGGGTGTCGTCCAGCTTGGCCTTGGCGACCAGCAGCGTGTAGGGCTCGAGTGCCTGCTCGCGCGCGAGTCGCGCCGCGTCCTTCTTGTTGTCCGAATCGCCCTGGCGGGTAAATCGCAAGTAGTAGTTCTGGCCCGCGAGCCTGCCGACGGTGAACTCGTAGCGCAGGCCCTCGAAGGTGGTGGCGTCGATGGTCGCCGTGGGTTTGTCGAAGCCGGCGCTCTGCGCGCTCGTTCCCGGCGGCGCCACATCGGCCAGTTCGAGCAGCGAAAGCGAGTACGACGCCGCGTTCGCCGTCGTGACCTCGACCTTCTCCCCGGCATGCGCGCCGACCAGCGTCCAGGGCGCATTGTCGCTCGCGCGCTCGATCTTCCAGGGCGCTTCCGCGGCGAGCTGCAGCGCGAGCGTTTTCACCTTTTGCGCGCTGATCCCGCTCTTGTCGATCCACGCCGCGCTGCGCGCGGCGGCCTGCAGCAGCGGATCGGCCACGACGTAGACAGTCCCAGGATCGGCCGGCAGCAGCACGAAGCGCCCGTCGGCCGCCGCAGTCGCGGGATCGGCGGGCGCCTGCTTGAAGTACTTCTTGCCGATCAACAGGCGCGCGAGCGGCTTGCCGTCCGCGGCACGGAATTCGACCAGCGTTCCCGCACCTTCGCCCTTGTCCGGCTCGAGCAGTTGCAGCCGGGCGCGGTCCTGCGCGCCGATCGGCTCGCTCTGGCCGATCTTCAGCTCGAGCGCCTCGAGCACGAAGGCGCGCACCTTGTCGAAATCGGCCGGGAATCCGCCGCGTTCGTCGATTACCCAGTCCTTGCCCCTGTGCTCGAGCGTAATGATGGACTTCGGTTCGGCGATCCGGATCGAGCCGATGTCGGGCGCCGCCAGCCCCTTGAGCAGCGGCTGGCCGAGCGTGGCGACGTTCGAAGGCTCGCGCGCGTGCTGCTGCCGGTAGACCAGCACCGCGCCGCCGCCAAGCACCGCCAGCAGCACCACCAGGATCGCCACGAAGCGCGCGTTCATCGCCCCGCCGCCCTGCGCCGGCGCACCAGCGCGACGCCGATACCGAACAGCGCGACCAGCAGCGGCATCAGCGCGATGTTTGCAACCTTGGTCCAGAACACCAGGCTCTCGGCGTCGTGGCGCAGGTTCTTGCGCACTTCCTTGAGCGCGAGCTTGGTTTGCGCGACCCGCTTGCGGAAGCGGTCCAGCTCCGCCTGCTGCTCGGCGGTGAGGATCTGGGCCGAGGCGGCGCTTCCGCCCTGCGCTTTCTGCAGCTCCTGCAGCTTGTCGGTGGTGCTCTTGATCTCCTGTTCCAGCTCGCTGATCTTGCCGAAGTACTGCCTTTGCGCGTTGGCTTCGAGCTCGCGCACCACGGTGAGCGGGCGGAACGCGGAGGCACGGCTGCGCAGCGAAATCAGGTTGTCGCCCGCGGCGAACTGCTCGACCATGCCGAGCGCGAACGCGAGGTTGCCGTTGGAGGGCACGATCACCTTGCGCCCGAACACCTCCTGCACATCGACCGCCGCCGGGTCGGCCAGCATGTCCGTGTCGGCCACCAGGATCACCGAGTTGTCGCGCGCCGACTCCTTGAGCTGCGCCGGAGTAGCCTCCTGCTTCTTGTCCTTCGCGCCCGGCGCGGCGGGCGGCCCGTCCGGGAACGCCGTTTTGAACTTGCCGTTCAGTCGCAGCGCGAGCGGCCAGGACTTGCCGCTGGGGCGGAAGTCCCTGGTCGCTGCGTCGCCCGACGCGGTGGCAGCCGAGTCGTCCACCAGCATCGAGTTCGGCGAGCTGCTGACCAGGTCGGTGACCTCGAGTCCCTCGACCGGCTTGACCTCGAACGCGCCGCCGAAGACGTACAGCAGCGTCTCGAGCTGGCTGGTGACCACGTCATGGTGGTTGAACGCGGTGCTGTTGAGCGACAGTACCGTCGGGGTGTAGCGCTGCCCGCTGCCGGAGGCGTAGACCACGTCCGAAAGCACCTTGCCGGTATTCATCTGCACGCCCCAGGCCTTGAACAGCGCCGGCAGCGACGAGCTGGTGCCCTGCTGAGGCATTCCGGGCATGCTCGGCAGCTGGTCGAAATAGGCGAACGGGTCGACGAACGCGATCAGCTTGCCGCCGCGCAGCACGAACTGGTCGAGCGCGTACTCGGTCTGCGGGGTGATGTCGCGCGGATGAATCAGCAGCACAACCTTGAGGTCCTTGGGGATCTCGGTCGCCGACATGTCGACCTGCTTGAGGTCGAACTCGCGCTTGAGCTCGTTCGCCAGCACCCAGGGGTCCGAGGGGCGGCGCGTCATCGGGTTGTAGTCCTCGCCCAGCACCGGCAGCGCGCTCATCACGCCCACCACGGGCTGCTCGGTCGAGCTGACTTGTGCGATCGCACGCACCAGGTCGTATTCGAGCAGCGGCTCGCGCTGCGGCGAGATGACCGGCAGCGTCTGCTTGCGGTCGAGCCGGCTCACCGTCGCGCCGAGATAGAACGAATCGCCGCTCGGCAGCTGCTGCGCCTCGATGCCGTCCAGCTGCGCCGCGTCCTCCTCCTCCGAGTCGGGCTGCGGATGATAGATCTCCACCGTCAGGTTCTTGCCCGCGGCGGCCTTGAGCTCGTTCACCTCGTCCTCGACGCGCTTGGCGAAGGCCCGCAGCTGCACCGGGACGGCTTCGCCGCGCGACACGTAGAGCTTGATCTTCACCGGCGCCTTCAGCCCGTGCAGCAGCTTCCTGGCGCCGGCGGACAGCGTGTAGAGCCTGCCCTGGGTCAGGTCGACGCGCAGCGGCGAGGTGCCCGCGAGGTAGTTGCAAGCCACCAGGATCAGGAACAGCGCCGCCAGGCCGACGGCCGAATAGACCAAGGTTTCGTATTTCTTCATGGCGCTAGCCCGCCCGGTGGTTGCGCAGGATCACGCCGGTCGCGAACAGCGCGAAGCCGATCACCGAGAGGAAGTAGAACAAGTCGCGGGAATCGATCACGCCCTTCTGGAAGCCGTCGAAGTGCGGAATCACCGAGAACGCCGCCACGGTGTCGACCACCGCGGGGCTGGCCCAGCGTGCCAGCAGATCGGTCACCGGGTTGAAGCCGCACAGGATGAGGAACAGGCAGATCACCACGGCGAGAATGAATGCGACCACCTGGTTGCGCGTCATGGCCGAGGTCATGCAGGCAACCGCGAGGTACGCGCCCGCGAGCAGCAGGCTGCCGAAGTAGCCGGTCGCGATCACGCCGTTGTCCGGATTGCCCAGCAGATTGACCGTGGCGACCACCGGGAACGTGAGCGCGAGCGCGATCGCGAGGAACGCCCAGGACGCGAGGAACTTGCCCAGGATCGCCTGCCAGTTGGTCACCGGCATGGTCAGCAGCAGCTCGAGCGTTCCGGAGCGGCGCTCTTCGGACCACAGCCGCATGCCGACTGCGGGCACCAGCACCAGGTAGAGCCATGGGTGCCAGCCGAAGAACGACGCCAGGCTTGCCTCGCCGCGCTCGAAAAAGCCGCCCGCGGTGAAAGTGAAGAAGCCCGTCAGCAACAGGAAGATGACCAGGAACACGTACGCTACCGGGGAGGTGAAATAGCTCGTCAGCTCGCGCCGCGCGATGGTGCGAACCGTCTTCCAGGCGGTAATCATTTCTTCACCGTGTCGGGCAGCGTGATGCGGCGGAATACTTCGTCCAGCTGCCCCTCTTCGGTGCGCAGCGCTTCCAGCCGCCAGCCTTCGCGCGTGGCGAGCGCCGCCACCTCGCGCGCCAGCTCGCCGGCCGCGGCCTTGTCCGCGGGGAACACGCGGTATGCGCCGTCGGCCGCCTCGACTCGCCCGAGCGGCGCGAGCTTGTCGGCGCTCACGCCCTGGCCGGAGACCGTGACCGCACCGGCCAGCTCCGACATGCCGCGCAGCTCCGCCGGCGTGCCGTTGGCGACGATGCGGCCGCGGTCGATGATGATGGCGCGAGTGCACGCGGCATCGACCTCCTCCAGGATGTGGGTCGAGAACACGACCGCCTTCGTGCGCCCGAGCTCGCGGATCAGGTTGCGCACCTCGTGCTTCTGGTTCGGGTCCAGGCCGTCGGTCGGCTCGTCGAGCACCAGTACCTCGGGGTCGTGGATCAGCGCCTGCGCGAGGCAGGTGCGGTGCTTGTAGCCCTTGGACAGCGTGTCGATGCCCTGGTGCAGCACCGAGTCAAGGAAGCACAGCTCGACCACCCGCGCGATCGCCTTGTGCTTGGCGTCGCCGGCCAGGCCGCGCATGTCGGCCGCGAAGGCGAGGAAGCCGTGCACCGTCATGTCGGGATACGCGGGCGCCGCCTCGGGCAGGTAGCCGATCAGGCGCTTGGCCTCGAGCGGCGACTCGGTCACGTCGTAGCCGCCGACCGCGACCCTGCCCTCGGTAGGCGGGATGAAGCCCGTGATCATGCGCATGGTGGTCGACTTGCCGGCGCCGTTCGGCCCCAGGAAGCCGAGCACCTCGCCGCGCTCGACGTTGAACGTAACGCCGTCCACCGCGCGCTGCGGGCCGAACGACTTCACCAGATTCTCGATTCGGATCATGGGCTGTGAGGCGTGCGCTGCGGCTTCAAGGGGCCGCATTATCGCTGAATTTTCCGCGCAGGCCGCAGGATCGCCCGCGCGCCTTAAACCAGGCTTAAAGGTGGCCTCAGAGAGTCGGCGGCGGTAAAATCGCGGCGTTCCGCTCCCCGCGTCATCTTTCTACCGAGGATCCGTATGGACAAGGCATTGCTATCCAAGACCGCGGCTGCGATGGTCGCGAAGGGCAGGGGCATCCTCGCCGCCGACGAATCGAGCGGCACCTGCGAGAAGCGCTTCAAGTCTGTCGGCGTCGAAAGCACGGAGGAGAACCGGCGCGCCTATCGCGGCCTGCTGTTCGCCACGCCGGGCGTCGAGCAGTACGTCTCCGGCGTCATTCTGTTCGACGAAACCATCCGCCAGAAGACCAGCGACGGTGTGCCGTTCCCGAAGCTGCTGGCGGGCAAGGGAATCATTCCCGGCATCAAGGTGGACAAGGGCGCGAAGGAGCTCGCGCTGTGCGCCGGCGAGAAAGTGACCGAGGGGCTCGACGGCCTGCGCGAGCGGCTGGCGGAATACTTCAAGCTCGGCGCGCGCTTCGCCAAGTGGCGCGCCGTGATCACGATCGGCGAGGGCATTCCGTCGCACACCTGCCTGTACGCCAACGCGCATGCGCTGGCGCGCTACGCCGCGCTGTGCCAGGAGGCCTCGATCGTGCCGATCATCGAGCCCGAGGTGCTGCTCGACGGCGATCACACGATCGAGCGCTCCGAGGAAGTGACCGAAGCGACGCTGCGCGCCACCTACGCCGCCCTGGCGGCGCACAACGTCTCGTTCGAGCACACCATTCTCAAGTCGAGCATGGTGCTCTCGGGCAAGGACTGCGCGCGCCAGGCCGGCGTCGAAGAGGTCGCCGAGCGCACCGTGCGGGTGTTGAAGCGCACCGTGCCGGCGGCGCAGCCGGGCGTGGTGTTCCTCTCCGGCGGCCAGTCGGACCTGGACGCCACCGCGCACCTGAACGCGATGGCGGGAATGAAGGGGCTGCCGTGGCCGCTCACGTTCTCGTACTCGCGCGCGCTGCAGAATCCGGCGCTCAAGGCCTGGCGCGGCAGCCCGCAGAACGTCGCCGCGGCGCAGAAGGCGTTCCATCACCGGGCGCACATGAACGGCCTCGCCTGCCAGGGCAAATGGAAGCCCGAGCTCGAAAGCCAGGCCGCATGAGCGCCGCACTGTTCGAGTCCGGCATCGCGAGCCTGCCGCGCATCGCGCGCGGCAAGGTGCGCGACATCTACGCCGTGGGCGACGACAAGATGCTGATCGTGGTCAGCGACCGGCTGTCGGCATTCGACGTGGTGCTGCCCGACCCGATTCCGGACAAGGGCGCGGTGCTGACCCAGATGTCGAACTTCTGGTTCGAGAAACTGGCGCACGTAGTGCCCAATCACCTGACCGGAATCGATCCGCAGTCGGTGGTGCGCGACGAGGCCGAGAAAGCGCAGCTGCGCGGCCGCTCGGTGGTGGTGAAGAAGCTGAAGGCGCTGCCGATCGAGGCAGTGGTGCGCGGCTACCTCATCGGCTCCGGCTGGAAGGACTACCAGAAGAGCGGCAAGGTGTGCGGCATCGAGCTGCCCAAGGGCCTGCAGCAGGCGCAGAAGCTGCCCGAGCCGATCTTCACGCCGGCCACCAAGGCGGCCGAAGGCCACGACGAGAACATTTCCTTCGACCGGGTCGTCGAGCTGATCGGCCGCCCGCTGGCGGAGCAGGTGCGCGAGGTTTCGATCCGCCTCTACACGGAGGCGGCCGACTACGCGGCCGGCAGGGGCATCATCATCGCCGACACCAAGTTCGAGTTCGGCACCGATGCGCGGGGCAGGCTGGTGCTGATCGACGAGGCGCTGACCGCGGACTCTTCGCGCTTCTGGCCGGCGGACTCCTACCGCGTCGGCATCAGCCCGCCGTCGTTCGACAAGCAGTACGTGCGCGACTACCTGGAGACCCTGGACTGGAACAAGACGCCGCCGGCGCCGAAGCTTCCGGCCGAGGTGATCGCGAAGACATCCGAAAAATACCGCGAGGCGCTCGAGCGGCTGACAGGGAGAAAGCTTGCATGATCGGCATCGTGATGGGGTCGACGTCGGACTGGGAGACCATGAAGGCGGCGGCCAAAGTGCTGCAGGACTTCGGCGTGCCTTTCGAGGCCAAGGCGATGTCCGCCCACCGCACCCCGCACGCGGTCGCGGAGTGGGCCGGCGGCGCCGCCAAGCGCGGCGTGAAGGCGATCATCGCCGCCGCAGGCGGCGCGGCGCACTTGGCCGGGGTGGTCGCGGCGCACACCACGCTGCCGGTGCTCGGCGTGCCGATGCCTTCCAAGCACCTGCAGGGGCTGGACTCGCTGCTCTCGACGGTGCAGATGCCCAAGGGCATCCCGGTGGCGACCTTCGCCATCGGCGAGGCGGGCGCCGCGAATGCCGCGCTGTTCGCCGTGGCGCTGCTCGCGCTGTCCGACGCCGGCATGGCGACCAAGCTCGAGGATTTCCGCCGCAAGCAGACCGAGGCGGTTCTGCAGGCCGCGCCGCTCAAGCTGTGAACGACGAGCTCCGGCGCGCGGCCGAGATCCTGCGCGCCGGCGGGCTGGTCGCGTTTCCCACCGAAACGGTGTACGGGCTCGGGGCGGACGCTTCGAGCGAAGCCGCGCTGAACAGGCTCTACGCGCTCAAGCGGCGCCCGGCGGACCATCCGGTGATCGTGCACTTCGCCAGCGCGGAAGACGCTTTCACCTGGGCGCGCGAAGTGCCCGAGGCGGCGCGCAGGCTCGCCGCGCGCTTCTGGCCCGGGCCGCTCACGCTGATCCTGAGGCGGGCGCAGCACGCGGGCGACTTCGTTACCGGCGGCCAGGATACGATCGGCCTCAGGGTGCCTTCCCATCCGGTGGCGCACGCGTTGCTGCGCGAATTTGGCGGCGCCATTGCGGCTCCGTCGGCGAACCGCTTCGGCCGCGTGTCGCCTACCCGGGCCGAGCACGTGCGCGCAGACCTCGGTCGCGACGTCGAGCTGGTGCTCGACGGCGGGGACAGCGAGGTGGGCATCGAGTCGACCATCGTCGACCTGTCGCGCGGCCGCGCGGTGCTGTTGCGCCCGGGCGCGATTTCGGCGGCTGCGCTCGAAGCGGCGCTCGGCGCGCCCC
>JBAUTW010000372.1:0-3011 GCA_049582365.1 Burkholderiales bacterium | reverse complement strand
AGCCCGATGCCGTGTTGTAGTTCTGCGTCGTCGCGTTGGCCGTGCTCTGCGCCGTGAGCGTGAACTGCAGCCTGATGTCCTCGCCCAGGTAGCTGAAGCTCGACGCCGGGCTGCAGGCCGCCAGCGCCCGGTTGGTCAGCACTCCCCCCGAGAGCGCGTAATGGTCCGGGATGAAGCGCCCCACGCCGGTCAGCCCTGCGCTCGAATTGCCCACGTTCTGGCCGCTGCCCAGATAGTTCGCGCTAAGCGCGTGCAGGTCGATGAACCCGACCTCGCTCCAGTTCACGCTCTGGGTCTTCGCGCCGGCGCTGAAGCCGCTGAAGCCCGTGCTGCCGGCGAGCGTTCCGGCGTTGCCGCCCGAAGGCGCGTTGAGCGTGCTCGTGAGCGTCGCCGTCGCGGGCGCACTCTCCTGGCCGAAGTTCGGCGTCGCCGCGTTCGAGGCGATCTGCGCGTCGCTGTCGGGCACGCCGTCGGCGTTCGCGTCGTCGCCCGCCTTCCACGCCACCGCGGTGAGCGTCGTATTGAAGCTCGCCCCCGCCTTGGCAAACACCGGACTCGAGGCCGCCGGGCTCGCCGCGGTCGTCACTCCGCTCACGCGCAGCCCGAAGGGCCGCACCACGAAAGTGTTGCTCGAGCCGCTCACGTAGGTTCCCGCCGGCGGGCTCGGCAAGGCGTATTGGGCGTACAGCGCGACGCTGCCGGCGTCCGGGTAGGCGAGCACCAGCGGCGCCTTGGACTGCGCGTCGAACGCGAGCGAGACATTGGTGTAGGCGCCGGGCACAGCCGCGCCGGTGCCGATCGCCTGCATCGCCCCGCCGCTATTGCGCACGCTCAGCGCGCTGGTGCCGCCCGTCGGGTTGAGCCGCGCCCCGGCCAGCCCGACATTCACCGTCTGGCTCTGGATCAGCCCCACGCAGCTGCCGGTGCTGGTATCGGTGCGGATCGCCTGCAGGTACAGCGTCTGCGCGCCGAAGCCGGTGTTGGAGGGCTTGCCGGCGATCTGGCTTCCGATCGTCGCCGCGCTCGTTCCGTTGGCGGTGACACGGAATGCGGCGTCGACGAACGTGATGCTCGAGTCGTCGCTCGGTCCCGGGTTTTCCCGCTTGCTGTTGGAATCGAGCAGGTTGACGTTGATGGTGGCGGGCGTGTTCTGGCGCAGGTTGAGGGTGATGCTGTTCTCGCCGCCGGCCCAGGTATAGATCGCCGCGCCGTTGTTGGCGCCGTAGCCCGAGAGCGTTCCGGCGCCCGCCACCAGCGCGCTCCAGACCCCGGCGCCGGTCGAGCTCGAGATGTTGAGCACGGTGCCCGACGGCGGCGCGGAAGGCGCGTTGGTCGAATCCTTCGCCGTGATCGTGACCTGCGCCACTTCGCAGGTCGCCGCGGTCGAGCCGCCGGGATAGGTGATCGAGTAGTAGGTGTAGCACGAAGACGAGGCGCTCTGCTGCGCCCCCAGGCTCAGGAACGTCGCCGGCGAGTTCTGGTTGTTGTACTCGGTCTGGATCCAGGCGGCGCTGCGCGCGGTGTTGGAGACGCGCGTCTCGTCCATCTGCCCGGTGAGCGGCTCGGCCGGCGTGGTCGTGTACGAACCCCAGATGAACTCCCCGATCGCGCCGGTCTGCAGCGCCGTGGTGTTGCTCGCCACCTGCGCGCCGTCCATGTACAGCGTGTTGGTCGTGCCCGAGTGCGTGAACACGAAGTAATGCCAGCTCCCCGCGGCCGGCGCGTTGGCGTCCAGGGTGCAGGTGCCGCCCCACTGCGTGGCGCCGATCGGCGAAGCGTAGGCCGAGCAGCTGCCGCTCACCGGGCCGACGAACACCGCCTGGTTGGCCGATCCGCCGCCGCTGGTCCTCAGGGTGAAGAAGTTGCTGCGCGTCGAGGGCGGGTTGCTCGCCACCTGGTACCAGAACGACATGGTCTGGTTGCCGTTCACCGCGGGCATCGAACTGGTCGCGCCGTTGATCAGCTGCGCGCCGTTGAAGCTCTGCCCGTAGCCGATCTTGCCCGCCACGCGCGAAGGCGTCGCGCCCGAGGAGCCGTTGCCGCCGCGCGCATCGTTGGAGTTCGAGGTGCTGTCCAGGTACTCGTTTGCGCTGCCGTTGCCCGATTCCTTCAGGTGCCACACGCCGCTGAAGTTCGCGTCCCACACCCCGCTCGGGTTCTGCTGCGACGCCGCGCTCGCGTTGCCGTAGTACATGTAGATCACGCTGTCGGTGCTCGCCGACAAGCTCGGCACATTGACCCAGGCGATCAGCTGCCCGCTCGCGCTGCTGTAGAGCTCGATCTCGTGCGCGAGCTTGGCGGTGCCGCTCGAATCGGTGAACAGGATATCGTTGCCGCTTGCCTGCGCGTTCGCCTGCAGGTTCGCGTCGGCGACGCTCACCAGGACCGGGAAATTGCCGAGCGTTCCGCCGACCTTCGTGTGGTCGATGGTGATCGCCTTGCGGTATTGCCAGGCCGCGTCGTACCAGGGCGGCGTAGTGGAGCAGATCTGGACGACGGTGTACACCTGCCCGGTAAACGGCAGGTTGGTCACCGTGGGACTCACGCCGGCGGTGTTGACCATGTTCAATCCCAGCGTGCCTCCGCCCGTGCCGGTACTGGCGGTAACGGTCCACGTGGTGCCGCTGCCGGTGACTGAAGTGATCGCCGGCGTGCCGCCCAGCCCGGTATTGACGAGCGTGAAGTTGCCGGCGGTGAGTCCGGCTACGCTGCTGCCGAAAGTGACCGTCCAGGAAACGCTGGCCGCGCTGGTCGGACTGGCGCCGGCCAGGTCGATCGCAGTGACGGTCGTGGCGGGAAGGTAGGTGATGGTCACCATGCCGTCCCCGCCCGCGCCACCGTTTCGGTTGGTGTTGTTCTCGGCGCAAGCCCCGGCGCCTCCGCCTCCAGCGGCACTGCCCGCAATCCCGTTGCCACTGCTGTTGATGGCGTTGGCGCCCGCTCCGCCGCCGTTTGCGGTGCCGGATCCCCCCGTGTTTCCCGACGCATCGCCGCCCGCCCCGCCGCTACCC
>JBAUTW010000371.1:0-1605 GCA_049582365.1 Burkholderiales bacterium | reverse complement strand
AACTTCGCCAAGGCCTGGACCTACGCGCCGTTCCCGCGCCACTTCCTCAACACCGTGATCCTGGTGACGATGATCCTGGCGGCGCAGTTCGTGCTCTGCACGCTCGCCGGCTACGCCTTCGCGCGCTTCGAGTTCGCCGGACGCAACATCGCTTTCGGCCTGGTGCTGGTGCAGCTCATGGTGATGCCCGAGGTGCTGATCGTCGAGAACTACCGCATCATGGCGCGCCTGGGGCTGGTCGACACCATCCTCGGCATCGGCCTGCCATACATGGCGAGCGCCTTCGGCATCTTCCTCCTGCGCCAGACGTTCAAGACCGTGCCGCGCGAGCTCGAGGACGCGGCGCGCGTCGAGGGCTGCGGCGTCCTCGGCGTGCTGTGGCGCGTCTACGTGCCGCTCGCGCGGCCGACCTATCTCGCCTACGGCCTGGTCTCGGTGAGCTACCACTGGAACAACTTCCTCTGGCCGCTGATCGTGACCAACTCGATCAACACGCGGCCGCTCACGGTCGGGCTCGCGATCTTCGGCGCGCCGGAGTCGGGCGTCGACTGGGCGGTGATCAGCGCCGGCACGCTCATGGTGGTGGCGCCGCTGCTCGTCGCGTTCCTGCTGTTCCAGAAGCAGTTCATGCAGTCGTTCATGCAGGCCGGTATCAAGTGACCGCGATCGTCAGCTGGAACATCCAGTGCGGCAGGGGCTGCGACGGGGCGGTGGACCTGGCGCGTATCGCGCGCGTGCTGAAGGCCATGGGCGAAGCCGACGTGATCTGCATGCAGGAGGTGACGCGCAACGATCCGGCGATCGCCGGCGGTGCGGACCAGGCGGCTGGGCTCGCAGCGCTTTTTCCGGGCTACGAGGTGATTTTCGGTCCCGGCCTCGACCGGCCGCCGCGCCAGTTCGGCAACCTGCTGCTTTCGCGCCTTCCGGTGCTGCAGGTTTTTCTTCACCTGCTGCCGCAGCCGGCCGAGGGCGGCATCAAGCACATGCAGCGCCAGGCGATCGAGGCGGTGCTCGCGGCGCGCGGCGGGGCGCTGCGCGTGGTGACGACGCACCTCGAGTACTACTCGGCGCGCCACCGTGCGGCGCAGATCGAGCGATTGCGCGCGCTGCAGGACGAGGTCGCGGCGAACGAGGCCCGGCCGCCCAGGGCGGCCGCCAGCCCATATGACCCGACTCCGCGCCCCGCATCGCTGGTCCTGTGCGGCGACCTGAACCTGCTTGCCGGCGATGGCGAGTACGAACAGCTCTGTCAGCCCCCTCTCGTCGACGCGTGGCGCCACGCGCGCGCCGGGGAGCCTCATCCGCCGACGACTGGCGTATTCGACCGCAAGCAGTGGCCGATGGGCGGCCATTGCCGCGACTATTTCGCGCTTACACCGGACCTGGCCGCGCGCGTCGCGTCATTCGAGGTCGATCTGGCTACCGACGCCTCCGACCACCAGCCGCTGAGGCTCGAACTGCGCGACGAATAATCGGGGTCAGAGTCGAATTAATTGATTCGACTCTGACCCCGATTATTGACCCCGATTATTGCTATCCCATGTAGCGGGGCAGGAGCAGGGAGATCGCGGGGAAGGCGACCAGCAGCGAGAGACGGAAGAAGTC
>JBAUTW010000370.1:0-1519 GCA_049582365.1 Burkholderiales bacterium | reverse complement strand
GCCACATCGCGTTGATGCGGGGGTCGTTTTCCGCGAACTGCAGCAGCAGCGGCGCGCGAATCCGCGCCACCTCATCGCGCTGCGGCGCCGCACCGTAGAACGGCACCCCGGCGCGCAGCTCCGCGCCGAGCGCGACCGCAAGCTGGTTCACCATTCCGCCGCCCCAGCAGAACCCCACCGCGCCGAGCTTGCCGTCGGACAATGCATGCTTCTCGAGGAAAAGCGCGCTGTTCAGCATGTCGGTGCGCAGCTTCGCCGGGTCGAGCGTCGCCTGCAGCTCGCGCCCGTCGTCGTCGTTGCCCGGGTAGCCCCCGGCCGGCGCCAGGCCGTCGGGCGCGAGCGCAAGGAAGCCCTCCAGCGCCAGGCGGCGCGCGACGTCCTCGATGTAGGGGTTGAGGCCGCGGTTCTCGTGGATCACCAGCACCGCGCCGAACGGACCCGGCGCGGCCGGATGCACGAGGTAGCCGCGCATCGTGCCCGAGTTGCCGCCGGGCGACGGATAGCTCTCGTAGCGCGCGTGGATGCGCGAGTCGGTGAACGAGACCGTCTGCGCGCGCGCGTAGCGCGGCAGCAGCGCCTGCGCCATCGCCAGGCCGCCGGCGGTGAGCGCCGCGGCGCGCTTGAGAAACACGCGCCGGTCGATCCCGCCGTGGCAGTATTCGTCGTAGAGGTCGTAGATTTCCTGGTCGATCTCGGTTGCCATGTTCCGCTCCGGCGATATACTTGGTCGGGGAGGTACCATCATGCGCCGAGCCACGATCGCCGTCTCCCTCGCGATACTTCTCTCCGCCTGCGGCACGTTCCAGGTCGGCGGCGACTTCGATCTCGCCGCCTTCCAGTCCAAGGTGCGGCGCGGCGAGACGACGCAGGCCGAGGTGCAGCGCATGCTCGGCGCGCCCGACGGCACCGGGGTGTCGGTCGAGACCGGCGGCGAGCGCTACGCGCAGTGGACCTACTACTACGGCAGCGGCAGCCTGTCGGGCCCGTCCAACGCGCGGGTGAAGATGCTGCAGATCAAGTTCGATTCCTCCGGCGTGGTCCGCGCGTACAACTGGTCGGCCGATTCCCGGTAAGGAAAATGCATTCCGTCTCAGGCGCTTAGCGCCTGTTACGACCGGTAACACTCGGTTTCAGACGCCCACCGGGGTGGCGTCGACAATGCTCCCGTGCCCGCAGTGCTGGGGCGGAAACAGAACGAAGGAGCTCAACATGAAACCGACCAAACTCGTCATCGCTGCGCTCATCGGCGGCTCGCTGCTCGCGGCCGCGCCGGCCTTCGCCGACCCGGGCAATTGGCAGCGCGGGGACCGCTTCGAGCGCCGCGACCGCGACCATTACCGCCGCTACGACCGCGACGACAGGCGCGTGGTGGTGCGGCAGCCGGTGGTGGTTTACCGCGCGCCGGCGCGCGTCTATTACGCGCCGCCCGCCCCCGTCTATTACGCGCGCCCGGCACCCGCCCCGGTCTATTACGGCTACGCGAGCCCTGCTGGTGCGGGCACGGTGGCCGGCGCGTTCG
>JBAUTW010000369.1:0-6087 GCA_049582365.1 Burkholderiales bacterium | reverse complement strand
GCCTCGCGCAGGCGCTCGACCGCGGCGCCGACCGCGCGCCCATCGCCGCCGTAGCCGAAAACCGCCATGCCGCACTCCTCGAAATCGGCCATGGGGAAGCCGGGGGTGAACGAGAGCACGACGTCGTTGACGTTCTCCAGTTCGCCCAGCTCGCGGTAGAGGCCGCGGCACGGCTCGATGAACGAGGACTGCGACGGCAGCCCGGTGAGGAAGTCGAGCGTGTGCGAGGCCGAGGCGAGGCGCGAGCCCGACTTGAGCATGCGCTCGAGCAGGCGCGCGGCGCGTGCGCCGGTGTCGGCCATGTCGACGTGCGGATAAGTGCGGTAGGCGACCAGGGCGTCGGCGCGCTCGAGCATGGCGCGCGTCAGGTTGCAGTGCAGGTCGAGGCTGGCGGCGATCGGCACCCGCGGGCCGACCAGCTCGCGCACGCGGCGCAGGATTTCTCCTTCGCCGTCGTCGTGCGCCTCGGTCACCATGGCGCCGTGCAGGTCGAGGTAGACGCCGTCCACCGGCAGCGCGGCCTTGAGGTTCTCGATCATGCCGCCGAGGATGCGCTCGAAGGCGTCGCTGGTGACGTGCGCCGACGGGCTGGCGGCCGCCCAGGCGGTGCCGAGCAGCCGGTGGCCCAGGCCGCGCAGGGCCTGGATCGCCCCGGCGGCCGGAATGTTGGCGCCTTCGACCGCCTCGAACAGCGCCTCGCCGTACTTGACCCCGGGCCAGCCGCCGCCGGCCTCGAACGCGGCGTAGTCGGCGCGCGAGGGCGCGAAGGTGTTGGTCTCGTGCTGAAAGCCGCCGACCGCGATGCGTGCCATGGGGGAATCCTTGCGGGTTGCTGGTCAATGCTTGCTGGGGCGTAAGCGTTCAATTATCGTGTCAGGGCTGCCCTTCCCGGAGACCCAAATGATCTCATTTCGCAGATTCGCCATGCTCGCCGCCGCATTTGCCGCCATCGGCGCCTCCCCGGGCGCCTTGGCGCAGGGCAAGGTGCTGCGCGTGGTGACGCACTCCAACCTGTCGATCCTCGACCCGATCTGGACCACCGCCTACATGAGCCGCAACCACGGCTACATGATCTACGACACGCTGTTCGGCACCGACGCCAAGGCCCGCGTCAAGCCGCAGATGGTCGACACCTGGACCATGTCGAAGGACGGCAAGACCTGGAGCTTCAAGCTGAGGAAAGGGCTCGCGTTCCACGACGGCGCGCCGGTGACGAGCGAGGACGTGGTGGCGTCGCTCAAGCGCTGGGGCCGGCGCGACGCCCTGGGCCAGCAGCTGATGACCTTCGTCGACGCGATGGAGACGCCCGCGCCCGATACGTTCGTGCTGAAGCTCAAGGAGCCCTGCGGCTTCGTGCTCGAGGCGCTGGGCAAGCCGTCGTCGAACGTGCCGTTCATCATGCCCAAGCGCGTGGCCGAGACCGACCCGTTCAAGCAGATCGACGACTACACCGGTTCCGGGCCGTACATCTTCAAGAAGGACGAGTTCAAGCCCGGCGACAAGGCGGTCTACGTCAAGAACACGAAGTACGTGCCGCGCAAGGAGCCCGCCTCGGGCACCACCGGCGGCAAGCGGGTGTACGTCGACCGGGTCGAGTTCAACCTCGCGCTGCGCGACCCGCAGTCGCAGGTCAACGCGCTGGCCAAGGGCGAGGTCGACATCCTCGAACGCCCGGCCTTCGAGAGCTACGGCCAGCTGAAGGAGATCAAAGGCGTCGAGATCGTCAACCGCGACCCGATGGGCTTCCAGTACATGTGCCGTTTCAACGCCCTGCACCCGCCGTTCGACAAGGCCGCGGTGCGGCGCGCCGCGCTGGCCGCATTCCGCCAGGAAGCCTTCCTCCAGGCCCAGGTCGGGGTGAAAGAGTACTACCACAGCTGCGCGTCGATGTTCACCTGCAACACGCCTTACGCGACCACCGCCGGCAGCGAGATCATGGCCAAGTCCAACATGCGCAAGGCGCGCGAGCTGCTCAAGGCCTCGGGCTACGACGGCACGCCGGTGGTGCTGATGAAACCCACCGACCTGGCGGCGATCCAGAAGCTGCCCGACGTCGCCGCGCAGCTGATGCGCCAGGCCGGGTTCAAGGTCGACCTGCAGGCGATGGACTGGCAGACGCTGGTGTCGCGCCGCGCCAAGAAGGATCCCCCTTCGCAGGGCGGCTGGAACATGTTCTGCACCGCGTGGGTGGCGCCCGACATCTGGAGCCCGCTGTCCAACGCGGCGCTCGACACCAAGGGCGAGAAGGCATCCTGGTTCGGCTGGCCGGACGATCCCAAGATCGAACAGCTCAAGGCGCAGTTCGCGCGCGAGCTGGATCTCGGCAAGCGCAAGAAGCTCGCCGCCGAGATCCAGGCCGAGGCCTTCGCCTTCGGCACCCACGCGCCGCTCGGGGAATACATCAACCCGGTCGCGCTGCGCAAGGGCATTACCGGTCTGGTGATCGGGCCGGGCGACTTCTACTGGAACGTGAAGAAGAACTGAGCCGCTGCGCTAGCATGACGGCTCCGGGCTGACCCCCGGGGCCGTTTTTTTTCGAGCCATCGTGTACAAGTTCATCGCCCGGCGCCTGCTCGCGACGATCCCCGTCCTGGTGATCGTCGCGGTGCTCGTGTTCCTGCTGCTGCGCCTGACCCCGGGCGATCCGGCGGCGATCCTGGCCGGCGACGCGGCCAGCCGCGACCAGATCGCGCAGATCCGCATCAGCCTCGGGCTGGACAAGCCGATCATCGTGCAGTTCGGCATCTGGGTCTCGCACATTCTGCACGGCGACCTGGGCGAGTCGTTCTACTTCAAGATCAAGGTTACCGACCTGATCGCGCAGCGCCTCGAGCCGACCCTTGCGCTGGCCACCTTCACGCTGCTCATCGCCGTGCTGGTCTCGGTGCCGCTCGGGGTGATCGCGGCCTGGCGCTTCGGCGGCTGGTTCGACCGCGCGCTGATGGGCTTTTCCGTGCTCGGCTTCTCGATCCCCGTGTTCGTGCTGGCCTACCTCCTCATATGGGTGGTTTCGCTCAAGCTCGGCTGGCTGCCGGTGCAGGGCTACAAGAGGCTCGCCGACGGCTTCTGGCCGTTCCTGCGCCACCTGATCCTGCCCTCGATCACGCTGTCGGTGATCTACATCGCGCTGATCGCGCGCGTGACGCGGGCCTCGATGATCGAGGCGCTGGGCGAGGACTACATCCGCACCGCGCGCGCCAAGGGGCTGCCCGAATCGCGCGTGCTGGTCGCGCACGCGCTCGCCAACGCCGCGGTGCCGATCGTGACCGTGATCGGAATCGGCGTGGCGCTGCTGATCGGCGGCGTGGTGGTGACGGAGTCGGTGTACGCGATCCCGGGGCTGGGCCGCCTCACCGTCGACGCCGTGCTGGCGCGCGACTTCCCGACCATCCAGGGCGTGATCCTGTTCTTCTCCTTCGTCTACGTGGCGGTCAACCTGCTGATCGACCTGTCGTACGTGATCTTCGATCCCCGCATCCGCTATTGATGGACGCCGACGCCCTCTCGGTCGAAGCCGCGGACCTGCGCCGACACGAGTCGGCCTGGCGCCGGCTGCGGCGCAACTGGTCGGTGCGCATCGGCGCCGCGGTGCTGACGCTGATGGTTGCAGTGGCGCTTGCCGCGCCTTATCTGGGCACCGTCGATCCGACGCTGTTCGACGCCGGCAGCCGCGACCTGCGGCCCGGCATGACGGGCCGGATCACCACGCTCGACGGCGACACCATCCCGCATCGCTTCCTCATGGGCTCGGACTCGTTCGGGCGCGACATCTACAGCCGGGTGATCTACGGCACCCGGGTGTCGCTCAGCGTGGGGCTGCTGGCGGCCTTGCTCGCGCTCGCTTTCGGCATCGTCGCCGGGCTGGGCGCCGGCTACCTGCGCTGGCTCGACGGCGTGCTGATGCGCTTCATGGACGGGCTGATGGCGATCCCCGGCATCCTGGTGGCGATCGCGCTGGTGGCGTTGTGGCGCGGCAGCCTGACGACGGTCGTGATCGCGATCGCGATCCCCGAGATCCCGCGCGTCACGCGCCTGGTTCGCTCCCTGGTGCTGTCGATCCGCGAGGAGCCGTACGTCGAGGCGGCGGTGTCGCTCGGCACGCCGACCTGGAAGATCATGTTCGGCCACATTCTGCCCAACACCATCGCGCCGCTGATCGTGCAGGGCACCTATATCTGCGCCTCGGCGATCCTGCTCGAGTCGATCCTGTCGTTCCTCGGCGTCGGCCTGCCGCCCGACATCCCGACCTGGGGCAACATCATGGCCGAGGGTCGGATCCAGTTCAACGAGTATCCGCACAACGTCTTCTTCCCGGGGCTGTTCCTCGCGCTCACGGTGCTCGCGGTGAACATCCTCGGCGACGGCCTGCGCGACACGCTCGATCCCAAGATGGCGAGACGCGTATGAGCGCGGTGCTCGAGGTGCGCGACCTTTCCGTTGCGCTGCCCGCGGGCGGCGATCGCCGGCGCGCGGTCGAGCGCGTTTCGTTCAGCGTCGAGCGGAGCGAGATCGTCTGCCTGGTGGGCGAGTCGGGCTCGGGCAAGTCGGTCATCGCCCAGGCGCTGATGGGCCTGCTGCCGCCGTCGCTGCCGGTCACCGGCGGCAGCATCCTGCTCGAGGGCGAAGACGTGGTGACGCTGGGCGCCGAGCGGCTGCGCGCGCTGCGCGCCACGCGCATGTCGATGGTGTTCCAGGAGCCGATGACCGCGCTCAACCCGGTCATGACCTGCGGCGCGCAGATCGACGAGGTGCTGCGTCAGCACACGCGCCTCTCGCCCGCCGCGCGACGGACGAAGATCCTCGACATGGTGCGCGAAGTCGCGCTGCCGGATCCGGAGCGCATCGTCGCCTCGTATCCGCATCAGCTCTCGGGCGGCCAGCGCCAGCGTATCGTGATCGCGATGGCGCTGGTGCTGGAACCGGTCCTGCTGATCGCCGACGAACCGACCACCGCGCTCGACGTCACGACGCAGGCGCAGATCCTGAAGCTGATTCAGGAGCTGCAGGCGCGCCACGGCATGGGCGTGCTGTTCATCACGCACGACTTCGGCGTCGTGGCCGAGATCGCGCACCGCGTCGCGGTCCTGCGCCTGGGCGAGATGGTCGAGCTCGGACCGAAGATCGAGGTGCTGAGACGGCCTCAGCACTCCTACACCAGGATGCTGATCGCGGCGGTGCCGAAGGTCCATCCGCAGGGGCGCAGTGCCGACCCCTCCGCCCCGCTGGTGCTGGAAACGCGCGGCCTGTCGAAGACCTATGTCGACCGCGGCTGGTTCTCCGGCCGACGCGAGGTGCGCGCGGCCGAGGACGTCACGCTCGAGATCCGGCGCGGCCAGACGCTCGGCATCGTGGGCGAGTCGGGATCGGGCAAGTCGACCGTGGCGCGCTGCATCGTGCGCCTGATCGACCCGAGCGGCGGCGAAATCCTCCTCGGCGGCGAGGAGATCGCCGTCCGGTCGCGCGCCGCGCTGCGCCCGCTGCGGCGCAAAGTGCAAATCGTGTTCCAGGACCCGTACCGCTCGCTCAACCCGCGCCGCACGGTGGGCGAAGCGATCATCGAGGGGCCGCGCAATTACGGCCTGTCGCGGCGCGAGGCGCTCGAAAGGGCGCGCCGCCTGATGCAGCTGGTGCGCATGGACCCCGGCGTGCTGAACCGCTACCCGCATCAGTTCTCCGGCGGACAGCGCCAGCGCATCTGCATCGCGCGCGCGCTGGCAATGGAGCCCGAGCTGCTGATCGCCGACGAGGCGGTTTCCGCGCTCGACGTCTCGGTCCAGGCGCAGGTGCTGGCACTGTTCGAGGAAATCCGCGCCCGGCTGAACCTGGCGATGCTGTTCATCACCCACGACCTGCGCGTCGCGGCGCAAGTGTGCGACCATGTCGCGGTGATGTCGCATGGCCGCATCGTCGAGCAGGGTCCCGCACTGCAGGTCTTCGGCAGTCCGCGGCACGAATACACGCGCGCGCTGTTCGCGGCCGCGCCGGGACGTGATTTCGCCTTCGGCGCGGGTTGATCTCATATACTTCGGGCATGCGCTCTCTTGCGATTGACGTACTGCGCGCGCTCGGCGCCACCTCGCCGCGCGC